>JAXDMA010000336.1:0-16892 GCA_034666305.1 Vulcanimicrobiota bacterium
TGACGAGACGTCCTTCGCCGGGCGGAAACGGTGCGGACGGCGGGAGCTGCATAGTTTTCTCGGCAACACCCCGATGGTGCTCATCCACGTCGTCGACGGCACGTACGAGCTGTTTCGCCATTATTACACGCTGCCGTCCGCGCTCGACGATCAGGGCCGGGAGGTCGCGGCGGTCCGTGGCGTGCTCGCGTCGATCCGCGGCATGCTGCAGGCCGGCGCGACGCATGTCGGCGTCGCCACCGATCACGTCATTGAGTCGTTCCGCAATCCCCTGTGGCCGGGCTACAAGACGGGGGAGGGCATCGACCCCCTTCTCTGGGCCCAATTTCCGCTGCTCGAAGAGGCGCTCGCCGAAGCCGGTATCGTCGTGTGGCCCATGGTCGAGTTCGAAGCCGACGACGCGCTAGCCGCGGCGGCGGCTGCCGCCGCCGCCGATCCGCGCGTCGAGCGCGTGATCATCTGCACGCCGGACAAGGATCTGGCGCAGTGCGTGCGAGGTACGCGCGTGGTGCAGCTCAACCGCCGCACGCGCACGTTCTTCGACGAAGCGGGGATCGTCGCAAAGTTCGGCGTCTCGCCGGAAAGCATCCCCGACTATCTGGCGCTGGTTGGCGATGCCGCGGACGGGTTTCCCGGATTGCCCGGTTGGGGCGCGAAATCAGCCGCGGCCGTTCTGGCGAAATATCGGCACCTCGAACAAATCCCGGCCAACGCGCGCGACTGGAGCGTCAACGTCTCGAGCCCCGCGAAGCTCGCTCAGACATTGCAGCGCGACCGTGAACTCGTGCTGCTCTTTCGGAAGCTCGCCACGCTGCGCACCGACATCCCGTTGTTCGACGACGTAGAAACGCTTCGCTGGAACGGCTGAGCGCCGAAATTCCGCAACGCCGCTTGTACGCCTCGGCAGTTCTAGTTATACTGCGAGCATGGGCGATCCAGCGCCGCCATCGCGGCTTTCGCGGATGGGGCAGTTCTTTTCGCAGTATTTTCTTCCGACCGCTATCGCCAGCATCGTCGCGACCGTGCTCTCCGTGTACACCGCGCTGAACGCGCAGCGCGACAAGGAGCGCACGTTCAACACGTCCTTCGAAGGGCTGGTCACGAGCACGCCGATCATGGGCGCCTTCAAAGGCTCGGATACCGACGAGCAAAAGGCCGCCTCGCAATTGCTCGCGCTGCAAGCGGTTGCGGACACGCCGGCGCAACGCCGTACCGTGCTGCTGATCGCCGCGCGCCTGCTCAATGCGAATACCGATTCGGAAGCCACCGGCGCCGCGGCTGCGCGGCTGCTGAACATTCTGATCGCCGAAGACCTTCGCGGCGGCGACAAACAGCTGCGTTCGCTCATCCAGAGCCAGCAGTTCATCGATCTCGTCACCGCCGGCTACACCAACGACTACTACAACGACGACACGGTGCACCGCGACTGGGTCACATGGTCGACGCTCAACGGCGACCAACCGATTTCGCACGATGCGAAGCTCGCGGTTCTCGCGCAGCTCTCCCCATCGAACTTCGACGGGTGGGTGCACGTGGCGACGTTCTCGTCGGGCTATCATTTCCCGAACCAATCGAACGCCACGCCGGCGCCAAGTGCGCCGCCGCTGCTCGTGCAGACCGAAAAGTCGCAAGCGTCGATCGGTCAGCAGACCGCGGAGAGCTTCCTCGCCGCGATCAACGAAGTCAACCGCGATCGATCGATGCGGCGAGCTCATGCATTGATCGCGCAGTATGCCATCGAGCCGCCGACCGCGCAGAACGCGGTCGCGGCCCCGTCCCCTACGGCGCCCGGGAACGCACCGCCGTCGTTGCGCCCGCTGCCGCTACTGCGCGCGACGGATCTCATCGACGAGAACGTGTTGCCTGCGAAACTCGTGATGCTAAAGCCGCGGCTCCTGCGAAACCGCGCCCCCCTGGAGTTCGTCAATCCGGATGGATCGTTCCATAAGGGCAGTCTCGGGAAGATCGTGGGAGCGCTGCCCGCCGGTACGTGCATCGATGTCGTCGATCCCTTGCATCCCGTGCTGGTGTTCGTCACCGGCCCCATGGCCGCTCACGTCGCGGGAGCCGCGACCTCCGAATGGACCGGCCTGATCCACATGTGGGCGCACGTGAAATTGTCGCAAGGCTGCGGCGCGGTTTCAGTCGACCCGCATGCGCCCGACCGTCCTTAACGGCAGATGCGTACTATGCGGTGGCTGTGGCTTGGGATGACTGTCTTCGGATTGCTGTACGGGCCGGCGACCGCGGGCGATGCCGGTAACGACGAAAATGGCATACCGTTGTATGACCGGCCGATTTACAACGATGAACTCTCGGTGGCGCTACCCAAGGACTGGCGCCTCGTACGATCAGAGGCTCCGGGTATCATGAAATACGACGATCTCCTCTACTACGTTCAGGTCGCTGACCGGCGTCTCTTCGCGATAGACCTCACGAACAATGACAACTTCAGGTTCCCTGACGATACGACGACGACGAATGTGACGAACAATGGAATCGGGGCGAGGGAGTATCGGCAGGGCGGTGTCCTGACGAACGTCTTCATCAAGGCGCCATGCGGCGGGTTCCGGTATGTCATGATGTGGTTCGTTACCCAGGACCCCGGAGAGCGGCGTCAAGTCGAGGCATCGATGAAATCGATCAAATGCCTCGCGTCACCGCGGCCGTCTCTGAATTAGCAACCGAGGATCGTCGTCGCGTGAACCTCAAGGCCGGGTTCGATGACGACGGCGCCGCAGATATCGGTACGGTATACTTTTGCTCCGGCGCTTCGCAGCGTTGCGAGCGTCGACGGCGCGGGATGCCCGAAGCGGTTGTGCCGGCCGGCGCTGATAACCGCGTATCCAGGACGGACTGCGGCGATGAATGACGGCGCGGAAGAGTAAGCCGAACCGTGGTGCCCGACTTTCAGAACGTCCGCTTCGACATTTGTGCCGGATGCGAGGATGCGCGCCTCGGCTTGCGCTCCGGCATCGCCTGTGAAGAGCATCCGGAAGGGTCTCGTACATCGTCCGCACGTGTACGTCATGCGCAGCACGACGGAGTTTTCGTTGACGTCGTTCCGTCCGTCGGCAAGGAGCGGTTCTTCCGGCGCGAGCGCGTCAAACGCGACGCCATCGACGGTCGCATACTGCATCCCTTTGCGCACGAAGATCATCTGCAGGTGACGGGCGCGCGCCGCCGTGAGGCAATCGCGGAACGCCCGTCCGCCGTACTCCTGACCTGAATCCGCGATCGCATCGACGCGCAATGCCTCCACGATGGGCGCGCAGCCGCCGACGTGGTCGCCGTGCGGGTGCGTGTTCACCAGCAGGTCGACGCGGCGGATTCCCGCGCGTTTCAGATATGCGAGCACGATGCGTTCGCCGGCGAGCTCCGCCGGGGAGCGGCCGTCGGCGCCGGGTCCGCGCTCGAGCCTTCCGCCGCTGTCGATGAGGATCGTGTGGCCGCGCGGCGTGCGCACGACGATCGCGTCGCCTTGGCCGACGTCGAGCATCGTGATCGTTAGCCTTCCGTCGGGGAGACGCACCGTCGTCGCGAGCACGCCGGCACTCCCGACGACGATCAGCGCTACGGCGAGGCGAACGTTGGTGCGAAGCACGAACGCTGCCGCGATTGCGACCGCGTCATATGCGACGATTGCGAGAGCCGGCGGCGGCGCAACCCAGAGCCGCGCGCCGGGCAGCGCGGCGACCACCGTGACGACGCGCAGCATCGCGTCCACGTCCCACGCCGCGATCGTCGCCGCCGATCGGCCCAGCACCGGCACGTGCGCGACCGCGATCGCGGCGAGCCCCGCGATCATCGCGACGCCGGTCGCCGGAACGACGACCGCGTTCGCCAGCACCGCATAGGGTGCGACGACGCCGAATGTCGCCGCGCTCAGCGGCCACACGCCGATCTGCGTTGCGATCGTCAGCGCGAGTGCTTCGCGCACGCGATGCGGCATGGCCAACACGTCGAGCATGCGCCCGAGCGGCCGCGCGAACAGCGCGATCGCGCTCACGCACGAGAACGACAGCGCGAAGGAAACGGTGGTCACCGACGCCGGCCACAGCGCCGCGACGACGAGCGCCGCGAGCGCGAGCGAGTTCCACGACACGAGCCGTGCGCCGCAGCCGTGGGCGACCAGCGCGATCGACACCATCACCGCCGCGCGCTGCGACGGCAGGTGTGCGCCGCTCAGCCACGCATAGGCGACGGCGCAAGGAATCGCCGAAAAACACGCGGCCATGCGTGGCACGCGCGCCAGCCGCAGCAAGAACAGCGCCAGGCCCGCGATCACGCCGAGGTGCAGCCCCGCGGTGACCAGGACGTGCACCGTGCCGGTCGCCTGGAAGTCGTCGCGGAGCTCGCGCGGAAGCGTTCCGCGTTCGCCCCACAGTGCGCCCGCGACGACAGTCGCTTCGGGCTCGCGCAGCACCGAGCGCAACCGTGCCGACAACGCAGCGCGCGCCCGGGCCGCCCACGCGCGCGCGTCGTGCGGATCCGGCGGTGCGCGCGCGACGATGCGATTCCCCGAGAGTTCGCCGGCGAGCCCTTCGCCGAGCGCGATCGCGCGCCGCGACGGTTCGCCGGGATTACGCGCCTCGTCGAACGGCACGAGCCGCCCGCGCAGCACGACGTGCTCACCCGGCACGATCGCGTCATCGCGAACGTGCGCGCGCACGACGATGCCCGAATCGAGCGCGAGCGCGAACGCCGCGCCGTTCTCGTCCGCGCGTACGTCGCCCGTCACCGTGCCCGCGAACCGGGCCGTGCGCGTCTCGCCGGCGAGCATCGGCGGGTGACCGTGCCATCGTGCGAACATCAAACCGGCGAGCGCGAACGCGGCCGGAACGCGCGCGGGGCGGCACGCAAGCAAACCGAGCGCGATGACGCATGCGAGCACGGCGAGTCCGCGCGCGTCGGCGACGATCGCGATGACGAACGAAACGGCGGGCAACAGCAAGGGAGCGCGGGCCACACCGCTCCATCACGCGGCGGCCCGTGGCCGCTAGGGGAGAGCCGCCGGGGAGGCCGAACCCAGGGTGCTCGCATGCGTATCGTCGTCACCGGCGGAGCCGGGTTCATCGGATCACACATCGTCGACGCGTTCGTCGCCGAGAAGCACGAAGTGGTGGTGGTCGACAGCTTGTGGTCGCACGGCGGCGGCCGCCGCGAGAACATCCCCCAGGGCGTCTCGTTCGTGCACATGGACATTCGCGACGACGACATCCAGCGAATTTTCTCGGAATTCAAGCCGGAGATCGTCTGTCATCACGCGGCGCAGCATTCCGTGGCGATCGGCTCGCGCGATCCGAAGCTGGACGCGAACGTCAACGTCATCGGGATGCTCAACGTGCTGGAGGGCGCAGTCAAGGCGGGGACGCGCAAGGTGATCTTCGCGTCGAGCGCCGCGACGTACGGCGACGTGGACACGATGCCGGTGGATGAGACCTCGCCGCAGCGTCCGGTGTCGCCGTACGGCATCACCAAGATGGTGACGGAGCACTACCTGCGGTTCTTCAAGAACGATCACGGACTCGACTACACGGCGCTGCGGTACGGCAACGTGTACGGCCCGCGCCAGGATCCCAACGGCGAAGCCGGCGTCATCGCGATCTTCCTCGGGAAGTTTCTGCAGCGCCAAGGCGTGCGCATCGATTGGGACGGCGAGCAGACGCGCGACTACGTGTATGTCTCGGACGTCGTTCGCGCCAACGTTGCAGCGCTGACTGCGGGCTCGGGCGAGATCTACGTGATCGGCACCGGCAAACGAACGTCGGTCAACGAGATCTACCGCGCGATGGTCGAGGCCACGGGCTTCGAAGCGCCGATCACGCGCGCCGAGCGCCGCCCCGGCGACGCGCGCGAAGTGTACTTCGATCCGGCCAAAGTCAAGCGCGAACTGGGCTGGGAAGCCCAGGTCGGACTCGTCGACGGCATGCGCAGTACGTACGAGTTCTTCAAAGAAAAGGAACGGACCGCCGCGGCGTCATGACCTCGCGGCCGTGTCCGCCCCCGTTTCTTTCTCGACGAGTGACGGCGTGACCGGGTGGGCCAGCACTTCTGAAAGCGTGGCGCCGTCGTTCAGCACGAACGTCGCTTCGGTGTGCTCGTCCGCTCCCAGCAGCTTGAGGAGGTCGGCCGCCATGTAGCGCGCTTCGTCCACGACCCTGCCTTGGGTGGTAAACGACTGATTCGCCCACGTGAAGTTCGCGAGCCACCAGCCCGCCGACTCGGGGTCGCGCATGATCGTTACCGT
Organism: Vulcanimicrobiota bacterium; assembly: GCA_034666305.1. Classification (GTDB taxonomy): domain Bacteria; phylum Vulcanimicrobiota; class Vulcanimicrobiia; order Vulcanimicrobiales; family Vulcanimicrobiaceae; genus Vulcanimicrobium. Next base: position 6,251 of record JAXDMA010000336.1, read on the forward strand.
AACCTCGTTCACCGGCGTAACAGCCTCTCGAAGCGCAGCGGAAGCATCTTGATGTGGCGGGCGATCGTACGACATGTTCCGGCCGAGATGGTAGCGTGCCTAGGGACGCACGTCAATCGCCCATCAGGATGCTGAAACACATCGTGAGGGCCGCTCTGCCTCGTGCAGCGGAAACCGAGGAACGAGAGCAGCCGCACGACGTCGCGCCGGTTGTGTGATTGCATCGCATGGCGTCGTCTGTGCAGACGAAGCCATGCGGCAAGGCGCCGGTGTGAGCTTGCGTTGCGCTAGGGGACCGGGTGCACGTCCGTCGCGGCTTGCGGCGGCGTCTTGAACGAGACGATCTTCAGATTCGGATCCGTCGTTCCGGCGTGCGGCGTCCCGGCGGGGATGATCAGCATCGTGCCGGGCTTGAGCGCGACTTGCTTGTCGCCGAGCCACTCGGTGCCCGAACCTGACAGGACGATCTGAATCTCGTTCGCGTCGGCGTGATAGTGCTTGGCGACCGTGCCGATCTGAATCTGACCCGTCGCGCCGTCCGCCGCGAGGAGCAGTTTGCTGCGCAAGTTCGGCGACGCGGGAGTGGGTGTCGGGAGATCCGACGCCTGGATTGCCATGAGGTCGATGATCGCCGGCTGGAGGGGCGCTGCTGCGGCGCGCGCGGATTGAGGGGCATGCGCGACGGCCAGTCCCGCGCCGAACGCGAGAGCGGCGACGACCGCGGTGCGAAGAAGCGGTTGTGTCATGGGGCGGAGTGCGACGCCGCCCGCCCGCTTCCTCGCGCGACGGCGTACGCCACCGCGAACGACACGAAGTATGAAATATCGCCTAACTGAGGATGCGCGGCCGCGACCGGGCCGGTGAACCACGACTGCTGCCAAAACGGCAGCGACGCCGCGATCCCGGCCAGCCAGGCGAGGAGGGCGGCTGGGCTGACGGCGCGCGCGGTCGCGGTGCCGCGGGTCGCGAGCAGCACGGCGGCCCAGGGCGCGGCCCAGGTCGACAGCAGCGAGAGAAAATTCGTGTACAGGTGCGCCGTGCTCGCCGGATCGCTGCCGGCGAGCGCGAGCCCGCCGCCCAGGACGCCCACCGCGAGGGCCGATTGCCAGCGGACCAGCGTCCACCGCACCGCCGCCGTGACGAGCGCGCCCACCGCGACGGCCGCGGTCGCGACGATCCACGGCGCGTAGCGCGCGGTTGGATCGTTCGCGCGCGCCGCGAGCAGCAGAAGCACGGCGAGCAGCGCGAACGCGGCGCCGGTCGCGAGTGCGAAGCCGGGCCGCCGCCGCGCATCCCACGCGACCAGCGCGGAGAGCGCGCCCGAGTAGAGGTTCAAGCAGTTCGCGCTCAGCGTGCCCAGCAGCACCGTGAGCAAACCCGCGGTCGCGAGCGGACCGTCACCGAACAGCAGCTGGATCGTGCCCGCGGGCGTCGCCGCGGCGATCCCCGGCACGCGCACGGCCGTCACAGCGGCCGCGCCGAGCAGCTCGAGCAGCGTCGACGGAATGAATCCGCCAAGCGCCGCCCACCAGCTGATCGCGCGCGGCGGGCTCGAAGCCGGCAAATACCGCGCGTAGTCCGATGCGGCCGGTCCCCAGCCGATCGCGTACGAGAACGCGAGCGCCGCGGAGAAGATCACGCCGCCGATCTCGCCGCCGGCCGCTGCGGGCGCGTGCGGATCGAAGGGGGCGCCGAGATGCGCGTGCGCGAGCGTGCCGGCGGCGATCGCGATGAAGCCGAACGCGAGCAGGATGCCCGCGTAGCGCTCGAACGCGTGGATCGCGTTGTGCCCGTACACCGCGAGCGCGATCTGCGCCGCAAGAACGATCGCGAGCGCGAGCGGATACGTCACGTGCGCCAGCGCCGCGAGCGCTTGCGCGCCGAACACGCTGTCGATCGCGAACCAGCCGACGCCCGCCAGGAACGCGAGCACGGCCGGTCCCACGTTTCCATCGCGCCCGAACGCGCGCCGCGACACGACCATTTGCGGCAGACCGAAGCGCGGCCCGCCGCGCGACAGCAGCCCGACGACCGCGTACGCGAGCGCGTTGCCCACGACGATCCCGAGCGCCGCACCGGCGAACGACGTACCGAACAGCGCCGTCGTGAGGATGCCGACTGCAAACGTCGCCGTCTCGGCGTTCGCCGCGAACCACAGCCGAAACAGATCGCTCGGCTTTCCGTGCCGTTCGCGCGCGTCGATCGCGTCGAGCCCGTGCGGCTCGACGGCGGCGACGTTCGCGCCGTAGGTCAGCGTCGTACGCCGCCGGTGACGTCGCCGCTGTGCGCGACGGTCACGCCCGCGTCGCGCAGCTCTTGCAGCGCGCGCTGTTCGTCGCCGGGGTTCACGTTCACCGCGGCGGCGGCGTCTTCGAGCACCACAGCGTCGAAGCCGGCGGCTTTTGCATCGAGCGCCGTGGCTTTCACGCAGTAATCGGTCGCGAGCCCGCACACGAACACGCGGTGCACGCCGTGCGCGCGCAAGTCCGCGGCGAGGACGGTCGCGGCGAAGCCGCTGTAGCCGTCGGTCTTGCGATCGGTGCCTTTGTCGACGACGACGTCCACCTTGCCCAGATCGAGCCGCGGATCGAACGCCGCGCCGTGCGTGTTCGCGACGCAGTGCACCGGCCACGGACCGCCGTACTGCGCGTACGACGAGTGGTCGGCCGGGTGCCAGTCACGCGTCGCGTAGACGCGTGCGAACCGCAGCGCGAGCGCGTCGATGGGCGCGAAGATGCGCTCGCCTTCCGCAACGCCGAGCGCCCCGCCCGGGAGGAAGTCGTGCTGCACGTCGACGATCACCAGCGCGTCGTCGGGCCGGACGTCGTACGTCATCACGCGGCCACGATGTTGAGCAGCTTGTCCGGCACGAAGATGCGCTTGCGCACCTGCTTGCCGTCGATTTGCGCGGTGACGGTCGGCTCGCGCATCGCGAGCGCGAACGCGTCGTCCTCGCCGATGCCGGGCGCCGCTTGCAACCGCGCGCGAACTTTGCCGTTCACCTGTACCACCAGCGTGATCTCCGCGACCGCGAGTGCCACCGGATCGGGCTCGATCCAGCGCTCCAGGTGGACGCTGCGGTCGTAGCCCAGCCGCGACCACAGCTCGTCGGCGAGGTGCGGTGCGAACGGGGCGAGCACGATCGGCAGCGCGTGCACGGTGTAGAGCACCGCCGGATCGTCCTGCGCGCCCGGCTCGCGCAGCGCCGCGGTGAGCAGGTTGATGAGCTCGTCGAGCTTCGCCGTCGTCACGTTGTAGTGGAAGCGGTGCGTCTCGGTCTCGTTCTTACCCGACTCCAGCGCCACGTGAAGCGCGCGCACGAGCTCGCGCTGCGCGTCGCCGCGCAGTTCGGGCAGCCGGTCGAGCGGAAGCGCGCGCGCGGCTTGCGTCAACGGCTCCGTCGCGCGCCAAATTCGCTGCACGAAGCGCACGCGCCCGATGATCCCCTCGTCGGTCCAGTCCAACGTGTCTTCGGGCGGCGCCGCCTTGAGCAAGAACAGGCGCATCGCGTCGACGCCGTACTTGTCGACGGTCTCGTCGATGCCGACCACGTTCCCGCGCGACTTCGACATCTTCTCGCCGTTGTAGAGCAGGATGCCCTGGTTGAACAACCGCGTGAAGGGCTCGTCGTCGCCGTGCACGTAGCCTTCGTCGATCATGAACATGTAGAAGAAGCGCGCGTAGAGCAGGTGCAGCACGGCGTGCTCCGCACCGCCGATGTACTGGTCGACCGGCATCCACGCCGACGCGGTCGCGTCGTCGAACGGTTTTACGGCGTTGTGCGGGTCCAGATAGCGCACGTAGTACCACGACGAGTCGACGAACGTGTCCATCGTGTCGGGGTCGCGCCTCGCGGCGCCGCCGCACTTCGGGCACGTCAGGTTCATGAACGCGGGATCGTTCGCGAGCGGCGAGCCTTGGCCGGTGAACTGCACGTCCTTCGGCAGCAGCACCGGGAGCTGGTCGTCCGGTACCGGCACGATGCCGTCGGCCGGGCAGACGATCATCGGGATCGGCGTGCCCCAGTAGCGCTGGCGCGACACGAGCCAATCGCGGATGCGGTAGTTGGTCGTGGTCTTGCCGCGGCCCATCGCTTCGAGCCGCGCCGCGATCGCGCGGCGCGCCGCGGCGGACTTCATGCCGATGTACTCGCCCGACGCGATCAGCTTGCCGTCTTCCACGTACGCTTCGTGCAGCGGCGCGCGCAGCGAACCGTCCGGCGTCGTGATCACCTGCGCGATCGGCAGCGCGTGCTTCTTCGCGAAGTCGAAGTCGCGCTCGTCGTGCGCCGGCACGCCCATCACGGCGCCCGTGCCGTATTCGGCGAGCACGTAGTTCGTCACCCAGATCGGGACGCGCTCGCGCGAAAGCGGGTTGATCGCGTACGCGCCGGTGGGCACGCCGGTTTTCTCCATGAGCTGCGTGCGCTCGAGCTCGCTCTTGCTCGTGAGCGTCGCGGCGAACTCCTCGACGCGCCGGCGCGATTTGGGAAAGCGCTCAAAGATCTTCTCGACCACCGGATGCTCCGGCGCGACGGCCACGAACGTCGCGCCGAACACCGTATCGATGCGCGTCGTGAACACCTCGATCTGCGCCTCGACGTTCTCCACGTCGAACGAGAACGTAACGCCTTCGCTCTTGCCGATCCAGTTGCGCTGCATCGTGCGGATGCGCTCGGGCCAGCCGTCGAGCCGGTCGAGTCCCGCCAGCAGCCGCTCGACGTAGTCCGTGATCTTGTAGAACCACTGCGCCAGATTGCGCCGCTCGACCGACGCGCCGCAGCGCCAGCACTTGCCGTCCTCGACCTGCTCGTTGGCGAGCACGGTCTGGTCGACGGGACACCAGTTCACGGGGGCCTCGCGTTTGTACGCGAGCCCCTTCTCGAACATGCGGATGAAGAACCACTGATTCCAGCGGTAATATTCCGGATCGCACGACGCGAGCTCGCGCGTCCAGTCGTAGCTCGTGCCCATCAGCCGCAGCTGGCGGCGCATGTTCTCGATGTTCTCGCGCGTCCACGTTTCCGGATCGATCCCGCGCTGGATCGCCGCGTTCTCGGCGGGAAGTCCGAACGCATCCCAGCCCATCGGGTGCACGACGTTCTTGCCGCGCATGCGGTGGATGCGCGCGATCGCGTCGCCGAGCGTGTAGTTCTTCGCGTGTCCGACGTGCAGATCGCCCGACGGGTACGGCAGCATTTCGAGCACGTAATACTTCTCGCGCGGGTCGTCGTCGCGTGCCACAAAGATGCCGTCGCGCTCCCAACGCTCCTGCAGGGCGCGCTCGACGGTGCGGAAGTCGTACGTTCTCTCCTCGGACATTGAAGCCGGAATCTACGGCGCCACCCGGCCGAGGCCTTGGCGAAGCGACCGTCGCGCGTGATAGACAGGCGTGAAGTATCTGATCCCGGCCATCGCGGCGGTCGCCGTCGGTGCGGCCGTCCTGCTCCGTCCGGTCCCGCCGCCCACGGTCGCCGCGAGCGGCTGGTCCAAAACGGCACCCCACGCGGACGCCGGGCACGCCCGCGCCTCACCGGCGCCGCAGACGATGGTGTACGTCACGGGCGAGGTGGCGCGTCCCGGCGTCTACGCGGTTCGCGCGGACGCGCGAGCGAAGGACGCGCTCGCCCTCGCCGGCGGGTCGCGCCCGGGCGCCGACCTGGCCGCGGTGAACTTGGCGGCGCACGTTCGCGACGGGGACGAAATCGTCGTCCCGGTCCGGGGCGCGGCGCTCGCCGCACTGGCGCACACGAGCGGCGCGGCCCGCCACAGCGCCGGCCGCCGAGCGCACGGGCCACCGCGGAGCCGGCCGAACCGGCACGCTCGTGCCGACGAACCTCCGCCCGCCGCTCAGGTAGACATCAACGCCGCGGATGCCGGAACGCTGGCAACGGTCCCCGGAATCGGACCGGGCCTCGCCGAGCGCATCGTCGCATTCCGTACGGCGAACGGCCCGTTCGCATCGGTCGACGAGCTGCTCGACGTCTCGGGCATCACCGACCGCCGCCTCGACGCGATGCTGCCGTACGTGGTCGCGCGCTAGGAGTGCCAGCAGATGGATTCGACGAGCTCGCCGCGCCTTGTCCATTTTTGAGCTCGCGCGCCAGGCGGACAAGCCCAAAAACTTCGTCGGCGCAAACAAGCGAGATGAGGCATCCGAATAGAGGCTCCATTGGGGCCGAAATAAATGCGAGCAATTCTGCGCTGCAAGCTCGCGGACCGTCGCATATTGCGGACATCGATCACGACGAGAACGCCACAGAAGGGCGGTTTTTCGATGGTGAAGTCCTGGAGCTCTCGTCGCTCCGCACGGTCCTCCAATGGGATGGCTCTGCGCAGAGCATCTACGATTCAGGCGAAACGCTTGAGGAATTTGGGATTCAGAACCTGTTTGAACATGAAATTGGCAGAGTCGGTGTCCATTGGTCCGATTGGGACCGTGCCGTCAAAGTTAGTTTGGCTGATAAGTCGAGCCGTCACGTGCCGTAAGAACCCGCTCTGCACAATGCCGACATGCTGGCACAATGGCGCGCGACGATTGGTGTGTGCTCGCATCAGCCTAGCCGACCGCCGCGAGCCCGATCATTAACCGGTAGCGTGGGCTCAGTGTGCCGAATGTTCGACATGCATATTGGGCCTTTTAACGTCGTCGAACGGCTCATGGTGGGCGGCTAAGCTAATTGAGAGCCCATAGGGATATTCATCCGGTATCCCGTAGGGGTATTCTTTAATAGGGCATAGGGATATTCTTCGAATTGGCCGTAGGGGTTTGTCCGAATGGCGAGCCCACGCCCGCGTTGCGCCTACTGCCGAGCGCGAATTCCCAAGGCCCGCATCAATAATGGAAGATCGCGGGGAAGTCCGGCAATGTACTGCTCCGACAAGTGCCAGGTAGACGCCCGTAACAGGCGTTTCCGCGAGCGCCGGCGGGACGCATTGGTCACGATGAAATCAGCGCAATGTGCCTCGGCGGCGGGGACGGCGCCGTGAGCCATCTCGATCTACTCGATGCGATGGCGTTCGGGGGATTCGTTGCACAACAGAAGACCCTCGCGACGAAAGCGGCTGGGAAGTTCTACACGCCTCGCGCTATCGCGGATTGCTTAATCTCGCGGTTATTAGAGGTTTTCGACGCTGGGCGCGACGGAAGACTTCGCCTGATCGACCCGTTCTGCGGCGATGGGCGACTCATCGAGTGGCTCGTCGGTGAGGCAGCGACAAGGTTTTGCGGTCGCCGAATCGACGTTAGCCTTTGGGACTACGAGGAGGCGGCCGTCGGGGTCGCGGCTCGTCGCGTTCGAGATGTGGGCGCCCGCCTTGGATTAGACCTGCACATCAGCGCGCATGTCGGCGACAGCTTCCGCCATGCACCCGCCCATTTTGGCACATACGATATCGTATTCACGAACCCGCCGTGGGACCGGCTGAAGCCGGACCGGCGTGAAACTGCTGCCCTTGGGAAGGCGGCCTCTGCTTACGTCGCAGCTCTGCGCGAGCAAGACGATTTTATAATCGCGCAATACCCGCTGTCTCAGCCTTCGCTGAAGTTCTCCGGGTGGGGGACCAACCTGGCGCGAGTCGGCACCGAACTTGCGTTTCGGCTGACGGCACCGGGCGGCAGCTGCGCGGTTGTGTCACCAGCGACTTTGTTCGCGGACCAGGTTTCGGCGCCGCTTCGCAAATGGATGTTCGAAAAGTACCGCTTCGCAACGATCGACCTCTTTCCGGCGGAGTCGAAACTCTTCGTCGGCGTGGATCAGCCCGTCGCTGCGTTCGTGGCATTCGCTGAGGCCGGCCATGCGGTCGAGCCAATCGTGTTCCAGCATACGGCCGATGGCAAAGCTGTGACGAACGGCATCGTGCGTCTCGACGCGGGCTCCGCCGAAAGCATGGACCACCGGCTCCCGATGCATGGGGGAGCTGCGGCGGAAGGAATCTTCTCGCGGCTTCGCGCGTTCCCGCGTCTCGGTGAGCTCGAAGGCGACGAAGCACGCGGCTCGCTTTGGGCGGGTCGGGAAATCGACGAAACCGGATTCGAGTCGTACCTCGTGAATCGCGGGAAATACCGATTCATTAAGGGCCGGCTCGTCAATCGTTACTCGATGGAGCGCTCCCCCTACGGCTTCGTCGCTAAAAACGGTCCGCGCATCCCGCCGAGCGCCGACCATGCACGAATTGTATGGCGAGACGTTTCCAGGCCCACGCAGCGGCGTCGACTCATAGCGACCATTGTGCCCCCAGGGACGGTTGCCGGCAATTCTCTCAACGTCTGCTATTATCGCGACGGCCATCAAAAGCGCCTGAAGGCTCTTCTCGGCGTTATCAACTCGTTTGTGTTCGAGTTCCAGGTCCGGGCCAATCTTGCGACGGCGCATGTCTCGCTCGGCGCTGTGCGTAAGGGCCATCTGCCGGACCTAAACTCGGGACGCGCGGCCTCGCGTATTGCCGCACTCGTTGACCGCTGCCTCAACGGCGATTTGGCCGCCTTGGACCAGGTCGAGGTCGCTGTCGCGAAGGCCTACGGCATGGACCGGGGCGAACTGGCCGAGGTGCTGGAATCGTTCCCTCGCGTCGAGCGTACGACCGTGAGCAGGCTTACGGCAGCGGCGCTTTGGTAGCGCTCGTATTCGCGACGTGATTCCAAATCACGCCACAGCGAGACTTAGCGACCTCGACCTGCGGATGGTGGAGTGCGTTCCGCCGGGCGGTAATTGGAAAGATATCCCCGAAACCGTTCCGTCGCAGCGACTGGAGCAAATCCGGACGAGCTTCGCCGCCGGTAAGGGCAGCCGGTCGACGTACTATGGCCGCCTTCTTCCGAATGAACCGTCCTACACGATCTCTACGCACTTCAATCGACCGGGTAACGGATGCTTCGTCCACTACGATTATGCGGGTGGCCAGCATCGGATGATATCTCACCGCGAGGCGGCGCGGTTCCAGACGTTTCCAGACTCGTTTGTTTTCCGCGGTCCACAGGGTTCGGTTAACAGGCAGATCGGAAATGCGGTTCCTCCACTGCTCGCGTACCGTCTTGCGATGTGCCTCAAGGGCCCTGGTTCATTTGTTGATTTATTCTGCGGCGCGGGTGGCTCGGCATTGGGTTTCGTTAAGGCTGGGTGGACGCCCGTCGTCTCCAACGACATAGACAAGCACTCCATCGAAACACACAAGGCAAACTTCTCGACCCCGGCCGTGCTCGGCGACATTCGCGAAGCGCACGTCTTGGCCGAAGTCATCGCAACCGCGCGAGATGGTTTTCGCGCTACCAACGGACCGCGTGTCGTCGTTGGGGGGCCGCCATGTCAGGGGTTTTCGACGGCGGGAAAACGGCGCACAATGGACGACGAGCGCAACCATTTGTTTCGACAGTATGCGGCTATTCTCGAGCTTCTCGCGCCGGACTACTTCGTCTTCGAGAATGTCACGGGTATCCTTAACATGAACAACGGACTCGTGTTCGAGATGGTGAAGTCGACCCTCACGGATGCCGGTTACGAACTGAACGTGGCAACGCTTCGTGCCGAGGAGCATGGCGTACCGCAGCGCCGTTCGCGCGTGATCATCATCGGCACGCGTCACGGCGTGGCTGTAACTCCAAAATGGCCGTCTGCTGTGACACGTGGCGTGCGCGCCCCCAGCCTCTTCGAAGCGCCACCGCCCGCCACAGCGGTCGACGCTATCGGCGACCTTCCGGCGTTGCAACATGGCGAGGACGGCTCCGCGCGCGAATACGCCAGCGAGGCGATCACAAACCTGCAGCAGTACGCGCGGGGCGAGATTGACGCGGCGACGTACATCGGCGATCTAGCGATGATGCGCGCGCTCGCGTGATTCCCGTGACCGATGCCGCTCTATACACCGATGCGCTGACTCAACTCAGCGCGTACGCCGCCAGTGTCCCTAACCACAAAGGACGGCTGACCCAGGTATTCCTCGCGTTAAAATTTTACGGTGCGAAGATTCCGGGGCTTGCCGCTGAGCCGGGAATCCCCGTGGGGCTGCTGCAGGACATGGTGGACAGACTGTATTTGAAGGTCAGCATGCCCGATGCTCGATCAGTTCTAAGCCTGTTCTCCGGAAATTACATGCCGCGAACAGGCGTGACGCCGACTCGGAATGGGGGCCCGGCGAACAACTGGCGCAATAATTTCGACATTCAAAAAGGGGTCGGCTGTTACGCGGGAGCAGCAGAGCTCAGCGATCCGGCCTTTCTCGAAGCGTCGAGGCTCGACTGTCCTCATCTCTTGCCCGCGAAGCCCGGAAGCCTCGCGCGCGCGAAGTGCGCTCTCCATTTAGAGGGAGAGTACCGGCGCGAAGACCATCCTAAGTGGCTTCAAATTCGACCGGGCGGGTCGCGGCGAGTGTTTGCTGTGGTTGACCTCTCGAACACTTCGAACTTCACTCGTTACATCGCGCCGGGCGGGCGAAGGATTCCCGCGGTCCCGCTGGTCGCAGCGATGTATTTTGACGCTGACGCCGGCGCCGTCACGGCCGGGCGGACGGAAATTGACATGGCGGATTTCCAAGCCGACTTCAACATGACGGCTGCCGAATTCGCCGCATATTTTGATGACGATCCTGCAAATATCTACAATGACCGACTCATGCGCGCGCATCTGACTGTGGGATACGCGCGTGTC
>JAXDMA010000337.1:0-2600 GCA_034666305.1 Vulcanimicrobiota bacterium
CCGTATTCGTGGAGGACCACGAGGACGGACAGCATCAGCAGAAAGATGACGATTGATTGCGGGCTCATGTGCTCCGTGAAGCCTTGGCTGTCCGTTGAACGACGAACGCATGGGCCTCGTCTCGGGCCAAGCGGTCGGCGACGCGAACGGCGTCCAGGCTGATATCAGTAGTATCGACCCGCCGGAGGGTCGTTTCGATGCAAACGGGGATGTCTCCGAACCGGATCTCGCCCGCCACGAACGCTGCCACGGCGACCTCATTTGCGGCTGAGAGGACGGCCGGGGCGGTGCCGCCCATGGCCAGCGCCTCGTACGCCAGCCGCAGGCACGGGAACCGCTCGGGGTCGGGCCGCTCGAACGTCAAGGCGGTCACGTCGGCACCGGGCGGCCCGCCGAGCGCCTCGATGGGGTCGCCGGTCGAGGCCCGGTCGTCGAGCCGGTCCGGATAGGCCAGCGCGTATCCGATGGGCAGGCGCATGTCCGGCGCGGCGAGCTGGCCCAGCACGTTCCCGTCCGTGAACACGACGAAGCCGTGCGCCACGGACGTGCGATGGATGACGACTTGCACCCGGTCGCCCGGCACGCCGAACCACTTCGACGCTTCGATGACTTCGAGGCCCTTGTTCATGAGCGTCGCCGAGTCGATCGTATTCTTTACGCCCATCTGCCACGTGGGGTGCGCGAGCGCTTCCTCGACGGTGGCCGACGCGATCTGCTCCGCGGTGCGGTCGCGGAACGGGCCGCCGGACGCGGTGAGCACGATCGCCGCGATGCGTTCGCGCGGCGCGCCTTGCAGACACTGAAAGATGGCGGAATGTTCGCTGTCGACCGGCAGCAGCGTCGCGCCGCTGCGCGCCGCGTGCGCGACGAGCAGCTCGCCCGCGGCGACGATCAGCTCTTTGTTCGCGACGGCGACGTCGATGCCGCGGTCGACCGCGGCGAACACCGCGTCGAACGCGACGGCGCCGTCGGTGGCGGCAAGCACGATCTGCGCGTCCGACTCACAGGCCACGGCGTGCAGTCCGGCCGGTCCGTCGGACGCGTCGGAAACGACGCGCGGACCGAAGCGCGCGACCTGCTCGGCGAGCAGCGTCGTATTGCGCCCCGCCGCGAGCCCCACCACGTCGAACCGCTCGGGATGGCGCGCGATCACGTCCAGCGCCTGGCGCCCGATGCTCCCGGTGCTGCCGAGAATCGCTACGCGTTTCTTCATGAGTTGACCAGCCGGTACTGCGAGATCACGCCGATCACGTACAGCGCGAAGTAGAACGCGATGCCGGCGAAGATGAACGAGTCGAAGCGGTCGAGCACGCCGCCGTGACCGGAGATCAGCGAGCCCGCGTCCTTCACCTTCGCGTCGCGTTTGAGCGCGCTCTCGACGAGGTCGCCCGCTTGCGCCGCGACCGACGTGATCGCCGCGACGACCACACCCTGCCACCATGCGACGTGCACCCACGGTACCAGCGCGATCGCCGCGCCCGCGATCAGCGCCGCCACGAATCCGCCCACCGCGCCTTCGACCGTCTTGTGTGGCGAAAGCTTGCTGAGCTGATGCTTGCCGAACATGGTGCCGACCAGCATGGCGAAGATGTCCGTGAACGCGACGATGAAGATGATCCAGACCATCCACAGCGCGCCGTCGTGCAGCGCCCGGATCGCGATGAAGTACGTCAGCAGCTTGCCGATGTAGAGCACGCACAACAATGTGTAGCCGCTGCGCGCGAAGTAGCCGGACTCCGACGTGAACGTCGCCGTCGCGAGCGCGATCACCACGGTGACCGCGAGCAAGATGCCTTCGTAGCGGTGGATGAGGCCAAGGTGCGTCAGGATGATGTACGCCCACACGGCCGCCATCGCCACGGGAAGCTCGATCGACGGCCCTTTGCGCGCCGACAACCCGGCAAACTCGTACACGCAGCACGACGCGAGAAACAGCACGAGCACGGTGAACGCGGGCAGCCACGCGACGGCGGCGAAACCGACCACGGCGAGAAGCAGCCCGATCAGGACGCGGCGCGTGCTCAGCGACGGCTGCGGATTGGGCTCCTTCGCGGCCGCGGGCGCGGCGGACGCCGCGGTGGTCATCGCTCGTCGAGCCGGCGCTGGTATTCCGCGATCGCTTCGCCGAACGCGTCGCGCGTGAAATCGGGCCAGAACGTGTCGCGCAGCACCAGCTCGGCATACGCGACTTGGTACAGCAGAAAGTTCGACAACCGCGATTCGCCGCCCGGGCGGATCAGCAGATCGGGATCGGGCATCCCGGCCGTCGTCAGGTAGGTGGCGAGCGTCTCGTCCTCGATCGCGTCGACCGCGAGCGTGCCGGCCTGCACGTCGCGCATCATGCGCGCGATCGCATCGCTCAGCTCGCTGCGCGCGCTGTAGTTCACCGCGAGGTTGAGCACCAAGCCGGTGTTGCGCGCGGTCTTCGCGACGAGCCGGTCGAGCGCGTCCTTCGACGCCGGCGGGAGCTGCTCGTAGCGGCCGATGATCTGCACGCGCACGTTGTTGCGGTCGAGTTCGCCCAGCTCGTTCTGCGCGAAGTACACGCACAGGTCGAGCAGCAGCGAGATCTCCGTCTTGTCACGCTTCCAGTTCTCCGT
>JAXDMA010000338.1:0-5334 GCA_034666305.1 Vulcanimicrobiota bacterium
TACGAGGTGATCGAAGGCGGGCACGGCGCCGGCGCCAACATCGCCGAGCAGTCCTTCACGACGGCGCTCGCGATGACGTATTTCACCCAGCAGCTGATGAAGTAGAAGCCGCCGGCTCGTTCGCGGCGCCATTCCCAATTCTGAGGATACGCTTCGTCACGCCACGATGGTATGATCGTGTCCGCGGCTCTCGGACGCCCCTTCAATTCATGTTGTTTCGCCAAGGAAGGCGCACCTGATCTCCTACGACATCGCTTGCCTCTGTTCACATCAGCTCGCGTGCCACGGCCGCGGCGGTTGTACCGGCGAAGATTCGAGTGGCTGCCCGTGTCCGTTGGATAGCGACGAGGCGCTGTACCGGGCAATTGATGCGGCGCGCGAAGCCGCGATGCGCCAAGGACCTCCAGCCTGAGTGCTAAACCCGTACCGAGCCCCGCGATGGGAGCGTACGGGTCTGGTGGCTCGCCCGGTCTTCAAAACCGTGGAGGCCGTCGCAAGGCGGCTGGTCGGTTCGATTCCGACACGTTCCCGCCAACAGAAGAAAAAGAGCCCGGCGGTTTGTCGCCGGGCTCTTTTTACGTTTCGCTCTGCGTTCGTCGCGGCTGGAGCTGCATGCGCTGCATCATTTGCGGCGTGGGCAGCTTGATGTCGCGCGCGAGCTTCATCCACGCGAGGAACTTGATCGTCCACCAGGTGAAGTCGATCTCGAACCAGCGCAGGCCGTGGCGCGCGCTGAACGGGAACGCGTGGTGGTTGTTGTGCCAGCCCTCGCCCCATGCGAGAAACGCGACCCACCAGTTGTTGGTCGACTTGTCGCCGGTGCGGAAGCTTTGATAGCCGCTGTGATGCGCCGCGCTGTTGACCAGCCACGTGATGTGATAGGTGACCACGATGCGCACGAAGACGCCCCAGATCAGCCACGACACGCCGCCGACGGCGAGCAGCACCGCGCCCAGCGCGATCGTCCACCACAGGTACGAGTTCTCGAGGAACTGATAGAACTTGTCGTTCGCGAGGTCCGGTGCGAGACGGATCTGCTCGGCCGGTGAGAGCATCGCGTCGTTGGGCTTGTAGAGCCATTCGAAGTGGCTCCACATCAAGCCGCGGTGGATGTCGTGCGGATCGCCCTCTTTGTCGGTGTGCGCGTGGTGCGCACGGTGCGTCGAGATCCAATCGATCGGGCCGCCTTGCAGCGCCAACGTACCGAGAATCGCCGCCGCATATTCTAACGGTTTCGCGAGCTTGAGGCTGCGATGCGTGAGCAGGCGGTGATACCCGAGGCAGATGCCCCATGCGCCCGTGGTGTAATACAGCACGAGCAGCACGATGAGCGCGCTCCAGTGAAACGTGCCCGGGATGAACGCGCACAGGGCGCCGAGGTGCACGACGGCGAGACCCGCGAACGTTGCCCAACGAGGAACCCGCTGCTTGGCGGTAGCGATTTGCATGACCTGGGGAGGTGCGCCCTCCCCCGGCGTTGTCCTGGCGATCCGACCGTACGGAAGGTTAAGGATTGAGTCGGGCGTCGAGCTCGATCTCCACGGCGTGCAGCGCGCGGCTGATGGGGCAATTTTCCTTCGCGCCCTTTGCAAGGCGCTGGAACTCGTCTGCATCGATGCCGGCCGCTTTGACGGTCGTCGTCAGGTTGATGCGCGGGATCGAAACGCCTTGGTCGTCGCGGTGGAGGTGCACGGCAGCCTTGGTGTCGATCGACGCCGGCGGATGGCCTTCCCGGGTGAGCGCCAGGCTCATCGCCATCGTGAAGCACGCTGCGTGCGCCGCGGCGAGCAACTCCTCGGGATTGGTGCCCGGGTCGCCGCTGAAACGAGTGCCGAAGGAATAGTCCGCCGTGACGAAACCGCTCTCGGCGGTGACGGTGCCTTTGCCGCGCGCGACGTCGCCCTCCCAATGGACGGATGCGGTACGCGTGACGTCGGTTGGAGTCTGCATGATGCCAGGTGATCCGCGCCCCTGAGTCGACGGTTGCGCTATGATCGACGTCCACACGCACCTGCATCCGCCGCGCCTGTTCGCGGCGATCCGGCGCTGGTTCGCAGCGCACTCGCCGTGGGTGCTGGAGCATCCGACCGATCCGCACGACGTCGCGCGCGTCTTGCGCGAGCACGGCGTCGAGCGGTTTGCGTTTTGCTCGTACGCTCACAAGCCGGGGATCGCGGGCGAGCTCAATACGTGGCTCACGGACACGGCGCGCGAGCTCGGCGCCGGCGCGGTACCGCTGGGCACCGTGCACGTGGACGATCCCGATCCGGCGGGCGACATGCGCGCCGCACTGCGCGCGGGCTGCGCGGGCGTGAAGGTACACGAGGACGTCCAAGGATTCGAGCTCGACGATCCCCGGCTCGCAGGCGCGCTCGACGCCGTCGCCGAGTACGACGGCTTCGTGCTGGTGCACGCGGGCCACATACCGTGGTCGAACGAGACGAACGACGCCCCCGCGCGCATCGCGCGCGTGCTCGGCGCGCATCCCACGCTGCGCGTCGTCGTCGCGCACTTCGGCGCGCCGGACCAGCAGCGCTACATCGAGCTGATGCAGCGCGAGCCGCGACTGTTTCTGGACACCACGATGGCGTTCGCGCACGGGTCGCCGATGCGTCCGCACGTCGCGCGCGCGGACGTCGAGCGCGCCCCGCGCCAGATCGTCTACGGCACGGACTACCCGAACATTCCGTACGCGTACGCGGGCGAGCTGCAAGGCCTGCGCGCGCTCGGCCTGGACGAAGCGGCGCTGCACGCGATCACCACCGAAAACGCGCGCCGCCTCACGCCCGCATTTGCTTAGAGGCGCGTTTTCGGCAGACCCTGATCGTCAAGTTGCGTGCCGACCAGCAGCTTGAGGAACTGGCCGTACGATGCGACGCCGCCCGATACGCCGCTGCTGCGCAGGTAACGGTCGTAGAATCGCCACTGGATCGCGAAAATCTGCGGCTTGTAGTGGCGCAAGAAGCGCTCGCGGCCCAGACGAAAGTCCTCGTTCACGCGGGGATCGAGCCGCAGGCGCCGGCGCTGTGACTCGGGCAGCTCGCCGTAGGTCCAGTACGCGCCGGAGTAGCGGATCAGCGGATCGTTCGAGCGCAGACACGCCAGCGTGCCGATGTAGTTCGCGTCGCCCTCGTTGGTGAACCCGACGACGTGCGCCCATTCATGCGCCAGCGCGCGGGGAACCTCGACGGGCAGAAACGATGCGTTGAGCAGCGTCTCGAACGAGAACGGCGAGTATTGCCCGCCGATGCCTGCCGCGTCGTAATACGGCTGCAAGATCGTCGTCTTGGGAAGGCCGACCGAGACGTCCCACTCGTCACCAAGGCGCCGCACGAGCGGCTCGAACGCCGCACGCAGCTTGGCGCGGTCGAGCGTTTCACGATGCGCGGCGCCGACGTTTTCGTTGAGCGTGTCGACGATGCGTTCGCTGAAGCGCGCGACGGCATCGTCGGTCACGAGCGCCTCGGTGTACTGCACGCGCGCCGCGACGGTCGGGCGGCGGTAGTTGATCCCCCACGCCAGTTCGAACACCACGATTGCCAGCGCGACGAAGCCGGCCGTGTGCGCGACGAGCGCGAGCACCGTGCGCCGCTTGCGGCCGGGCGGCGCACGGCGGATCGCGCGCACCCACCACATGACGAGCGCGATCAGCGCCGCGGCGCCTTCCACGTCGCCCAACGCGATCGGCACTCGATCCGTGAGCGGCACGAGCGCGCGGTTCAGCGCTGCGAACGTGCCGTTCGCATACGCGTGCTCCACCCACGCCGCCGGGAACGGCGCGGCCGCGGCGATCCACGCCAGAACGATCGCCAGCGCATCCAGCGCGAATGCGAGCCGCCTCATGGAAACAAGTACGTCGCGAACGTGCCGGCGCGGTCGAAGCCGAGCCGTTCGTACAGCGCGATCGCCGACGCGTTGAAATCGTTGACGTAGAGCGAGAGCGTCGCCTCCGTGGTGAACAGCTGACGCGCGATCGCGCCGAGCGCCAGTTTCGCGTAGCCTCTGCCGCGTTGTTCGGGCGGCGTCCACACGCCTTGCAGCTGCGCCGTCGCGGCGCTGCGCGGGCCGACGTTGAGCTGAAAGCGCAGCACGCCGTCGACGATCCAGACCCACCACAGCCCTTGCCCGATCGAGCGGCGCACCGCCGCGAGAAAGCCCGCGCGGTTCGTGCGCGGATCGTAACCGAGCTCACCCAGGATCATGCGCGCGCTGTTGTCGGCGATGAGGTCGGCGTCACCGGGACGTGCGCGGCGTATCCCGGGATCGGTTCCGGCCGGCAAGTTCTCCGGCGAGAGCGCGTAGAGCGGCTGCGTGTCGCGCACGATGATCGGCTGGGGGTGCCAGCGCTCCACCCGCGCCCACAGGCCGTCGACGGTGTCCTTGGGTCCCACGAAACTGCGCAGGCCGCGGTGCTTGCGCGTCTCGATCGCGATCGCATCCAGCGCGCGGCCGTCATCCGCGGCGATCGCGAGCTGCGCGCCGAAATAGGCGAGCCCGTTCACGCGGCCACGTGCGTCGCGGCTGAGTACGATGTCGTCGGGCGTGCCGGGGCCGTGGCCGCCCTCGAGCACCCAGTGGAGGAAGACGTTGTCGTACGGACGGCGCGCGGCGTAGCTGATGGCTTCGCGGCGCGCCGCGCGGGTGACGGGTTCGAGCAGAGTCTCTCGTTCGGTCGGGGCGTCAGGTCAGCGGGCGGACGAAGGTCGGCGTCGACGTGGGCGCCTTGCTTCCGCCCTCCGGTTCGACGCTGACGGCCACGACCCCGACCCGCGTCCCGTCGACCGGCAACGGGACCACGGTGACGCCGCCCGGATTCGGCACGAACGTCGGCCCGGGGACCATGGTGGTGGTGCCCTTCACGGCGGTCCACGCCTGGTACACGTGGCCCTTGGGCGGCGGCGCCAGCTTCGAGAGCGCGAAGTACAGCCGGTCGCGGCGCAGGATCACCGAGCCGTCCGCGACCAGGTAGCGCCGCGCATCCGGTGCCAGCAGGTCGGCGAGCGCCTGGCGGTCGCGCGCGGAGGTTTTCTCGTTCTGAGCGAGCTGCGTTTGCAGCGTGGCGGTGCGGCGCTGGGCGGCGGCGAGGTCGCCGCGCACGTTGATGTCGGCGACGACCGTGACCAGCGAGAACACGATCGCCGCCGCGGCGGCGAGGCCCGTGCCCCACAGCCAGGCCGGATACGCGGCTGCGATGCGGCGCGGCACGACGGTTCCGGCCGCGGCATCCGAGCGCACCCGGGCGAGCAGCCGTTCCTTCATCCGCGCCGACGTGGCGGAATCCACCGGCTCCTCCGCGGTGTGCGCGATCGCGTCCGCGGCGGCGCGCAGGTCTTC
>JAXDMA010000339.1:0-8412 GCA_034666305.1 Vulcanimicrobiota bacterium
TCATGGCGGCGGCGGCGACCGCGTAAGCGCGGCGGCGCGCGACCAGCCTTCGGGCGTGTCGACATCGAAAACGTATGCATCGTCCGACTCGTCGAGCGCGTGCGTGCGCAGCGCCGCGTCGCCCCGCACGCGCATGGGAGGCTCGTCGTCGCGTAACGCCGGGATGCGCGATCGTGCATTCGGCGACCACACGACGGGGTGACCGGGGACGCTCGCGACGACGGGCCATGCCAGATCGGTACCGTCCGGGACACGGATGAGGAACGCGCGCACCCTGGCGGCATCGAGAAACGGAAGGTCGCAGGGGAGCACCGCAAGATGCATGTCGAGCGGAATCGCCGCATGCGCGAGCGCAAGGGTCGCACTGGGTCCGGCGGTCGGCTCCGTCACGACGACGTGCACGCCGGAGATATCGGCGACGACATCGGCGACGGCTTGCGTCGCGACGAAGACCGGATCGAGCTCGGCCAGCGCGCGGGCGACGCGGCGCGCGAGCGGCTCGCCGGCGAACGGTGCAACGAGCTTATCGAAACCCATGCGTTGCGAACGGCCGCCGGCGAGGACGACCGTTCGCACGCGGTCGATGCGCAAGCCGCCTACACCGCGGCGGCCGAACCGAGCAATTTCTCCGGAACGATCGGCAAGTCGCGCACGCGCACGCCGGTCGCGTGGTACACCGCGTTCGCGATGGCGGCAGCCACCCCGGTGATGCCGATCTCGCCGACGCCGCGCACGCCGAGCGGGTTGAACCGCAAATCCGGCTCCTCGACGAAAAGCACCTCGATGTCCGGGATGTCGGCGTTGACGGGCATGTGATAGTCGGCGAGGTTGTTCGTGACCACGGCGCCCGCACGGTCGTCGCGCACGGTTTCCTCGAACAGCGCCATCCCGATCCCCCACGTGATCCCGCCGATCATCTGCGAGCGCGCGGTCTTGGCGTTGAGGATGCGGCCGCAGTCGAACACGCCGAGCGCGCGCGAGACCCGCAGCCGCGCGAGCTCTTCATCGTACCGCACTTCGACGAACTGCGCGCCGAACGAGTGGAACGAGAACCGTTCGCCTTCGTCGCCCGGCGCGGACGTGCCGAGCGCCTCGATCGTTCCCGTCTCCGCGAGCTGCGCGACGTCTGCGTACGCGATCGCGCGCGACGGATCGGCCTTCGCGCGCAGCGTGCCGTCATGCGCTTCGATCGCATCCGGCGACAGCCCATGCAGCGGCGAATCGGACGACGTCGCGAGCGAGACTGCTTCGCGGTACGCGCGCAGCGCGGCATCCTGCACCGCCGGACCGACGCTCGCGGAGCTCATCGAGCCGCCTGCGACCGGCGCGTTGGGGAACGTCGAGTCGCCGATGCGCACGTTCACCGCGCTCGGATCGACGCCCAGCGTGTCGGCCGCGATCTGCGCGAGGATCGTGTACATCCCGGTCCCGAGATCGTGCGTCGCGCTTGCGACGTCGATCGTGCCGCCGGTTCCGATCGTCACGCGCGCTTCGGCCGGCGCACGCATCGCCGGATACGTCGCGGTCGCGACGCCCCAGCCGATGAGCTCGGTGCCCGCTCGCATCGAACGCGGCGCGGGCGTTCGCGAGCTCCACCCGAATGCCTCGGCGCCTCGTTCGTAGCACGCGAGCAAATGCTTCGACGAGAACGGCAGGCCGCTCGCCGGATCCGTGTTCGCGTGGTTGCGGCGCAGCACGTCGAGCGGATCGATGCCGCACGCGTACGCGAGCTCGTCGAGCGCGCTGCCCAGCGCGTACGACCCCGGCGCTTCGCCGGGAGCGCGCATCGCCGTGGGGGTCGGGACGTCGAGCCGTGCCACGCGATGCGTGACCGCAATGTTCGGGATGTCGAACAGCATCGTGGTGACGCCGCCCGCAGCCTCGACGAACGTTCCGACGCGCGACGACTCGCTCAGAACGTCATGCAGCACCGCCTGCAGCCTGCCGTCGCGCGCCGCTCCGACACGGATGTGCTGGTGCGTCTCGCTGCGGCGCCCGCACGACGTGAACATCTGCTCGCGCGTCAGGACGAGCTTCACCGGACGGTTCGTGAGCTTGGCGGCCATCGCGGCGATCGCCGCGTGCGGCCAGAAGAACCCCTTGCAGCCGAAACCGCCGCCCAGAAACGGGGCGATCACGTGCACGCGCTCTTCGTCGAGCGCGAAGTGCTTGGCGAGGGCGGCGCGCGTTCCGCGCACCCACTGCGTGGAATCGTGCACGATCAGATCGCCGTCACGCCACTCGGCGACCGTCACCGACGGCTCGAGCGGGTTGTGGTTCTCCGCCGGCGTGACGTACGACGCGTCGATCTTGACGTCGCTCGACTCGTACGCGGTTTCCGGTTCCCCGCGCCGCGGCTGGATGTCATCGCCGAACCACTGTTCGGGCACGTCGATCTGGTGCGCGGCGGCGATCGTCACCTCTGCATCTTGGACCTCGTACTCGATGCGCAACAACGCCGCACCCTCACGGGCGGCCTCGAACGTCGTACCGACGACCGCCGCCACGTGCTGGCCGTCGTAGTGCACGTCCGCCGTCTGCAGCGGCGCGAGCTCTTCTTGAACGGGCACCGAGAAGTCGAAGGGAAGCGCCGGCACGCGCGGGGCGTTGCGGTAGGTCACGACCTCGACGACGCCCGGGACCGCGCGTGTCGCGCGCTCGTCGATCGCGGTCATCCGCCCGCGCGCGATCGTGGACTGTACGATCACCGCGAACAGCGGCGCGTCGACGGGCGCGTCGGCAGCATAGCGCGCCGCGCCCGTAACCTTCGCGCGACCGTCGACCCGGTCGACGGGACGTCCGATGAACCCGCGCGTCGCGGGACGTTCCGCAGTCGCGGTCATGCCGCACCTCCGCACACCGTGCGCAGCGCGCGCACGATCGCGCGCTTCGCTAGCTCCACTTTGAAACCGTTGTGCGCGCGCGGCACGGCGCCGGCGAGCGCGATGTCGGCGGCGTCGCGGAACGCGTCGTCGTCAGGCGCGGCGCCGGCGAGCGCGATCTCGGCGTCCCGCGCACGCCACGGCACCGTACCGACGCCGCCCAGCGCGAGCCGCACCTGGTCGATGCGCTCGTCGTTCAGCCATGCCGCGCACGCCACGGACACCAGCGCGAACTCGAACGACGCCCGATCGCGCACCTTGAGATAATGCGACCGCGCGTGCAGCGGCTCGACGCTCACCTCGACGGCCGTGATGAGGTCGCCGGGTCCGACCGCCGTTTCACGCTCCGGGTGGTCACCAGGCAGCACGTAGAAGTCGTCGAGCGCGATCGTCCGTTCGCCGCCGTCGCCTTCGACCACGACGCGCGCGGACAGTGCGGCGAGCGCGACGGCGAAATCGCCTGGATACGTCGCGATGCACGCGCTGCTGGTGCCGAGCACGGCGTGGCCGCGATTGAAGCCTTCGAGCGCGTCGCAGCCGCTGCCGGGCTCGCGCTTGTTGCAGCGCCAGCGCGTCTCGCGGAAGTACGTGCAGCGCGTGCGCTGCAGCAGGTTGCCGCCGATGGTGGCCGCGTTGCGGATCTGGCCGGATGCGCCGCTGAGCAGCGCTTCGGATATCGCGGGAAAGTTCTGCGCGATCAACGGGTCGTACGCGACGTCGCTGTTGCGCGCCAGCGCGCCGATCCGCACGACGTCGCCGCGGCGCTCGACCGCGGTCAGCGCAAGGCGCGAGATGTCGACCACGCGCCGCGGCTGCTCGACGTCGCTCTTCATCAGATCGACCAGCGTCGTCCCGCCCGCGTAGAAACGTGCGCCGTCGACCTCGCGCACCAGCGCGCGCGCGGAAGCCGGCGAGTCCGCGACGACGTATTCGAACGCGCGCATCAGCGCGCCGCCTGCACGGCGGAGATCGCCGCGACGATGTTGGGGTACGCGCCGCAGCGGCACACGTTGCCGCTCATCGCTTCACGAATCTCGTCGGCGCCGTGCGCGCGGTCTTCGGCGATCACCGCAACCGCGGAGAGGATCTGGCCCGGCGTGCAAAAGCCGCACTGGAACGCGTCGTGCTCGACGAACGCGGCTTGCACGGCGTGCAGCGCGTCGCCGGCGGCGAGCCCTTCGATCGTCGTGATCTCGTCGCCGGCGTGCGCCAGCGCGAGCGCCAAGCACGACAGCGTCCGGCGCCCGTTGATCAGGACGGTGCACGCACCGCACTGGCCGCGGTCGCAGCCTTTCTTCGTCCCGGGCAGGCCGGCACGGTCGCGGAGCAGGTCGAGCAGCGTCACCTGCGGTTCGATCGTGAACGTCGACTCCCGGCCGTTCAGCGTGAAGCTGAGCGGCACGACGGAGCGGGCGGAAGCGGGCGGCGGGTCGGTAGTTCTCACGGTAAATCCTCGTGACGGCGAAGCCTGTAGACCGTGAGACACGACATGTCGCGTTGACGATCCACCCAGCCCCATGATAAAGTCCCTGGGTTATGTACGCGATCGTTGAGACCGGCGGCAAGCAGTTCCGCGTGTCCGAAGGCGATGTCATCCGGACGGATCTCATCGAGACCGAAGTCGGCTCGTCGGTGACGTTCGACCGCATCGTCCTGGCCTCGAACGGCGACGACGTTTCGATCGGCAGCCCGCTCGTGAGCGGCGCCACGGTGACCGGAACGGTGCTGCGCCAAGCCAAGGACAAGAAGATCCTCGTCTTCCGCTACAAGTCCAAGAAGCGCGTCCGCAAGCTCAACGGGCATCGCCAGCGGTTCGCCGAGATCCGGATCGACAAGATCGCCCTCTGACCCAATGCTCGAGGTCCGTTTTCGCAGGGACAGCCGTGACCGGCTGTCCTCTGTTTTTTCTACGGGGCACGCCGGCCAGGGTGAGCCGGGCGAGGACATCGCCTGCGCGGCCGTCTCGGCGCTGCTCCAGGCGGCGTGGGCCGGCCTGACCGACGTCGCGCACGTCACCGTGACCGGGCACCGGCGCACGGGCGATCTCCTGATGCGGTGGCCCGAAGAGGCCCGCGACCGCGACGACGTCCGCGCGATCGTGGCCACCGCGGAGCTCGCGATCGAGCAGATCGCCAAACAGTACCGCGGCGCAATCCGCTACGTTCGCGAATCCGAGGCCGAAGGCGCGTAGCTCCGATGGGGATTCCGGGTACACCGGCGTCGAAAGGAATCCCACGATGCACGACACGACCAAGCCCCTCAACGGGGAGCTCCAGAGCAAGACCGGCGACGCCGCCGCCAATTCCGACGCGGGGCGGACCGTCCTCGTGGGCGTCCTCGGGGGAATCCTCTCGGCCGCCGGATACCTCGTCTATCAGCGCCTCCCCGACGAGCAAAAAGAAAAGCTGCACCGCCAAGTCCGCGGCGCGCTCGAATCCCGCATCAGCGAGATCCGCTCGAACTTTAATCTCTAACGGCGCGACAGCCGACTAGCCGCGAAGGGGGCGGGCACCGCAGGTCGTGTGCCCAGCCCTTTTCTTGCTTCCGTGCTCGTCGCGTACGCGTCCGCGCTGCGGGCATTCCATCCCGCGCTCGACGACGCACATGCCACGCGGCTTGCGGCGCGCGTCGTGGCAGAGGCCGACGCCGCGCGCATCGACGCGCGGCTCGTCGTTGCGCTCGTGGCGGTCGAGTCGGCCTGGGATCCCCGGGCGGTCTCGCGCGCGGGCGCGCGCGGACTCGGGCAACTGATGCCGGCGACCGCGGCCGGGCTCGGGGTCGACCCCGACGACGCCGAGGCGAACCTGCACGGCACGGTCACGCACCTCGCCGGACTGCTGGCGCGATACCGGCGCCTTCCACCGGGCGAACGATTCAGCCGGGCCATTGCCGCGTACAACGCGGGCGCCGGCGCGGTCGAGCGCTACGGCGGGATCCCGCCCTATGCCGAAACGCGGCTAGAGGTGCGGCGTGTGATCGGCCTCTGGCGCCGGCTCTGTGGCGGGTGACGCCTGCAGGTCGAGCGCCGGCCGCGGCTCGGCCAGCTTTTCGGCTGCGCTGGGCGCGTCGGGCTCGGGCGCCGGCGGTTCGAAGCGCGATGAGTCGTACGGCGCCGGCTCATCTGCGGGCGCGTCGTACGCCGCGGCGTCGTACGGAGCGGCGTCGTACGGCGCCGGATCGTACGGCGGCGGCTCGTACGGCTTTGCGTCTTTGGCATCTTCGACGTCCGCCGCGCGCTCGAGCTCGCGAATGAACGACGCGGACGTGTTCTGGATCTCCCGCATGACGTTGCCGGCCTTGCGGGCGACGCGCGGGAGCTGTTCGGGCCCGAAGAACAGGAGCGCGGCGGCGCCGAGGACGGCCATGTCGGGAATCGAGAGCATGCGGAGGGTTTCTTCCCGGTCTTGTTCAACGCGTCATGCCCCGCGAGGAGCGATAAGCGGCGCGCGGAGATCATCAAAGGCCGGCCCCACGCCCTGAAGATCATCTACACCCGCGGCAACCGGACCGAGACCCTGGCGTCCATCGCGACGCTTCGGAAGATCCTCAACCGTTTTGTCGCGCACCGCACCTTCTACGAAGTGAGCTCGCGAAACAAGCGAGGGCACGAGTTCTTCTCGGCCAAAAACACCTTCGTCGTGGGCTCGATCGAGATCGTCAACCGCGACTATCTCACGATCACGATCTTCGATGCGAACAATGCGTCGCACTCGATCGAGATCCTCAATCCCGCGGCGATGCGCATCTACGACGACACGCTGGGCAAAGGCTTCGCGGTGTCGTTCCTCAGCGAAGGCGCGGGCGGCGTCGAGTCGCGCTGTTATCTGCGCGACGAAGGCGAGGACGGCGACGCGATCAAGGAGCGCGGCGAGCTCGAGAAGATCACGCTGCCGCAGCTGTTCACGTACCTCGAAGACATCACGGCGGTCGAAACGCACACGCTCTAGTGCGTGTTCACAGGCCCTCGACGGCTTTGCTCACGCTTTGCGGGTCCGTCCCGAACAAGCTCAGCAGATCGCGGTCCTTGACCGCTTCCGCGGTGAAACCGTATACGAGGTGCTTCGCGCGGTAAACGTCGACCGCGCGCCGCGCGCCTTCGACGAACAGACGGAACGACTCGCCGTCGAGATACAGCGTGTGCTTGCCGTCCAGCGAACGAAACGCGAGCGAGTCGTACCGCACGAAGGGCGGCGCACCGCCGCCGGCCGGCGGTTCTTCGGGAACCTCGGCGAGCTGCGACGGCTTCGCGACCGCGTCGGCGGCGGCTTTTTCGATCTTGTCGCGCGGCACCAGCGGCGCGATCGCCGGGCCGATGAGCGGATCGGCGAGCAATCCCAGCAACAGATGTGACGGCGCGACGAAGTGCGCACCGTGTTCGACGGCGTGCGTCACGCCCGCACGCAGCACGTTGAGAAGGTCGGAGTCCAGCCGCAACTGCTCGTCCGTCACGAGCGTCTCATGCGCCCTTCGAGCCGTGTCGCCTTCCGCAGCATGCGCACCGCCTCAGCGCGCCGGCCGCTGCGGTGGAACGCAACGCCGAGGTTGTGGTATGCCGGCCCGTAGTTTTCGTCGACGAGGATCGCGTATTCGTAATGCGCCACCGCTTCGTCCGCGGCGTCGGATTCGAGGAGCATGTTGCCGATCGTCGTGATCGCCGCGGCACTGCGCGGATCGGCTTCGAGCGCGCAGATGAGCTCGTCGATCGCAAGTTCAAGGTTGCGGCGATGGATGGCGACGATGGCACGTTTGTTGCGCACGAGCGCGACCTCGGCGGCCGTCCGCGCAAGCGTCAGAGCCTCGGCGAACGCGGCCTCTGCGTCGTCGAGCCGGCCGCGGTCGAGCGCGCGTGCGCCGCGCGCGAACGGCTCGGACGGAGCCCGGCCCGGGAGCAGGCGACGCAGACGGTCGAAGAACGCCACGTGGGGGTCTTGCACGTCGACGTCGTCTCGCTCTTCCCCGAGATGTTCGCCCCGGTCATCGGGCTGTCGATCGTCGGCCGCGCGCTCGAGCGCGGCCTGGTCGAGGTGCGCATGCACGACCTTCTGGATGCGCTCGAAGGCCGCGAGCGCGCCGACGAGCGGCCGTACGGCGGCGGCCCCGGCATGGTGCTGCGAATCGAGCCCCTGGCCCGCACGCTCGACGCGATCCTGGCCGCGGCCCCAGCCGGCGAACGCCGGCGGATCGTCCTGACCTCCGCGAGCGGGCCGGTCTTTCGTCAGGCCGACGCCGCCGCATGGGCGGAGCTCGACCGCCTGATCCTGATCTGCGGCCACTACGAAGGCGTGGACGAGCGCCTGCGCGAGCTTTACCCGGTCGAGGAAGTCTCGCTGGGTGAGTTCGTCCTGACGGGCGGCGAGATCGCCGCAATGGCCTTCCTCGACGCAATGGTCCGCCTCGTCCCGGGCGCGATCGACGCGGAGTCCGCGGCATCCGAATCCTGGACGGGCGACGAGCTGGACCACCCGGCCTACACGCGCCCGCCCCGGTTCCGCGGGGTGGACGTGCCGCCGGTCCTGCTGAGCGGCGACCA
>JAXDMA010000340.1:0-14955 GCA_034666305.1 Vulcanimicrobiota bacterium
GTCGGCGTCAAGGCGCGTTTCCAGAACACCGGTCAGAGCTGCATCGCCGCGAAACGGTTCATCGTCGAAGACGCGGTGTACGACGCGTACGTGGATGCGTTCGTGCGCAAGACGCGCGCGCTCAAGGTGGGTGATCCGACGGCGCGCGATACGAAGATCGGCCCGATGGCGCGCACCGATCTGCGCGACGAGCTCGTCGCGCAAGTGCGCGACACCGTTGCCGCCGGCGCGAAGCTGCTCACAGGCGGCGAGCCGTTGCCGGGCGCGGGCGCGTTCGTCGAAGCCACGGTCGTCGGCGACGTCACGCCGGGGATGCGCATGGCGGTCGAAGAGACGTTCGGTCCCGCGGCCGCGATCATGCGCGCGCGCGATGCCGAGCACGCGGTCGAGCTCGCGAACGACTCGCGCTTCGGCTTGGGCGGCAATCTCTGGACGCGCGACGTCGCGCGCGCGGAGAAGTTGGCCGCGCGGCTGGAGTCGGGCAACTGTTTCATCAACGGGATGACCGCGTCCGATCCGCGGCTGCCGTTCGGCGGCGTGAAGAAAAGCGGTATCGGCCGTGAGCTCTCCGAGTTCGGGATCCGCGAGTTCGTCAACGTGCAAACGGTGTGGATCGGGCCGGACACGGGCGCGAGCACCGCCGCGGCGCCGTCGGAGTGATGAGGCGCAACAGGCGCTAGGGCGCAGGCGGCTTGTCCTCGCGGAGCAACGCGGTCATCTGCTCGCGTACCCGGGTAGCGTCGACGCCGGCGTCCTTCAACACGCGTCCGCCGAGCCCGTCGGGCTCACGGATGATGCCCAGCAGCAGGCTCTCCGTGCCGACGTAGTTGTGGTTTTGCATGCGCGCCTCTTCGAACGCGAGCTCCATGACGCGCTTGGCGTCCGGGGTGAACCGCATTGCGTCGCGGATGGGCGGCGCGCCGGAGCCCGTGTTCGCTTCGACCTCCCGGCGAACTTTCGCGAGGTCGATCCCAAGCATGTCGAGCGCTCGCGCCGCGACCGTGTCGCCCTGGGCGATGATCCCGAGCAGAATGTGCTCGGTCCCGACGTCGGTGTTCCCGAGGCGAATCGCCTCGTCGCGAGCGATGGAAATGCTGTGCTGAGCGAGTTTGGTGAACGGTTCCCACATCGACATGACTGACGCTCCAGGGAGTTCTCGCGGAGGCCGCCAAATGGGCACGACTGCTTGCCTGGCAGCGAAGGGCGCGACACGATGAGTGAAACGATACGAAAGCTGTCCGTCGTGGACTCGGCCTTCCTTTTCGCCGAGACCGCCGAATGCCCGATGCACGTCGGCAGCTTGACTATCGTCAAATTGCCCGATGGTTACGACGGCGATTTCTACGAAGACTTCAAGGCGCGCATCAAGAGCCGCCTGCACCTCGCGAAGAGCCTGCGCTGGAAGCTGTCGTCGGCGCCGTTCGACATCGATCGCCCGAGCTGGGTGGAAGACGAACAGTTCGACCTCGACCGGCACGTGCTGCGCGGCGCGCTGCCCGAGCCGCACGATCGTGCGACGGCGCAGCGGCTCGCCGGCTGGCTGCACGCGAAGACGCTCAACCGCGCGCGGCCGCTGTGGGAGATCTACATTTTCGACGGCATGCCGAACAACGAGGCCGCGATCTACTCGAAGATGCACCACGCGCTCATCGACGGCGGCGCGGGCGCCGCGCTGACGGAGATCTTGTACGAGACGTCGGCCGACTCGCAGCCCGCGGACGCGCCGGCCGCGGCGAAACCGCCGAGCGGCGCGCCCAAGAAGCAAGACGTGCGCGACGTCGCGTCGTCGATGTTCGCGGCGTACGCCGAGCTGTGGCGCACGCCGTTCCAGCAGTCGTCCCTCGGAAATCTGGAACTGCCGCGGAGCGGCGGCAGCGATCTCGCGTCGGTGCTGCTCGATGCGACGATCCATTCGGTCGAGTGGCCGCTGCGCCTCGGTGCGAACTTCAGCGAGATTGCGACCGCGTATTCCGCCGCGCTGTCCAACGCCTTCAAGCCGGACTCGCTCAAAGCGCTCGACCTGCTGTCGGCGCCCTCGACGCCGATCAACGTGGCGATCTCGTCGGAACGCAGCTTCGCCGGCGTCACCGTGTCGATGGCGCGCGTAAAGAAGATCGCCGCGAAAGCGGGCGGCAAGGTGAACGACGTCGTCCTTGCTCTTTCGAGCGGCTTGCTGCGCCGATATCTCAACGAGCTCGAAGCGCTCCCGAAGAAGTCGCTCACTGCATTCGTCCCGATCTCGGCCCGCGAGAAGGGCGATGCCGAGCTCAAGAACCAGGTGTTCGGGATGGTCGTTCCGCTATCGACCGACATCGAAGACCCCAAGCAGCGGCTCGAAGCGATCGTCGCCGCCGCCGCGACGTCGAAGGACCTGGCGAACCCGTTCCGTTCGCTGATCCCGCATTTCGCGGACATTCCGACGTTCGGCACGCCGATGCTGCTGCAGCTGCTCGCGGTATTCTACGGGCGCTCGCAGCTCGCCAACAGCGTGCCGCCGTCGATGAACGTCGTCGTGTCGAACGTGTTCTTCTCGCGCACGCCGATCTACATTGCGGGCGCGCAGATCGAACACGTCTACCCGATGTCGATCCCCGTGCACGGCCAAGCGCTCAACATCACCGTGCACGGCTACGTCGACGGGCTCGACTTCGGTTTGATGGCCGCGGCGAACGTGATCCCCGACGTGCAGCGCCTGACGGTGATGCTGACCGACGAGCTGGACGAGCTCGAGCGCGCGTACGGATCGGCCGCATGATCGCGATCCCGGGCCCGCCAAAGAAGCCGGTTCTCGGCAACATTCTCGACGTCAGCGCGAGCGCGCCGATTCAGAACCTCATCGCGCTCGCGCGCGAGCTCGGCCCCATCTTCCAGCTCGACATGATGGGCAAGCCTATCACCGTGGTATCCGGCTTCGCGCTCGCCGACGAGCTCAGCGACGAGTCGCGCTTCGACAAATCGGTGCGCGGCGCGCTGCATCGCGTGCGCACGATCTCCGGCGACGGGCTGTTCACCGCGTACACGACCGAACCGAACTGGTCGAAAGCGCACAACATTCTCTTGCCGAACTTCGGCGACCGCGCGATGCAGGGCTACCACCCGATGATGCTCGACGTCGCCGAGCAAATGATGCTCAAGTGGGAGCGCCTCAACCCGGACGACGAGATCGACGTCGTCCACGACATGACCGCGCTCACGCTCGACACGATCGGCATCTGCGGTTTCGGCTATCGGTTCAACTCGTTCTATCGCGAGGACAACCACCCGTTCGTAGATGCGATGGTGGACGCGCTCGAGATCTCGATGAGCCAGCGCGGCCTGCCCTTCGAAGAGATCTTCACGCGCCCGCGCCAAGCGCGCCTCGCGGGCGACGCGGAGTACCTCAACAAAGTCGTCGACCAGATCGTGCGCGACCGCAAGGAAGCGCGTGCCGCCCAAGGCGACGAGCCGCAGAAGAAAGACATGCTGGACTACATGCTCGCGGGCGTCGACCGCAAGTCCGGCGAGCGCCTCGACGACACGAACATCCGCTATCAGATCATCACGTTTCTGATCGCGGGGCATGAGACCACCAGCGGGCTGCTGTCGTTCGCGACGTACTTCTTGCTGAGCAATCCCGACGTGCTGGCCAAGGCGTACGCCGAAGTCGATCGCGTCCTCGGCACCGATCTTTCGGTAAAGCCCACGATGAAGCAGGTCAACGCGCTGACCTACGTCCAGCAGATCCTCAAGGAATCGCTGCGGCTCTGGCCGACGGCGCCGGCGTTCGCGCTGCTGCCGTACAAAGACGAAGTGCTCGGCGGCAAGTACGCGATCAAGGCGCGCGCGCAAGTGGTGCTGCTGCTGCCGGCGCTGCACCGCGACCCAGCTGTGTGGGGCGATCGCGCCGAGATCTTCGATCCGGACAACTTCACGCCGGAGCGCGAGCGCGCGCGCCCGACCAACGCGTACAAACCATTCGGCAACGGCCAGCGCGCCTGCATCGGGCGACAGTTCGCGATGCAAGAATCCGCGCTGGTCATCGGCATGATGCTGCAGCGCTTCCGGCTGATCGATCACACGCGGTATCAGCTGCGGCTCAAAGAGACGCTGACGATCAAGCCCGAGGGCCTGAAGATCAAAGTCCGCGCGCGCGTGCACAAGACCGTCGCTCCGCCTGCCGTGACGGCGCAAGCCCCGGCGCGCCGCAACGGTTCCGCGCCGTCGGGCGCGACGGCCGCCGCGCCGCCGGCGCAGTTGCCGGGACACGGTACGCCCTTGCTCGTGCTGTTCGGCTCCAACTTGGGCACGTCGGAAGACGCGGCGCGCCGCGTCGCCGATCTGGCGGCCGGGCAAGGCTTCGACGTGCGCGTCGCGTGGCTGGACGATTTCGCGGGCAAGCTGCCGGCGGAGGGCGGCGTGCTCATCGTGTGCGCGTCGTACAACGGCGCGCCGCCCGACAACGCCGCAGCGTTCTACCAATGGCTGCAAGACGGGATGGCGCCCGACGCACTGGCCGGCGTGCAGTACGCGGTGTTCGGCTGCGGCAACCGCAACTGGGCGTCGACGTATCAGGCGGTTCCGCGCTTCATCGACGACAAGCTCGCGGAATTCGGGGCGCAGCGCCTGTTCGCGCGCGGCGAAGGCGACGCTCAAGAAGATCTCGACGGACAGTTCCGCGCGTGGCGGATCGCGCTGTGGACGCAGGTCGCAAAGGACTTCGGCGTGTCGTTCGACACGCAAGCGGAGTCCGACACGCGGCCGCGGTACGCGATCGAAGTGGTCGCCGGACCCCAAGCCAACCCGCTCGCCGCGGCGCATGGCGCGAACGCGATGCGCGTGCTCGCGAACCGCGAACTGCAAACCGGCGGCGAGCGCTCGACGCGGCACATCGAGGTCGCACTGCCGGCCGGCGCGTCGTACGGCGTCGGCGACCACCTGGGCGTCGTTGCGGAAAACCCGGCGGCGCTCGTGGCCCGCGTAATGCGCCGCTTCGATTTCGCGGACGATACGTACGTGCAGCTGAGCGTGGCATCGTCGCGGCCGGCGACGCTGCCGGTCGATGCGCCGGTATCGCTGCAACGGCTTCTGGCGCACCACGTCGAGCTGCAGCATCCCGCGACGCGCAAGCAGATCGCGACGCTCGCCGAGCACACGAAGTGTCCGAACACGAAGCCGCGGCTCGAGGCGCTCGCGGCGGACGATACGGACGCGTCCCCGTACCGCACCGAGGTGAAGCGCAAGCGTCGCTCCGTGCTCGACCTGCTCGACGAAAATCCCGCCTGCGAGCTGCCGTTCGAGACGTTCCTCGACATGATGCCCGCCATGACGCCGCGGTATTACTCGATCTCATCGTCACCGCTCGCCGAAGCGGATCGCTGCAGCATCACGGTCGGCGTCGTGCGCGAACCGGCGTGGTCAGGCCTCGGCACGTTCGAAGGCGTTGCCTCGACGTACTTGGAGCGGCATGCCGGCGAGCAGATGATCGACGCGTTCGTGAAAGACTCGAAAAGCGGTTTCCGGCTGCCGGACGATCCGTCGAAGCCGATCGTCATGATCGGCCCCGGCACGGGCCTTGCGCCGTTCCGCGGCTTCTTGCAAGAGCGCGAAGTGCTCGAGCGCGGCGGCAAAACGCTCGGGCGCGCGCTGCTGTTCTTCGGGTGCCGGCATCCGGGTCAGGACTATCTGTACCGCGAAGAACTCGAGCGCTGGGCTGCGGACGGTATCGTAGAATTACACGTCGCGTTTTCCCGCGTCGGAGAGGCGAAGCGCTACGTGCAGCACGACATCGCGGAGTACGCGGACGACGTGTGGTCGGTGCTCGACAACGACGGCGCCGCGTACGTGTGCGGCGACGGCAGCCGCATGGAACCGGACGTGCGAGCGACGCTGATCGATCTCTACCGCCGCAAGACCGGCGCAGACGAATCGGCGGCGAACCGCTGGCTCGAAACGCTAACGGCCAACAAGCGGTACAACCTCGACGTCTGGGGATCGACCTGACGGCGGTGTCGCGGCGCGCGACATCGCACGTCTTCGCATCGCTCTCGGCCATCCTGGCCTCCGCTCGCTCAGAGTGTCCGCCACTACGACGTCGCGCACCGCGCCACAGTCACGATCATTCATCATGTCACCCTGAGCCTGTCGAAGGGTGCGCCACGATCGCGAATTACATCGAATTGATCGACTGGCCGCCGTCGACCACGAGCGCTTCGCCCGTCATGAACGAGCCTGCGTTCGACGTCAGGAGCAGCAGCGGTCCGGTGAGCTCGCTCAGCTCGCCGATGCGGCGTTGCGGTACGCGCTTCAGCGACGCTTGCGCCCACTCGGTTTTGAGAAAATCGGCGTTGATCTCGGTCGAGAAATAGCCGGGGCATAACGCGTTGACGCGGATGCCATAGCGCGCGAACTCCCACGCCATGCTGCGGGTGAGGTGGATCAGCCCCGCTTTGCTCGCCATGTACGGGGCGACCGCCGGCGACACGCGCAAGCCTAGGATCGACGCGATGTTCACGATGCTGCCCGGCTTCTTCGCGGCGACGAGCCGGCGCGCGGCCTCGCGGGCGACCAGGAACGGCCCCCGTAAGTTCACCTCCACGACGCTGTCCCATTCCTCGGTATCCATCTGCAGGATCAGGTGCTCGCCGCTGATGCCGGCGTTGTTCACGACGATGTCGCAGAGCACGCCGTCCTTCGCGAGCTGCTCGAACCCGGCGGCGATCGACGCCTCGTCGGTGACGTCCATCGTGAGCGCCCGCGCGCGATCGCCCAGCCGCTTCGCGTCGGCCTCGATCCGTTCGGTGCGGCGCGCGGCGAGCACGACGGTGGCGCCCGCATCGTGAAGCACCTGCGCGAAATGCCGGCCGAGGCCGCTCGACGCGCCGGTGACCAGCGCGACGCGACCGTCGAGCGAGAACAGCTCATTCATTGCGAGTCACCTTTCGTAGCGGTTACCACGTGTCGATCGATGGACGTTTCTTGCCGGTTCGCGCCGGCGGGGCCGGGATCGCGCGGAGCCCGCGCGTGATCCAGTCGCGGGTGTTGCGCGGATCGATTACCGCATCGAGCTCGCCCACCGACGCGACGTGCAGCGCCTTACCTTGCGCGTACGACTGCGCGACCATCGCGTCGAACGCGGCTTGCCGTTCTTGCGGGTTCTCGATCGCGGCGAGCTCCTTGCGATAGCCGAGCCGCACCGCGCCTTCGAGACCCATCGGCCCGAACTCCCCCGTCGGCCACGCGACGGAGAAGAACGGCTCGTGCAAGCTTCCCGCCGCCATCGCTTGCGCTCCGAGGCCGTACCCTTTGCGCAGCGCGATGAAGAACACGGGCACGGTCATGCTCGCCGCCGTAACGAACATGCGGCTGACGCGTCGCACTTGCCCCGTGCGCTCGACGTCGGGACCGACGTTGAAACCGGGCGTGTCGCACAGCGAGATCATCGGCAGATCGAACGCATCGCACAGCTGCATGAACCGCGACGCCTTGTCCGCGCCGGGGCCGTCGATCGCGCCCCCCAGGTGCAGCGGGTTGTTCGCGATCAGGCCGAACGGCTTGCCCGCGATGCGCACGAGCGCCGTGATCATGCCCGGCGCGTATGCCGCGCGCAGCTCGAGCACGGAGTCGTCGTCGGCCAGCGTGGCAATGACCTTGCGCACGTCATAGACCCGCAAGCGGTTCTCCGGGATCGCGCGCCGCAGCTCGCGCTGGTCCGCGCATGTCCAGTCCGCGAACGGGCCCTGGAAGTAGGACAGATACTTGCGCGCGAGATCGGTGGCTTCGAAGTCGTTTTCCGCGACGACGTCGATCACGCCGTTCGGCGCTTGATCCGATACAGGCCCGATGTCTTCGGGGCGAAACGTGCCGAGGCCGCCGCCTTCGATCATCGCCGGGCCGCCCATGCCGATGTTCGCATCGCGCGTCGCGATGATCACGTCGGAACAGCCCAAGAACGCGGCGTTGCCGGCGAAGCAGTAGCCCGAAACGACGCCGACGATGGGCACGAGGCCACTCAAGCGCGCGTAGCTCGCGAACGTCGGCACCGCGAGGCCGGACGCCCACGTGACGTCGGTGTCGCCGGGGCGACCGCCGCCGCCTTCGGCGTACATCACCAGCGGCAGCCGTCGCGTTTGCGCGAGGCCCAGCATGCGGTCCGTCTTGAGGTGGTTGACGTAGCCTTGCGTGCCCGCGAACACCGTGTAGTCGTACGCCATTGCGACGCAACGCGAACGCTCGTCGTCGAATTGATCGCCGTTGACGTGACCGATCCCCGCGATCAGTCCGTCGGCGGGGCTCATGCGTTCGAGCTCCGCCGCGTCGCGGCGGCGGCGCTGCGCGGCCAGCGCGAACTCGCCGTATTCCATGAAGTCGCCATCGTCGAACAAGCGCGCGAGCTGTTCGCGTGCTGAACGCCGGCCCTGCGCACGCCGTTTTGCGTGTGCGTCCGTGCGCGCTTCGTCGCCAAGCGCGCGGCGCCGCTCGAGCACTTCGGCCAGGTCGGCGCGCAACTCGTCGAGACCGGCGTGCGGGTCCGCGCCGGCGTCTGCGAGCTCGACGTCCGCCGGTTCCACGAACAGCACGGCGTCGCCGCCGTCCAGGATCGCGCCGGGCTGCGCGGCGATCGCGCGGACGATGCCGGAAATCTCCGCCGTGAGCACGTGCTCCATCTTCATCGCTTCGAGCACCGCGAACCGCTGGCCACGCGCCACCGGGGCGCCGACCTCGACGTCGATCGCGAGCAATTTCCCGGGCGTCGGCGCGCGCAGCGCCTCCGTGTTCGGCGGACCTTGCCTCCTCGCACGCGGTGGTTCGCGCTTAGGCGACGCCGCCGCCGTTGCGGCGAGCGCTTCCAGAGGCGTGCTTTGAGCGTCTGCGGTGAGCTCGCCGGCGTGCTCCGCGATGAAGCGCGTATACACGTCGTATGCGGCGACGTCGGGATGGCGCAGAAGCGCGGTCAGGAACGGCAAGTTCGTCGCGACGCCGGCGATGCGGAACTCGCGCAGCGTTCGCTCGGCTAACGCCGCGGCGTGCGCGAAATCGCCTTCCGGCGAATGCACGATCACTTTCGCGAGCAGTGAGTCGAAGCTCGGATTCGTGCGGTAGCCGCCGTAGCCGAACGTGTCCACGCGCACGCCAGGCCCCGCCGGCGGTTCGAACGCGGTCAGCGTTCCGCCGGCCGGCATCACCTCGCCGTCCGGCGCGATCGTCTCCACGTTGACGCGCGCTTGGACGGCGATGCCGCGCG
This sequence comes from Vulcanimicrobiota bacterium, assembly GCA_034666305.1. Classification (GTDB taxonomy): domain Bacteria; phylum Vulcanimicrobiota; class Vulcanimicrobiia; order Vulcanimicrobiales; family Vulcanimicrobiaceae; genus Vulcanimicrobium. Next base: position 9,221 of record JAXDMA010000340.1, read on the forward strand.
GCGACGGCGGCGGCAACTGCAGGCCGAGCTCGGCCAGCGTCGCGCCGCGCGCGATGCGCAGTTGCGCGACGACCAGGTCGACGCCGGTCACCGCTTCGGTGACGGTGTGCTCCACCTGCAGGCGCGGGTTGGCCTCGATGAACGCGAACGACGTCGCGTCGTTCGGCGCTTCGGTGTCGATCAAGAACTCGAACGTGCCGAGACTGTCGTGCTTGGTAGCGCGCGCCATCGACAGCGCGGCGTCGATGAGCCGCGTGCGCAGCGCCGGAGTCAGCGCCGGCGCCGGTGCGATCTCGACGAGCTTCTGATTGCGGCGCTGCAGCGTGCAGTCACGTTCCCACAGGTGCGACACTTCGCCCGACGCGTCGCCGGCGATTTGGATCTCGACATGGCGCGCGCGGCGCACGAAGTGTTCCACATACAGACCCGGATTTCCGAACGCCGCGAGCGCTTCGGCGCGCGCGCGGGCGAACGCGCCGGCGACGTGCTCGGCGCGCGATACCGCGCGGATGCCGCGCCCGCCGCCGCCCGCGACGGCTTTGATCATCATCGTGCCGCCGTCGGCGAGCGATGCGAAAAACGCGGTCGCGCCGTCCAGCTCGACTTCTTCGTCGCTGCCGGCAAGCAGCGGTACGTGCAGCGATCGCGCGAGCGCGCGGGCGCGGGCTTTGTCGCCGAAGAGCTCCAGCACGTCGGGCCGCGGTCCCACGAACGTCAGCCCCGCGTCGATGCAGCGCTGCGCGAACGCGGCGTTTTCGCTCAAGAATCCGTAGCCGGGATGAATCGCATCGCAGCGGGCGCCGAGGGCGGCACCGATGACCGCGTCGGCGTCGAGATACGCCGGCGGTCCGGACCCTGGCAGCCGGACGGCCTCGCCGGCGATGCGCGTGTGAAGCGACTCCGCGTCGTCCTCAGAGAAGACCGCGACGGAGGCGATCCCGAGCGTTGCCGCGGCGCGGGCGACGCGAACTGCGATCTCGCCGCGGTTCGCGATGAGGAGTCGGGTCACGCTCACGCCGCTAGGTATGGCGCCGGCGTCGCCTCCACCTCGAAGCGCCCGGCGGCGATTCGACTACGTGCTTAGGTCCCGGTCACGGTTAGTCGCACCGGGGACTTCGTTTGCGCGCCGGCCGCGTCGGAAATCGTGACGTCCCAGTCGCCTGTGGGCGCAGTCGGATCGAGCGCTACGTCGAATTTTACGGTCCCCGCATTCGAGAGAACATTTGTGCCGGAAACCTTGGTCAGCCCGTTCGACAGGGTCACGGCCGTGATCGCGCCGAGGTTTTCGCCCGAGATCGTAACGGTCTGGCGGCTGCCGCGCGGGATCGTGGTTGGGGCGAGCGTGTGGATGCCGACGTTTCCGGACGATCCGCGCGCCGCAGCTGCCTGCGCGCTCGCGACCGAACTCGTTCCGAAGTAGAAGCTCGCCACCGCCGTCACCAGGGTTCCGATCATCACCAGTAACTGCTTCGCGAAGTCCTGGCTCGGCACGCTCGCGGGCGAACGATGCCACACCGTGTAGGTCGGCGGATCTGTCTTCGTCGGATCGGACACACTGACGATCTCGCTCGGCGCCATCTTGGCGATCAGCGCGTCCTTTTGCGGAGCGGACAGCTGGCTGATGCTATCGACGGTCCCCTCGGATAGCCCCGTGTAGAGGCTAATCGACAGAATCGCAAAGAGCACGACGAGAAGAAGCGCGACGACCGCGCGTACGGAGCCGTCGGGAAGCCCGAGCGCTTGCGTGCGGTCGGTCATGTTTGTGAAGGAGAATGCGACGGCCATAAGGCCGAGCGAAAGAACGATAACGAGAACGCCTACGATGACCAGCGACGGCAAGGTCACTTCCATCCGAGTGTTCTTGCCGAGCCATTGCACCAGGGCGACGAGGCCCACGACCGCTCCGCCGGCTGCGATCAGCGCGAGCAGCGCCCCGATCGCAGGCAAAATTCTGGTCCAAAGCGTCGAAGCGTTCATGTCGCACCCCGTGTCTGATGGTTGAGTCGCTGCTCGGAGAAAGCAAACCTTTTTTGCCGTACGGCCGTCTCCTCCTGGGCGGCTGTGCGACCGGCTCGCTTGACAAACACAGCATAGTGCTTGGTATACTTAGCGCGCATCCGCCTACCGCGCCCTGCGCGCAAGGAGACCCCGTGAACGATACCTACGTCGACACCATCGAGAAGCTCCAGGCGCAAGGCCTCGAGGCGCTCAAGCAGGCTCAGGCCGCCCAGGCCGCAGCCGTGAACTCGTTCCGCGAGCTCATTACCAACGCCACGAGCAAGCTGCCGGGCGCCCAGACGTTCAAAAACATCCCGACCGTCGTGTCGCAGGTCAGCGAGCTGAACTCGGCCTTCGCCGTGAAGCTCATCGAGCAGCAGAACGAGTACGTGAGCCAGCTGGTCAGCCTGCTCAAGGGCGCACAGGCCGAGACGCCCGCCGCGGAAGGCTCCGCCGAGAAGGCGTAACGCCATGATCGACGCCGGCGCGGGCCCCAAACGGGCCCGCCTGCGGCAGATGAAGACGATCGCCACGGGCCTGCTGGCCGTGATGGCGATCGTTTTTGCGATTGCGTCGCGCCTGCGGCCCGCCCATCCGTGGCTGGCGTGGGTCGAGGCCTTCAGCGAAGCCGCGCTCATCGGCGGGCTCGCTGACTGGTTCGCCGTCGTCGCGCTGTTCCGCCATCCGGGCGGCGTGCCGCTGCCGCACACCGCGATCGTGCCGAACAACAAGGATCGCATCGGCACACAGCTCGGCATCTTCGTCGAGCAGAATTTTCTCACGCCGACGCTGATCGCGTCGAAGCTGCGCGAGCTCGATCTCGCCGGCCACGTGCTGCGCTGGTTCGCCGTCCCGCGCAACTGCGCGGCACTGTTCGCCAACGTGCGCGCGCTCGTCCCGCGGCTGCTCGACGCCGTCGATGACGGCGAAATTCGCGCCGTCGTGCGCAACGTCGTCGCCGACGAAGTCGCGCACGTCGATCTGTCGCGCGCAGCCGGCGGCGTGCTCGAGATCGTGACCGCCGACGGCGCGCACCAGCGCGTGCTGGCGCGCATCCTGCCGCTGGTCGCCGGTTGGCTGAACGGTCAGCGCGCCGAGATCAAGCGCCGCTTCGCGAAACGCTCGCTGCTCACGCCGGGCTTCGTGGATGCGTACATCGTCAACCGCTTCGTCGACGGCATGGTCGATCTGGTCGAGGAGATCGCGCGCACGCCGGATCATCCGATGCGCCGCGAGTTCGATGCGTCCGTGCGCGACTTCGTCGTGCGCCTGCGCGACGATCCGGAAATGCAAGCGCAGGCCGAGCGCCTCAAAAACGCGATCCTGCACGGTTCCGAGCTGGACCAGCTCGTCGCCGCCGGCTGGAGCGCGCTGCGCGCGCGTCTCGAACGCCCGCCGTCCGAATCGCCTGAATCGGCCGGATTACGCTTCGCCGAGATCACCGCGCGCATCGCACGCGAGATGCTGGACGAGCCCGCGCTCGTCGAACGGCTCAACGTGCGGCTCTGCGACGTCGCGGAGTCGGTGCTCGCGCGCTTTCAGCAGCAGTTCTCCGCGCTGATCACGGAGATCGTGCAGCGCTGGGACGCCGCCGAGATCAGTCAGAAGATCGAGACCGAGCTAGGCCCCGATCTGCAGTTCATCCGCCTCAACGGCAGCCTCGTCGGCGGCGCCGCCGGTGTGCTGCTGCACGCGGCGCTCGTGGTGAGCGGCGCCGCGTAAGCGGCGGTGGCCTGTTAGCGGCCGGCTCCGTACGCGATCGCGAACGGACCGGTGCGCGCGAACGGCGTAAACGCGTTCTCTGGCTGCGCGAGACGGTCGGCAACAGCCCATAGCACCGCGGCGTTTCCGCCCAGACCGATGTGGCTCGCGCCGATCACTTCGATGTTCTCGGTGCGCGCGTTCGTCTTGAGCACTGAAGACTTCCAGCTCACGACGCCGTCGATCTTCGACCAGATCGAGGTGGACGGCATCGGCAAGTCGCCGCTGAGCGCGTCGAGCTCGTGCGCGATCTGATCGCCGTTGTCCCACGGGCCTTCACCGCTGACGAACTCGTACACGTCGCTGATGTTGCTCGCGTTCGGGTTGCGCGAGAACGGGCTGCCGAGCGTAATCACCGATCGCACGGCATCGGGCATCGCGAGCGCGAGATCGCGCGCGTACACGCCGCCCAGGCTCCAGCCGACGACGGTGGCTTTCTTGCCCGTCTTCTCGTGGATCGAGCGCAAACGGTCGCGCAGCTTACCGCGCATCTTCGTCACGCCGCCGAGGTTGCGTCCGAGCTCCCAGCCGTACGTTTCGTAACCAAGTGCCGTCAGAAAGCGGCGAAGCAGGCTCGTCGAGATGTCGCTGACGAGAAAGCCCGGCAGTACGAGAACGGGATGTCCGTCGCCACGCGGTGCGGTCATCAGCAGCGGCGACGCCGCGAGCGCGAAACCGATCTCCCAGAACGCGCGGTATTCCGCGAGCCAAAGCAGCTTCGACGGGGGTTTGAGCCCTCGGTGGCTCGGTGCCGTCGAACCCGCGAAATTCCAACCGGCTGCGGTCATGCGAAGGAAACCGTTCTCATCATCACGTTCGTTCCCCATCGGGCGCCCTGCGAACCAGAGTTCGCACTTGCTTGCATTCGCCAAGCGAGCGGCTCCGTACTCTTTCTGTCGGCAAGCAAGGCTCGATTCGCAGCTAGTCGCGCGCGATCGATCGCATCGCCGCGAGATAGCGCCGAACCGCGCGGTCCTGAAGGTGGTCGGCGAACTGCGGGACGAGCCGAGCGAGGGGTTGCACCGGCCGCGACACGCCGTCGATGTCGAGCCGAACGCGGCCGTGGTCATCTTTGGAAACGACGAAGGCTTCTTCGCCGCGTTCGGGGTGGACGGAGAGCGTACCGTAGGCGAATCCGAACCGATTCGGCTCGTCGACGACGACGACGATGCGACACGTTCCATCGACGAAACCGATCGGCAGCGGTGCGCTGAACGCGACGTTGGTGCCGACGGCGATCGGCCCGTCCGCAGCTATGCGCAGCCCCGCGCCGCGGTGCATTTTCCACGTACGAAGCGCCTCCGCTGCTCGCTCGAATGCATTCGACCCCGTGAGCGGGGTGGTCCAATGCCGTCGAATCAAACCCGGCGTTGCAAGATCGCACAGCGAGATCCCGGCCGGCGCGTACGTCAACGCGTCGGTCCGCGCCCGCTCCAACAACGCGCCGAGATCTCTCTTCAGGGGCGGTTGCGTCCTAGACGGTCGTGGCTCGATACCCAGTCGCCGTGCAGGATCGCGCCCGTGAGCGACGTCTCGCCGGCAAGCACGACCGCGGCGCAGATCTCGGCGAACTTGTCGGCTTTGCCGTTGCCGTAACAGCCCATCATCTCCAAGCACTCGCGCTGCGTCGCGAGGCCGGTGCCGCCGCCGTACGTCGCGACGATCAGGGACGTGAGCGTGATCGACCAGTAATAATCCTGGTTCGGCAGCAACTGCGTGTACGTCACCGCGGCGTGCGACTCGGCGATGTTGGCGACGTCTTGACCCGTCGCGATGAACATCGCCGTCAGACCGTTCGCCGCATGCGCGCCGTTGTTGGCCGCGCCTACCAGGAACGCGCCCGACATGGAGATCTGGCGGTGGTGGAACAGCTCCACGGTGTCGACGCCCATCATGCGCTTGAAGACGTCGCGCTTGATCACCGCTTCGGCGACGACGCGTTTGCCGCGCGTCAGCAGCATGTTGATCTGCGAGTG
>JAXDMA010000341.1:0-4021 GCA_034666305.1 Vulcanimicrobiota bacterium
AAGGCGTCATGTGCGGCTTCGCGTCCATCGGCGGCTACCCGGTCGCCCTCGGCGTCATGGATTTCAACTTCCGCGGCGGAACGATGGGAACCGTCGTCGGCGAACGCATCGCGCAGCTCTTCGAGCGCGCGCGCGAGCGCAAGGTGCCGTGCGTCGTCTTCACCGCGAGCGGCGGCGCGCGGATGGAAGAAGGCATGCTGGCCTTGATGCAGATGGCGAAGACGACGCTGGCCGTGCGCCGCTTCCGCGATGCCGGCGGCTACTATCTCAGCGTGCTGACCGATCCCACGACGGGCGGCGTTTCCGCGTCGTTCGCGTTTCAAGCCGACGTCATTGTGGCCGAGGCGCGCGCGGCGATCGGCTTCGCGGGCCGCCGCGTCATCGAGCAGACGATCCGCCAAAAGCTGCCGGACAACTTTCAGACCGCCGAGTTCTTGCTCGAAAAGGGCGCGATCGACATGGTCGTCGAGCGCTCGCAGCTCAAGGACCGGCTGGTCCGCCTGCTCGACTACGGCGTGGGGGCGCGCCGCGCGCTCAACGGGCAAGCCGGCGGTGCGGTCGCTCCCGCGGCGGCGCCACAGCCCGCTTCGACGGAGTCGCGCGCGTGAACGTCATCGTCGAGCGCGAGAAGGGCTTGCTGCAGCTCGAGCAGCGCATCGCGGAGCTGAAGTCGCATGCGGCGCAGCAGCCGGTGGACATGAGCGCGGAGATCAGCGGGCTCGAGGAGAAATACGCGCAGATCCAGCGCGAGGTGTTCGGCACGATGACACCGTGGCAGCGCGTGAACATGGCGCGCCATCCGAAACGTCCGCTCGGCTCGGACTACATCGCCGCGCTCGACCAGTTCGACGAGCTACACGGCGACCGTCACTTTCGCGACGACCATGCGATCGTCGGCGGTTTCGCGAAGCTGCGCGGCCGCCGCGTGATCGCGATCGCGCAAGACAAAGGGCGCGACACCAAAGAGAAAGTGTTCCGCAATTTCGGGATGCCGTCGCCCGAGGGCTATCGCAAGGTGATCCGCCTCGTCCAGCTCGCCGATCATCTCGGCCTGCCGGTCGTGACGTTCGTGGACACCAGCGGCGCCGACCCGGGGATCGGCTCGGAGGAACGCGCGCAGTCCGAAGCGATCGCGAAGTCGCTCTACGAGCTGGCGGACGCCGGCGTGCCGATCGTCGCGACCGTCATCGGCGAGGGCGGCTCGGGCGGAGCGCTCGCGCTCGCGCTGGCCGACCGCGTCCTCATGCTCGAGCACGCGGTGTACTCGGTCGCGTCGCCGGAAGGCGCGGCGGCGATTCTGTGGGGCGATGCGGCGCGTGCGGAAGAAGCGGCGACGCGCTTGAAGCTGACGTCCGATGACCTGCTCGCGTTCGGAATCATCGACGAGGTGATCCCCGAGCCGCTGGGCGGCGCGCACCGGGACGGCGCGGGCACCGTGGCGCGCGTGCTCGACGCAGTCGCGCATGCACTCGATTCGCTCGTTACCGTGGCGCCGGACGATCTGCGCGACGCCCGGTACCGCAAGTTCCGGCGCATCGGGGCCGGCATCTCATGACCGGATCGGCCCTCGTTCGCGTCCTGGGCCGGCTCGGCGTCGTTTGCGTCGCGCTCATCGTGCTGTCGCTGATCGGCGTCCAGTACGCGCACGTCATCGGGCGCAACATCGCGCTCGCGCACCAGCTGCAGGGCGTCGAGCGCGACATCGTCACGCTGAAGGCGCGCCGCACGCAGCAGCAGCGGGAGATTCGCCGGCTGTCCGACCCGCGCGGCGCGATCCCGGAGATTCACGACCGGCTGCACCTGGTCGGCGACAAAGAAGCGATCATCTATCTGAAACGCGGCCACCAGCCGCAGCCTCCGCGACCAGCGACGGATCCGTGAGCGAGCGTGTTCGCGGCAGCGTGATCAACGTCCACAACCTCGGTGCGATCGTGCGCCTGGAGGACGGACGTCTCGTCGCCGCGCCGATCGGCGACGTCAACAAGAACCGCTCGGCGTACACCCGCGCGCTGGAGCACAAAGACGTCACGCTTCCCTTCGATCTCGTCGGGAAGATGGTCGTCATCGCGCAGACGCGGATCGACGAGGTTACGCCGACGGCCGACGTGCCGCCGCTGACCGATCCGTCGTTCGAGGCGCAGATCGCGGCGTACCTCAAATCGACCGAGGAGTGGGCGCCGTCGGACCGGCCGCAGCCGTTCGAGCGGCACCTCGTGCGCAAGCGGCAGCGCGCCAAATTCTTCGAGAGCAGGGCTGAGTGACCAGAGATGCGCGCGTCGACCCGGTCAAGGTCCCGGGCTCGTTCGTACGCCTCCAGGGCGCGTACTCCGGCCTGCGCGCGGCGGAGCAGCGCGTCGCCGACTTCATCCTCGCGCACCCCGACGAGCTGATCTACCTCACCGTCACCGAGCTGGCCGACCGCACGCGCACGAGCGAATCGACCGTCGTGCGGCTGTGCCAGAAGATCGGTTACAAGGGCTATCAGGAATTCAAGATCGTCCTGGCGCGCGATCTGGTCGAGCCTACCACCGCCATCTACGCGGCGATCGAGCCCGGGGACGATCTCGCCACGGTCAAGACCAAAGTGTTCCAGGCGAACGCGCAGGCGTTGCGCGACACGCTCGAAGTGCTCGACGAGAACGAGCTGCAGCGCGCCGTGGATGCGATCGCCGCGGCGCGGCGGCTGGAGATCTACGGCGTGGGCGGGAGCAGCCCGCTCGCGCTCGACGCGTACCACAAGTTCATCAAAGTTGGCGTGGCCGCGGTCGCGCTGTCCGACGGCGATTTGATGGCGATGTCGTCGTCGCTGCTCGCGCAGGGCGACGTCGCGCTCGGGATCTCGCACACCGGCGCGAGCCGCGACGTCACCGATGCGCTCGGCCGCGCGCAGCGTCACGGTGCGACGACCATCTGCATCACGCACCGCTCGTCTTCGCCGATCACCAAGGTGTCGGACGTCGTGCTCGTTACCGCCGCGCAGCAGACGGCGTTCAGCAGCGACGCGAGTTCGAGCCGGATCGCCCAGCTCGCCGTGATCGACACGCTCTACGTCGGCGTCGCGCACAAGAGCCACGGGCGCTCGCTGGAGATGATCGAGCGCACGCGCGAAGCGACCGCGTCCAAGCGCTATTAGCGCAGGTTGAACTGGCGCGTGTCGGGCCGGCGGGCTGGCCAGCGCTTCGACGCCGAGCACGGCGTGACGACCGAAGCGCTCGTGTTCCTGGGTGAGCTCGATCCCGACGCGATCGGCCCGTCGCTGGAGTATGCGACGCATTACGAGCCGACGCCGGTCGCGCAGGCGAACGCGTTGCTGGACGCGTCGCCGCTGGCGCCCGAGTCCGCGACGTTCATCGATCTCGGCGCGGGGATGGGTCGTGTCGTGCTGCTCGCCGCGCGGCGGCCGTTTCGCGCGGTGATCGGCGTGGAGCTCTCGCCGGCGCTCGTGGAGATCGCACGCGAAAACCTCACCACGGTTTGCGATCCCCAGCGCGTCGCGCGCGACGTGAAGATCGTGGACGCCGACGCGGTGTCCTATGCGTTCCCGCGCGGCGACCTCGTGATCTTCATGTACAACCCGTTCCGCGCGCCGGTCCTCGACCGCGTGCTCGCCAACGTGCGGACCACCGGCGAAGAGCGCACCGTCGTGCTGCTGTACCACACGCCGGTGGAGCGCGAAACGATTGACGCAACCGAAGCATTCGAACTGCTTGCCGATCTGGGTTTCGGCCTGGTGTACCGCCTGCTGCGCCCCGGCGCGCGAACCGCCCGCCGGTGATCCGCGCGTTGTTCTCCATCGGAACGAACTCGACACGGCTGCTCGTGCTCGACGGTGCGGTGCGTATCGCCGCCGAGTCGCGCGGCACGCGCATCGGAACGGGAATCGGCGCGACCGGGACGCTCGATCCCGCGGCGCGCGAACGCACGCTCGCGGCGATCGCCGACTACGTGGAGATCGCGCGCGCCTGCGACGTGACGGCCGCGGACGCCGTAGCGACGAGCGCGCTGCGCCGGGCGCGCGACG
>JAXDMA010000342.1:0-12881 GCA_034666305.1 Vulcanimicrobiota bacterium
TATCCGATCACACCCGCCACCGACGTGCTCGAGTGGATGTCGGTGCAGCTTCCGAAGTTCGGGGGCGTGGTCGTGCAAGCGGAAGACGAGCTCGCGGCGATCACGATGACGCTCGGCGCCGCGTATGCGGGTGTGCGGGCGATGACCGCGACGTCGGGACCGGGCCAGGCGCTCATGACCGAAGCGATCGGGCTTGCCGGCGTGCTCGAGATCCCGGTCGTCGTCGTCGAATGCGCGCGTACGGGCCCGTCCACCGGGATGCCGACAAAGACCGAACAGAGCAATCTCAACCACCTCATATACTCCGGTCACGGCGAGATCCCGCGCGTCATCCTCGCGCCGGGCACGGTGTCGGAGTCATTCGAGCTGACCGTCGATGCGTTCAACTTGGCCGAGCAGTATCAGCTCCCGGTGTTCGTGCTCACCGAACAGGCGCTCTGTCAGAGCAAGGCCACGCTGCCGCCCTTCGATCTGAGCAAAGTGCACGTCGAGCGCGGCAAGCTGATCGATTCCGGCGAGGTGGTGTTCGGCGAATACAAACGCTTCGCGTTCACCGACGACGGCGTGTCGCCGCGCGTAATCCCCGGCATCCCCGGGGGCATGCACCTCGCCCCAGGCTCTGAGCACAACGACGCCGGCGTCATCACCGAGAACGCGCGCAACCGCGCTCGGATGATGGAGAAGCGCATGGGCAAGCTGGAGTCGATGCGCGACCTGCTGCCGCGCGCCGTGCTGCACGGCGTCGCCGACGCCGACATCGCGATCCTGGGCTACGGCGCGAACACCGGGCCGATCGCCGAGGCGGTCGACCGTCTCGGGGCCGGCAACGTCCTGACGCGTTTCTTGCAGTTGCGGACGCTGTGGCCGTTCCCCGACGACGACATCAAAGAATTCGTGCGCGGCGCACAGCACGTGTTCGTCGTCGAGAACAACTACACCGGACAGCTGATGCAGCTCGTTCGCGCCGTGGTGGGACCGCTCGACGCGCTGCACGGCGTGCGCAAGTACGACGGCCGGCCCTTCCGCCCGATCGAGATCATCGAGCCGGTGCTGCGCATTGCAGACGTTGGCGTGCCCGTGGAGACGTTCTGACGATGACGGCGACGCTCACCCCCAAAGATTTCGCCACCGCGACCCCGTCGTGGTGGTGCCCGGGCTGCGGCGACTACGGTGTGCTGTCCGCGCTCAAGCAGGCGATGGCGGAACTCGGCAAGCAGCCGAAGGACGTCGCGTTCGTGTCGGGGATCGGCTGCTCCGGAAAGATCTCGGGCTACCTGCACAGCTATGCGTTCCACGGCGTGCACGGGCGCGCACTGCCCGTGGCAACGGCGATCAAGCTTGCGAATCGCGATCTCACCGTGATCGCCGCGGGCGGCGACGGCGACGGCTACGCGATCGGCGCGGGTCATTTCGTGCACGCGGTGCGCCGCAACACCGACATGACGTACATCGTGATGGACAACCAGACGTACGGCCTGACGAAAGGTCAGTCGTCGCCGACGAGCGCCACGGGCTACGTCGCGTCGGTCAGCCCCGACGGTAACCCCGACACGCCGCTCAACGGCCTCGCGCTGGCGCTGGCGGCCGGTGCGACCTTCATCGCGCGCGGATTCTCCGCGCAGCCGAAGCAAATGGTCGCGATGATCAAAGCGGCTGTCGAGCACCGCGGCTTCGCAATCGTCGAAGTCATGTCGCCGTGCGTCACCTACAACAAGATCAACACCTACGCATGGTTCAAGGAAAACACCGAGGACGGCACGTTGCGCGACGGGTACGCGCCCAACGACCGGCTCGCGGCGTTCGAAGCGCTCACGACCGGCGAGAAGATCGCGCTGGGCATCCTCTACAAAGAAGACCGGCCGACGTTCGAAGACCGCACCGAGCTCCCGGACATGCCGATCGCGCACCTCGACGTTCGCACGCCGCACGCAGACTACGCCGCGATCCAGGAAGCGTACCGCTGAGCGACCGGAAGCGTTCGCGTTACGGGCCTTCGCCGGCGTACGCGCCGGGATATATCGGTGACGCGGGGAGACTTCGTGGCGCGCGTACCGGAACCGCGACGATCGCCGCGGCGGCGATCAGGGCCGCGATGCACGCGGCGAACGCCGCGCCGTAGCCCAGCGCGTCGATCAGCCGCCCCACGACGACCGGGCCCAACGCGGCGCCGATGCCGACGGGAACGCCTTGCGCGGCAATGATTCCGCCGTACGCGCGGCGTCCGAAGCGCTGTGCCATGAGCGCGCCGCGCAGCGGAAACGTCGCGCCGTACGCTGCGCCGAACGTGCACACGTACGCGATGACGCCGGGCAGCGACGGCGCCTTGATCAGCACGACGATGCCGAGCGCTTGGAGCGCGAACGTCGCGGCGAAGAGCAGCGCCAGCGACGTTCGTTCGCCGGACCACGCGATGAACGCGCGGCCCGGCAGATACGCGAGGCCGAATAAGCCCACGAGCATCGCCGCGAACGCGGGCGCGTAGCCGCGCGCGATCAGGTACGCGACCTGTTCCACCACCATGCCGGTGCTGGCGAACGCGCCCAGCGCGAGCGCCGCGGTCAAAAGCCAAAACCCCGCGCTGCGCAGCGCCACCCGGTATGAAGTGCCGCTTTCGGGCGTTGCCGTCCCGGCCGACGATGCGCCGTCCGGGAAGAGCCCGACGTCTTCCGGGCGCCGGCGCACGATGAGCACGTGCAGCGGAAACGCGACGGCCAGCTGAACGATGCCCAAGATCGTGACGGCTTCGCGCCAGCCATACTGCGCGATCAGCACGCCGGCGATCGGATAGGTGATCGTCGACGAGAACGCCCCCATGAAGCTGAGCAGCGAGAACGCCTGCGTGCGCCGGCGTGCGAACCAGTTCGCCACGACCGTCATCGTGACGGGATAGAACGTCAGCGCCGAACCAAGGCCGAACGCAAACGTCCACAGCAGATCGAACGCCGCGAGCCCGCGCACGTGCGCGAGTGCCACCAGCGCCAGGCCGTTGATCAGCGAGCCGCTCGCGAGCGCCGCCCGGGCGCCGAGGCGGTCGACGAGCGGTCCGAGCCCCAGTCCGGTAAGGCCCGACACGAGCACGACGCCCGAGTACGCCAGCGCGATCGAGGCCTTGTCCCAGCCGAACTCGCGCGCGAGCGGGTCGACGAGCAGCCCGAACAAGTATTGATTCGTTCCGTAGGACAGAATCGTGGTCACGCCGAGCGCGACAACGATCGTCCAGCCGTAAAAGGGGCGCTCGCGCACCCCGACGTTATACCACGTCGGCGTCGTAGATGATGCGGATCGTTCCGACCCGATGGCCTTGGGCGAACAGCGCCACCGAAAGATCGTTGTAGACGATGCCCGTGTCGCGCGCGTAGGTGTAGATCGCCCACGGACGGTCGCCCTCACGGCGAAGGCTGCAACCGAGGTCGCGGAATCGCGCGTACGGCGCGCGTTTGGGCAGAGCGTCCGACTGCGCGCCGAGCCCGACGCGCGAGCACCGCAAGCTCAGGTCGTCTTCGAAGAAGCGCTTGATGCGGTTGTGGTCGAGGTCGGTGGCGGCGTCGCCGGTCCACGCGCGCCGGCATTCGTGATAGTGCCCGAAGCAAAAGCCGTTGAGGTCGACCGCGAACATGGCCTTGACGGATGCGAGCTTGGGAACGTGCTCGTCGATGAGGCGGTTGACGCCGTCCTCGACGGCTCGGTCGTAGCGCGTCTCGAACTTGGGCGGGTCGAAGCCATGCTGGGGGACGCGCGACACGTCGAACAGCCGCGAGAGCTTGGCGACGGCTGGGCCGGTGAGCTCGACGTAGTCGGTGTCGAAGCAGTCCTCGAGCCGCACGGCCGCGCGCGCGAGCGCATCGTCGAAGACGCCGTCCATCTCGCTTGCGACCGCCAAGCCGATCTCGCGAACGCGTTCGGCCACGGTCCCGAGCGGCCGTCTCGCGGCGAGCGCGTGCGCGCGCATCCCGAGCATCGCGAGCTCGAGCCGCCGCGTGTCGGTCGCCGCGCCTGCGTCGCTCTCGACGCGCCGCACCGCGAGTTCCGTCGCACGGCGGACGTCCGCGAGCGCGCCGAGCTGCTGCTCGACGACGCCGGCCACTTCGGCCGCGCGATCGAGCGTACCGTCGAGCTTGGTGCGCAGCGCGCCGATCGACGACTGCATGCGGGTGGTCTCTTCGTGCACGTCGACGGTTTGCGCGACGGCACGCGCCGTCGTGTCGGTCATCGATCCGCTCGCGTCGGACACGCTCGCGATCACCCGCGCGATCTGCTGCGTTGCATGGGACGTGGTCTCCGCGAGCAACCGGATCTCGTCGGCGATGACCCCAAAGCCTCGGCCTGCATCGCCGGCGTGCGCCGCCTCGATCGCGGCGTTGAGCGAGAGCAGCGTCGTTTCGCTGGAGATCGTGTCGATCAAGTCGAGGATGGCCGCCGCGCGCTCGCCGGCCGCCGACGTGGCGGCGACGAACGTCGCGGCTTGGCGAACGTCGTCGCGCACGCGGACCACGCGGTCGAGCGCGCGCTGCAGCTCTTCGACCGAGGCGGCGAAGCCGGCGCGCATCGCATCGAGCGTCGTGCGCATCCGCTGCGACGCTTGCGCGGCAACGGTCGCGCCGGCGGCGGTCTCGTCGATCGCGTGCGTCGTGGCGCCGAGCTCGGCGTGCAACGCGCTCAGCGCGGACGCGATGGCTTTCCATTCGTAGCTGTTGCGCGCGATCGACACGGCGATCGCGGTGATGAGCGCCAGGATCTCGCGCTGGTCGGAGTCGATGCGGGCGCGCAGCCGTTCGGCCGCGTCGCGGAGCGCCGGCGGCAAATCGGCGAGTTCAACGCTCGTGCCGGCGTCGGTCCCACGCTCGCCGAGGCGGTACTGCGCGATCGAGACCTGGAGACGTTCGATCGCGTCGCCGATCGCCAGTTGCGCCGCGCGCTGTGCCGCGGCTGCGACATCGTGCGCATGGCGCGCCATTCCCTCGACGCCGCCTGCGATGGACGATAGGCTCGCGCTCTGCTGCACCGCGATCGTCGCGACGTCGCCGATCGCGCCTTCGAGTTCGTGCACCTGCTGCCGGGTTTGCGCCGAGCGCTCGCGCGCGGTTCGGAGATCGATCGTCAGCGCCCGCACGATCGCCGCGGACTCGCCGATGGCCGTTTCGACGTGACGGCTGGCTTCGTGCAGTTCCTTCTCGATGCCGGCGACGCTGGCCGCGGAGTCGGCTGTCGAACCGGCGAGCTGCTTCACCTCGCCGGCGACGATCACGAAGCCGCGTCCGACGTCACCGAGGTGCGCAGCTTCGATCGCGGCATTGATCGCCAGGAGCCGTGCCTGCCGTGCGATGCGGTGTAACTGGTCGAGGAACGACCGAATCTCGGTCGAGCCGGAGTCCATCGCGCTCGCGAACGCGGCGGCCGCGTCGACGGTCGACACGAGGTTGGTCAACGCCGTCACGACGGAGTCGATCCCGCTGTCGAATTCCGTCGTCGACGCCGCAAGCGTTCCCGTCAGGGCGCGCAAGCTTTCCGTGGTTTGCGCGACGTGCGCCGCGCCCTGATCGATCTCGGCGATTGCTGCCGCGGTTTGTTCGACGACCGCGCTTTGTTCGGCCGTGTTCGCGACGACGCGCTCGAGCTGATCGGCGTTGAGTGCCGCGACCTCCGCCGCGGTCTCGACGATCGTGCGAAAATCGAGCATCTCCGACCGAAGTCCGTTCACGTAACGGCGCAGCGCCGCGGCGGCCGGGAATGCCCGCTCGTCGACGCCGGTGAGGGGCCGCACGAGATCGCGACTGCTCTCGATATCGAGCAGCCAAGCGGTGCACCGCTCGCTATCGCCCACCCGCGGCTGAAGCGCAAGATCTCCAACCATCACGTACCGTATCGGCCAAAACGCGACTTCTGTGAAATGTCTGAAAGCTAAAATTGGAGAGTAGCTTAACCAATGGGTCGCCGCCTATCGAACGCGATCGCCCCGCCCGGAGCGACTTGCGCAGTGACGTTTCAGGCGACGCGGCGGCTCAGCTTGCCGAGCGCGCGTGACAGCAACTTCGAGACGTGACTCTGTGAGAGTCCCAAGCGGGCGCCGAGCTCTGATTGCGTCAGCCCGGCGTACGTGCCGAGCACGATCGATCGCTCGCGTTCGCCGAGTTCGTCGACGGCGATCGCCAGCGCGATGCGCTCTTCGAGCGCGATGCCGGCCGTGGTGGCGGCCATGAGATCGACGCGCTCGGGACCGTTGTCGAAATCGGCCTCCGGGAGCGGGACGTGCTCCGCGCGGCGCAGGTTGCGCAGCTCGGCGATCGTCTCGATCGTCACGCCGAGCGCGGCCGCCATCTCGCCCGTCGCGGGCTCGCGGTGGT
Organism: Vulcanimicrobiota bacterium; assembly: GCA_034666305.1. Classification (GTDB taxonomy): domain Bacteria; phylum Vulcanimicrobiota; class Vulcanimicrobiia; order Vulcanimicrobiales; family Vulcanimicrobiaceae; genus Vulcanimicrobium. Next base: position 6,342 of record JAXDMA010000342.1, read on the forward strand.
GCCGCGCGGTGAACGCGTCCCAAGCCGCGACGTAGCGCTTTTCCAAAGCGAAGAGGGTACGCGGCGCACGCACCATGCGCTCGTGGTCGCGGACGTAATGCATCAGCTCGCCCACGATCATGATCCAGGCGTACGCCTGGAACGGCGTCTGCATGTCGGCGCGATAGTTCGTCGCGGCCTTGATCAGCCCGACCGCGGCGACTTGTTCCAAGTCGGCGCGCTCGTTGTGCGCGCGCTTGAACTTGCGCGCGCCGCGCAGGCAGAGGTAGCGGTGCGCGTCGACGACGGCGTTGCGCCGTTCGAGCGTGCGCTCCGCGCAGTAGTGGGCGACGGCGTGGTCCTGCTGGGTCATTTCGCAACGCTCCCGATCAATGCGTAGAGAGGGATGAAGACGGAGAAGACGATAAAGCCGACGACCGCGCCGAGCACGCCGATCAGCGCCGGTTCGATCACGGCGCCAAGGGTCGCAATGGCGGACTCCACGTCGGTTTCGAAGTACGCGGCGACTTTGAGCAGCATCTCGTCGAGCAGCCCCGTCTCCTCACCGACGCGCACGAGCGCGATCGCGAGCGGGTCGAAGAGATGCGACGCCTCGAGCGGCGTCGTCAGCGTGTCGCCGGCGCGCAACGCGACGTCCACGCCCGCGAGCGCCGTGGCGTAGGCGGGACTGCCCGCCACCGGCCGCACGACGTCGATTGCCGTGACGAGCTCGATCCCGGACCGCAGCAGGGTAGCCAGCGTACGCGCGATGCGTGCGGTGACTGCCTTGTGCAGCAATGGTCCGAAGACGGGCAAACGCAGCCGCGCACGGTCCAAGGCGAGCGCCCCGCGCGCGGTCCGCGCAGCGAACGCGAACGCTGCGCCGGCGAGCACGATCGCGGCGCTGCTCCCGATCCACGTCGCCGGCCGCGCAAGCGCTTCGCCGGTCGCGAGCAGGATGCGCGTCGTCGCCGGCAGATCCGCGTGGAACGCATCGAACATCTGCGCGAACATCGGAACGATGTGTGCCATCAAGAAGAGCACGAGGCCGAAGGCCGCGACGACGACCACCGCCGGATACGCCAGCGCGGCGCGGACCTTTTTGCGCAGGTCGGCGTCGCGTTCGAGGAACGACGCGAGCCGCTCGAGGACGTCGTCCAGGATGCCGCCGGCCTCGCCCGCCCGAACCATCGCGACGTATAACGGGGCGAACGTACGCGGCCGGCGTTCCATCGCCGCGCTGAGCGACGTGCCGCGTTCGACGTCCGCCAGAACTGAGCGCAGGGACTCGCGCAGCACCCCGTCGGTCGCGCGCTCGATCGTGACGTCGAGTGCCCTGCGCATCGGCACGCCGGCGCGGATGAGCGTCGAGAACGAGCGAAAGAACGCCAGCAACGCGCGCCGGGATGGTGCGCCAACGTGCAGCGATCGTCCGACCGTGCTCGCGAAGAGCGTCTCGCGGTCGACCGACGTGACGAACAACGCGCGCGTTCGCAGGCTTGCGAGCACGGCTTCAACCGATGGCGCTTCCATCGAGCCGCGTACCTGCTCGCCGTGCGCATCCCGCGCGGTGTAGCGGTACGACGCGGCGGTCACGAGGCACCCCGGTCGAACGCGCGGATCTCGGCGGGCCGGCTCGTCGCCGCCTGCGCGTCGGCGAGCGCGACCTCGCCGCGCATCACGAGCTCCGCCAGATGCGTTTCCAGCGTTTGCATTCCGGCAGCCCGGCCGGTCACGATCGTGTTGCGCAACTGGTGCGTCTTGCCTTCGCGGACGAGCGCGCGCACGGCGTCGGTGCCCACCAGGATCTCCGCGGCGGCGCGCCGCCCGGCGCCGTCGCGACGAGCGACGAGCCGCAACGCGACGATTGCGGCAAGCACCGAGGCGAGTTGCGAGCGAACCTGCGCGTGAGCATCGGAGGCGAACGCGTCGACGATGCGGTCGACGGTCTGTGCGGCATCGTTGGTGTGCAGGGTCGCGAACACGAGATGTCCGGTTTCGGCCGCCGTGAGAGCCGCCGCGATCGTGGACCGGTCGCGCATCTCGCCGACGACGATCACGTCGGGATCCGCGCGCAGAAACCCGCGGAGTGCTTCCGCGTAGTCGCTCACGTCGCGGCCGATCTCGCAGTGCGTCACGAACGAACGCGCCGGTGCGTGCACGTACTCGACGGGGTCTTCCACGGTGACGACGTTGCGCTCAGCCTCCCGGTTGATGCGATCCACGAGCGCTGCGAGCGCCGTCGTCTTCCCGCTGCCCGTCGGGCCGGTGAACAGCACGAGACCTGCCGGACGCTGCGCAAACGTCGCCACCACCGCCGGCAGGCCGAGTTGGTCGAGCGTAGGGATGCGTTCGGCGAGCAAGCGAATCGCGATGCGAACGCCGCCTCCGTGGCGGTAGGCGTGCACGCGATACGGTCCGCCGCCTGCGTCGCGCGCGCCGGTGCCGTCGCCGGTCCCCACGGCGTCGAGCCGCGCGAGCTGCTCGGCCGACAGAGCCCCGGCGAGAAACATGCGTGCCGCCGCCTCGTCGAGCGGAGGCGCGTCGAGTGCGATGAGCCGGCCGTCGATGCGCAGCGCGGGCCGGTCGCTGCCGCCGAAATGCACGTCCGTCGCACCTCGTGCGCGCGCTGCGCGCACGAGGTCGTGCACGCGGATCGCCCCGAGGCTCATCGCTGCGCGCTCCACGCGACGATGCGCTGCAGCTCGTCGAACGAGGTTTTTCCCGCCAGCACTTTGGCGACGGCGTCGTCCCGCATGGCGCGATAGCCGTTACGGGCCGCAAGCTGCGCGAGGTGCACGTTCGACGCGCCGGTGGCGATCGCGTCGCGCGTCGCGTCGTCGACGTGGATCAGCTCGTACACGCCGGTGCGCCCCACGTATCCGGTTCCCGTGCACGCGCGGCAGGCGGCGGCGACGTACCATGCGTCCTGCATCGTGCGCAACGCCTCGCGAAACTCGGCCGGAATCCGTTCGCGCACGCGGCATTGCTCGCACAGCGTGCGTACGAGCCGCTGTGCGACCACTGCGGTCAGCGCCGCGGCGAGCGAGTGCCGTGCGACCCCGAGCTCCACGAGCCTGTCGATCGTGCGCGGTGCGTCGTTCGCGTGCAGCGTCGCGAACACGACTTGTCCCGCCAGCGCCGCGGATACCGCCACCGCGGCCGTCTCGGTGTCGCGCATCTCGCCGATCATCACGACGTCGGGATCCTGGCGCATGAAGGCGCGCACGACCAGCGGAAACGTCAGCCCCGCCCGCACGTTCACTTGCACCTGCGAGACGCCGGGCAGCCGCATCTCGATCGGGTCTTCGACGGAGCAGACGTTGCGCGAACGCGCGTCGAGCTCGGCGAGCGAGGCGTAGAGCGTCGTCGTCTTGCCGCTGCCCGTCGGGCCGGTGGCGAGCACGAACCCCCACGGCGCGTGCACGGCGGCGCGGTAGCGCTCGAGCATTTCGGCGGGCATGCCGACGTTCGCCAAATCCGGCGTCGCCGCGAAACGGTCGAGCAGGCGCACGACGAGCTTCTCGCCGTCCGCCGTCGGTACGGACGCAACGCGCGCGTCGACGTGGCGCTGCTCGAAGGGGATCGCGCAGCGGCCGTCCTGCGGCTGGCGGCGGTCGGCGATGTCCATCCCTGCCAGCAGCTTCAACCGCGACGTGAAGGCCGCGAACATCGCGCTCGGAATCGGCTCCAGCTCACGCAGGATGCCGTCGACGCGCAGCCGCACGCGCCCGCCGGCCGCGCTCGGTTCGATGTGAACGTCGCTGGCGTGCGCCGCGATCGCCTGCGCCAGAACGTGCTCGACCGCGCGCACGGCGGGGGCTTCGCCGTCGCGATCGCGTCCCGCAGCCGCCGAGGCAGGTGATTCGCCGTATGCGACACGCAGGTTTTCGCGAATCGCGTCGCGCGTCATCGGCAGCGGGCGCAGCCGCAGCCGCGTTGCCGTGCGCAGCGCGTCGAGCGTCGCGGTATCGCCGGGTACGGCGAGCGCGACGGTGAGCACGCCGTCATCGAGATCGAGCGGGAGCGCGTCATAGCGGTACGCGACGGCGCGCGGGATGCGTGCTACGGCTTCGGGGTTTGGTGCGAACGTCGCCATGCAAACACGAATCGGAAGCACCGCGGTCAAAAGAAAGGCAATATTCGCGACGTTTCTTAAAGTGTCTTAAAGCGTGAAACGCGGGGAATACTGTGGATGAAACTGTCCGCCTGAGCGTAGCGTACCATCGGGCGACAGTACAGGATGCTGAGCACGACACTGTAATGACCGATATCGCGACGTACACGGATTATCTGACGATCACCACCAAGACGCGTTACGAGATCCGCGACATCACCGGCGACGTCGAACGCGTGCGCAAAGAATCAGCGCTGTACGACGGCACGATTCTCGTCAGCACGATGCACATCACGTCGAGCGTGTTCGTCAACGACCACGAGTCGGGTTTATGGCGCGACATCCTCGCGTGGGTGGAAAAGCTCGCGCCGGCAGGACTCGACTACGCGCACCACCAGACGGGCGAAGACAACGGCGACGCGCACCTCAAGCGCATGCTTCTCGGCCACCAAGTAATCGTACCGGTCACCGCGGGCCGCCTCGATCTGGGACCGTGGGAACGCGTGCACTATGGTGAGTTCGACGGCATGCGCCCCAAGCGCGTGCTGCTCAAAGCGTTCGGCGTGCGCGGCTGACGCCGCGACCGCCGTCAGCCGATCTGCACGCTCAGCATCGAGATCGATCCGCCGTCTCCGCCTTGCACGGGGAACGTCGCGCTCTCGTCATCGTGCTGCGTCGCGATCACGTACAGGAGCGGCAGATAGTGCTCCGGCGTGGGCACGGACAGCACCGCGTCTTCACCCATCGATTCATATTCGATTAGCGGAGCATGGTCGCGGGCGGCGAGCAGCTCGCGTGCGCGCGCTTCGAAGCGCACCGCCCAGTCGAACTGGTGCGAGGCGTGCCGGCCCCACGCGTAGGCGTGTAGATTGTGCACGACGTTGCCGCTGCCGGCGATCAGGACGCCCTCATCGCGTAACGGCGCGAGCCGTTGTCCGAGCGCGTAGTGGAACTCCGGCGGCTGCGTTTCGTCGATCGACAGCTGCACGACCGGTACGTCGGCGTCCGGGTACGCGTGCACGAGCACCGACCACGTGCCGTGGTCCAACCCCCACTGCTCGTCGCGGCTGACGGCGGCAACGGGGGCGAGCAGCTCTTGCACGCGCGCTGCAAGCGCCGCATCGCCGGGCGCGGGATACTGCACGTCGTACAGCGCGCGCGGAAAACCGCCGAAATCGTGGATCGTGCGCGGCCGCGCCATCGCCGTGACGTGCGTTCCCGGCAGGTACCAATGCGCGGAGATCGCGAGGATCGCGCGCGGACGCGCAATGCGAGCGCCGAGCGCGGACCAGGCTTGCGTGAACGCGTTGTCGTCCAGCGCGTTCATCGGGTTGCCGTGACCGAAGAAGACGGCGGGAAGGCGTGCCATTAGCGTGAAACCTCCGCGAGCGGCGGCGTCAGCGCGAACGCTTCCGCCAGCAGCTCGTACGAGCGCGTGCGCGACGCATAGTCCGGTGTGATCGTCAGAATCATCGCTTCGTCGGCCTCGTGCGACTGCGCCAGCGTCTCGATGCGCTCGCGTACTGCACGCGGCGCCCCGAGCGCGAGGCGTTGGCGGTTGTACGCGATCTCGTCGCGGTCGAATTCGGTGTACGGGTACGCGCGCGCCTCGTCGCGCGACGGTACCGGCAGGTCGACGCCGCGCCGAATGCGCAACCGCCACAAATCGATCGTCGCGGCGAGCTCTTCGGCTTGCTCGGGAGTTTCCGCGGCGATCGCCGCGACGCACAGGATCACGCGCGGCTCGTGTAGCCGCGCCGACGGGCGAAAGTGGCGCCGGTACATGCGCGTCACCGCGGCGGCGTCGCCGCTGATGAAGTGCGCGAACGCGAACGGCAGGCCGAGCTCGGCTGCAAGCGCCGCGCTATAGTCGGACGAGCCCAGCAGCCAGACTTCGGGCGAGGTATCGCCGCTGGGCATCGCCGTGAGCTTGGCGAACGGATGCGACTCGGGCAACGTCCCGTCGAGAAACCCGACGACGTCCTGAACCTGGCGCGGAAAGCGCGTGACCTCCGTCGACTCGAGCGCGAGCGAGACGCGCTGCGAGCCGCCCGGCGCACGCCCGATCCCGAGATCGATACGGCCCGGCGCAAGCGCATCGAGCAGCCGGAATTGTTCGGCGACCTTGAGCGCGGCGTAGTGCGGCAAGAGCACGCCGCCGGTGCCGACTCGCATGCGCGACGTCTCCGCGGCGATGCGCGCGAGCAAGATCTCCGGTGCGGGATCCGCCAGCCCACGCATGGCGTGGTGCTCGGCCAGCCAATAGCGGCCGTAGCCCAGGCGTTCGGCCGCACGCGCGAGCGCAATCGTCTCCATGATCGCGTGACGCGGCGCGGCGCCCGCCAAAACGGGCGATTGATCGAGGATGCCGAGCGGAAGTGCCATCGTCGTTTGCTCACAACGCAGGCAGGCTCGGCCCGGATGCAGCGCGCGGGTGCCGAACG
>JAXDMA010000343.1:0-2518 GCA_034666305.1 Vulcanimicrobiota bacterium
GACCTCGGCGGTCTGACCATCGCGTACAAAGCCTTCGAGCGCACCGCGCAAGCGAAGGCGCACAAGATGATCGACGGCTACACGCCCGAGCAGCGCTTCTTCCTGTCGTTCGCGCAAGTCTGGCGCGCAGCCCAAACCGAGGCGGAGATCCGCAACCGCGCGCAGACCGACCCGCACCCGAATCCCAAGCTGCGCGTCATCGGCACGCTCTCGAACATGCCGGAGTTTCAGGCAGCGTTCAAGTGCGCGGCAACCGACAAGATGGTGCGCAAGAACGCCTGCCGCATCTGGTAGTCAAAACGGCACCGTTCACGGTTTGATTGCGTACGTCACCGTAACGGTGGCCCGTACCTCGAACATGGGAACCGCCGCCGTAGGCGGCGGTTCCGGACTTAACCAGCGGTGAAATTGTCTGAACTGGCTCGGCGGCCCGCCGGGTTCAGTCCGTGGTGCGTCGATGCGAAGTACCGCACCGAGCTGTAACAATCGTGGTGTCACGTTGCGTTGCGCGCTCAGCTCGGCATCCTTGAGCGCGATATCGCGTGCTTCTCGATATGCCGATGCATAGTCGGCGAGCGTATAGCGGATCCCTTGCACGTCGACAGATCGTATCGACGACGCGGCAACCGCAGCTTCCCCTGCGCTGGTAGCGGTGTCAATCGTGACGTCGATGTCCCGAATCGCTTCGAATCCATTGCCCTCGCCAGGTCGTGGCGGCGGCGTTTCGTACGACACCGGCGACGGGATACCGTGTACCGATCGCGTCGCGCGAATCGGCGGCTCGAAAATGCCGAGTGCCCGGAGCTTCGCTTTGAGCGCTTCGAAGATCGCATCGTTCTTTGCCTGCGCGCGAGCTGCGGAGTCGTCGATCGTCGCAATGCGCGCCTCCACATGGGCAACATCGGCCGCTCGCGTCACGGTTGCGTCAGCCAAAACCGAAATGGTCCGGGCGCCCGAGGGCGTCGTTGCGTACGTGATCTTCTCCGGAAAATCGACGCTGTAGATCAAGTCGCTCGCGATCGTGCGGCAGTTCCTGATCTCGGTTTGAAACAACGATGCTTGCGCCGCCGTAATTGCCGCTTGATTGAGAATCCCGGCCGGTGACCGGAGGACCCGCGTTCCGACGATTCGGCTCGCGGCATCGAGCGAAACGACGACGTCGACGCGACCATAGAGGCCTTGCTGCTCCGCCATCGGTGAAACCACGCCGCGCACGGGATGCACGACACTGGCCGGGAGGTTCGGGCGCAAACACGCGGCGGGTGTCGGCGTCGGCCTAGGCGCGCTTTCCTGCGTGCCGCCGACCCGACAAGAGCTGATGACGGCGCAGACGACGATCGCCGCGCGAAAACCAGGCTTCAACACTACTTTCCCGGCGGCGCCTGTTCGCGCGTGTTGTGGAAAGCGACGATGCGCCACGCATCGCCCTCGCGCACCAGGACGGCCGTTGCAAGCGCGGCCAGCTCGCCGGCCATTGGGCCGCTCGGGATCTTCAGGCGTGCGCTGATGTGCGCGATGGCGACGTCGTCGTTCAGTTGACGGATCGCCTTCACCGTGAAGAGATTGGTGCTCCCCTTATAGATGGTGTCGAAGATCGTTTGGTGTGCCTGCGCGATCGCAGCGCGACCCACGCCGTGCATGGCGAAGATGTTCACGAAGTCCGCATCGGCGGTGAACTGGGCGGCAAACGCCTTGCCATCGGCTGTGTTCCAGGCGGTCGTGAGCGCGGCGGTAATGGTCTCGGCAGCGGCGCGGAGGCTCGCGGAATCGGTCATGTGCCAAACAGTACGATGAAGAAGTGGAAAGTACTTTGCTCGTCCCCTATCATATGCCGGCTCCCGCGCCTCAGGGTTTGATCGCGTACGTTACCGTCGCCGTCGCGTGCACGGTGACGTATGGGATTCGGATGTCGGGTTCTTTGAAGCCGCCGGCGACCGGCACGAGAAAGAACGGTACGACATTGTACGGCACCGGAGCGAGATCGTCAGGCGGCACGACGACCTCGCGGCGCACGCCGAGATGCAGGCCTTTGCTCATCACGGCTTCCCGCGCGGCATGTTCGGCGTCGTTGAGTGCATTCGTCAGCGCGTCGCGAGAGGCGGCGGCATGATCTCTGAGCAGGTAGCGGATTGCGACGATTCCCTCGACGCCCGATTGCGACGCCACAGAAGCGATGTGAGCGGCGTTCGCGACGGTGTCGGCCGTGATCGTGACGTGTCGCGTCGCGGTGTATCCGGTAACCTCGGCGGCCGGTCGATATTGCTGCACCGACACCAGTGATGCGATGGCGCCGGTCTTGGTCTCGAGTGCGCTGAGCTTTACCTTCAGCGCGTCGAAGAGCGCGTCGTTTTTCGCGGATGCATTCGCGGCCACGATGTCGCGCGTCACGATCGAAGTTTGGACGACGGCGGAATCGGGCGGTCCCAGTGCCGAGCCTGACCCGGTAACCGTAACGGTTCGTTCGCCCGAAGCGGCGACCGAAAATGTCACGCTGCGAACGAATTCGACGCTGAAGATG
>JAXDMA010000344.1:0-5679 GCA_034666305.1 Vulcanimicrobiota bacterium
ACGTCGTCGCCGACAACCCGTACGGCGAATCGACGCATTACCCCGACAGCGACAAGTGGACCGTGCGCTCACCGGTGCGCGCCCACGTGCGCACCGCGACGACCGACTACTACGACGGCGAGGAGTAAGCCGGCGCGGTGTGCCCGCCGCGTTTGGAAGCGAAACGCTCCGACCAGTCGATGCGGCCCGTGACTTGCATCGTTACGAACAGCGTGACGATTGCGCCAATCGTGATGGAAAGGCCGCTGTAGCCCTGGTCGAACAGCGCGTACGAGAACAGGATCAAGTAGAAGAACTGTGCGAGCGCGGCTTCGACCGCCGCGAAGCGCAGGCCGGCGACCAGCCGCAGGTACGATACGGTCAAGAACATCGACACGACCGAGCAGATCGCGAACGCCCATCCCACCGGGATGCGGTCGACCGTATACGCGAACAGCAGATGGAACGCGAAGAACGCCGCCGCCAAGAAGAAGTAGTTGATCGGGTGCAGATCGATGCGGCGCAGCGTCGTGATCACCAGCATGACGAACACGTAGAACAGCAGCGAGAGCGGCGCCCACAGCGTGATGCGCTCGGCGAGCGGTCCGGGCTGCAGCCGCTGCGGAAACGCCATCCCTACGCCGAAGCCGCCGACGAGATCGCGGTAGCGCCATGCCAGCCGCCAGCCGCCGGACGTTTGTTCCTCGACGGTCGGGGCGAGCGTCTTGGGCGGAAAATCGATCGCGCGAAAGTTGGTGTTCATCGTGAGCGCGAAGTCGTGGACTGCCACGACGCCCTGTCCGAAGCGGTACGTCCACGTGCCGATGCCGTGCGAGCGATAGCGTACCGACACGGTCGATGTGCGGCCGTGGACGGCAGGAAGAACGGCGGTAACCGCGCCGCTCGCGCTCGTCACCGGGATGCGCTTTCCGTCGACGGCGATCGTCACGTCGTCGTAGGTCGCGCTTTCCGACGGAAACGGAAACTCGACTTGCATCCTGGCGTTGCTCGGATTCGTGATGCGATACGTCGCGTCGAAGCGCACGGCGTAGGTGTTGTACCAGAGCAAACCTTTCTGGCGCGGATCGAGCACGAGATCGACGTCGATGCGCGATGAGTCCGGCGCGACGGCGTCGTAGGCGACCGTGCCGTTTTTGTCTTCGAGGCGCGGCACCGTGAAGGTGAACCGCGGCGCCGTCTGCACTTGCTCGGAGCCCCATGCTGCGGCGAGCTGACCGCGCTGCGCGCTGTCGGAGTCCTGCGTGCGCACCGCGATCGTGCCGCCCAGGACGAACCAGGCGATGGTGGCGCCGATCAACACCAGGGCGACCCCGGCAAGCTGCTTGAGCATGACTCTGCCTTACAAAGCTTCGCGACTTGATAGCTTTGTATCACAAAGATTAGTGGTTCGCAAGCCCGGCGGGTCGCCCGCCCGGCGCCGGGCAACGGCGAGGGCATGCGGCTTTCGGCTGGCTTTCTCGTCGCCATCGCGCTCGTGCTCGCTTCGTTCGGCGCGGCGCCTGCGGCGCAATCTGACGAGCACCTCACGCTGGGCGGCCTCGACCGCACGTACCACGTCTACGTGCCGGTGCGACGCGCGCCCTCACCGCCATTGGTCGTCGTGCTGCACGGCGGTTTCGGGACGGGCGCGGGCGCGGAAGCCCAGTATCGCTGGGACGCAGCGGCCGATCGCAACGGGTTCGTCGTTTTATATCCCGACGGTTTTCAGCGCGCATGGAACGCGGGCGATTGCTGCGGCCAGCCGCGCGCGCGGGGAATCGACGACGTCGCGTTCATCGACGCCGCGATTCGCGCGACCGCGCGCGCGTACGCGACGGATCCCGAGCGGCTGTACGTCACCGGGATGTCCAACGGCGCCATGATGACGTACCGGCTCGCGTGCGAGTCGGCGCTGCCGATCGCCGCGATAGCACCCGTCGCCGGAACGCTCACCGTCCCGTGCGAGCATCCGCAGCGCGTTTCGGTGCTACACGTGCACGGGCTGGCCGACGGCAACGTGCCGATCGGCGGCGGCGTCGGCGTCGGTTTCGCGCGCGTGCCGTACCGCCCGGTCGCCGACGGCATTGCGGTGTTTCGCAAGGCGGACGATTGCGCCGCACCGGTCACGACGACGGCCGGCCCGGTGACGACGGCACGGTCGGCGTGCGCGAACGGCAAAATCGTCGAACTGACGACGGTGGCGGGCGCGGGACATCAGTGGCCGGGCGCCGTGCCACCGCCGGCGCGCGCCGCGGCGCTCTTACGTTTAGAAGCGCCCTCCGCCGCGCTCGACGCGACGGAGGTGATCTGGTCGTTCTTCGCCGCGGCGCGGCATTCGGTCGCTACGCGATCAGGCCCAGAAGTCGGCGTTCGCCGGATAATCGTGCATGTAGAACCGCACGTCGCGAACTTGGCCGTCCGCCAGCGTGAAGATCAGCACCTGATCGGATTCGATCGTCTTGCCGTTGCGCTTTCCGGTGGCGGTGCAGCGCACGAACACCTGATCGCCCGATGCCGCGAACGTCGACGGCACGACTTTGAACGTGCCCTGCGTCTCCTGACCCAGTTGCCCGAACATCGTGAAGATGTCGTTGCGCCCGGTACGATTTCCGCCGATCACGCCCGTTTCTTCGGCAGTCCACGTCGCGTCATCGCGAAAGAGCCGGGTAAGCGCCGCCATGTCTTGCGCGCCGAACGCCGCGAACCCGCGGCGCACCGAGTCAAGGTTCTCTTGTTCCACGTTTGTTGCCGGCATGCGAATAGCTCCTCACTTGCAAGCGCCGTGCCATCAGCGGCAACGGTGCGCGCTCATTCCCGTTACGGCGCGGCTTTCACTGCATCCGCGCAGTTCGATGTCGCCGCGGTTCCCGCGAAGCGCGCGTCGATCCACGGCTGTGCGGCGGCGAACGCATCCGCGAGCATGCCGTTGTGCGTCGCGCCCGCCAGCGCGCGGTACGTCAGCGTCGTCCCTTTCGCGCACAGCTCGCCGCGCACCAGATCCGTCGACGCCGGCGCAACGGTGGTGTCGGCAGTCCCTTGCAGCATGAGCACCGGCACGGAATAGCTCAGCGAGCCGGGTTCGTTCGCGTCCGCTTGGCGCACCAGCGGCGCGATGTCGGCGCCGGCGCGGAACGCGGCGGCCGGAACGAGCCCGCCCCACGAATCGGGCTTGATCAACCCGAGCACGCACCGGTCGGTGAGCTGCGACTGCATCGTCAACGCGGCGTCCGCCAACAGACGGTCCGCGCGCACCGCGGGGTCGATCGACGCGTAGCCGCGGATCAGCAGCGCGGCGAAGCCGAAGCCCAGGTACGGCTCCTGGCGCTGCGTGAGCCCGCGCAGCCAGGGGCCGAGATGCGATGCCGGCGCGAGCGCGACGCCGCCCAGCACCGTGAGGTCCGGCGTCCACGACGGTGCGAGCGACGCGGCGAAGAGGGCCGACTGTCCGCCTTGCGAGTGCCCCATCGCGATGAAGCGCCGGCCGATGCGCGGGTTGACGCCGCGCGCCGCGCGCACCATGTCGACCACGTCGCGGCCTTCGGCGACGCCGACCAGATAGGGGTGCACGCCGGGCGTCCCTTGCCCTTCGTAGTCCGTCTGCACGACGGCGTAGCCGTGCTGCACGTAGCTGTCGAGCAACGCGTTGACGGGCCCGAGATACCAATGCTCGGGCGCCGTCGCGTCGTCGAGCGAGGGCGTGCACGACGGACCGTCGCCGGTCGTGCCGTGCGCCCAGCTGATCACCGGCCAGCCGTCCGCGGGCATCGGTCCGCTCGGCACGGCGACGGTGCCGGACACGGCGACGTCGCGCCCGTCGACGGACGTCGTGTGATAGAGAACCAGGGAGTTCTCCGCCGCATGCGGCAACGCGGCGGCCGTGGTCAAGGGCCGCGCCCAAATGACGTCGCCGTGCCGCCCCGGCGCGAGCGGTGACGGCGGCACGTAGAACGCGGAGCCGGCCGGCCCGGCCGACGGCGAGGCGAGAACGGTCGCGGGCAGCGCGGTCGCGAGCAGCGACACGCTGACGGCGAGAGCGGCGAAAGCGGCGAGAGAACGGTGCATCGCAAACCTCCAGGGCGCGCCGGAACTTCGGCGGTCGCTGGAGGAATACCATTCGGCATGGGGCGGTTGGAACCGATCGTCATCGTGTTTTGCGGCATCGCGCTGCTCTGGGGCTTTGGGAGCGCGGCGTTCGCGGAGTCGATGGGCTGGGATCCGGTCGTCGCGCCGGCGAGCACCGCGGTCGTCGTCGCGGCGTTCGGATGGCTCCGCCGCGGCCGCGAGATCCTCGACGTCGCCGCACCTTCGTTCGCGGTGTCCTACTTCGGCTACGTCGGCCTCGCGATGGTTCGCCTCGCGCAGTTCGATGCGGTCCCGGCGTCGATCAGAGTCGACCCGCTCGATCATCGCTGGCCGCCGGTGTTGCTGGCCGGCGTCGCGTTCGCGCTGATCCTCACCGTGTGCATCGCGGTGCCCGCGTCGGCGTTGCTGCGCAGCCGGCACGTCGAAGACGAACGCGACGTGCGTTTTTGGAAGGCAGTTCGCGAGCAGAACGCCTCGAGTCGCGACCCGAAGCAACGATGAGCGGTCCGTTCGACGGCGTTCGCGTGCTGGAGTTCGCGGGGATCGGCCCCGCGCCGTTCTGCGCGATGCTGCTGGGCGACCTGGGCGCCGATGTCCTGCGGATCGAGCGCGCGGGCAACCCGGTCGAGTCCGATGCCGTCACGTCCCGCGGCAAAACGTCGTGCGAGCTCGATCTGAAATCGCCTGACGGCGTCGAGCGCGCGCTCTCCGAGATCGCGCGCGCCGACGTGCTCATCGAAGGCTTCCGCCCCGGCGTGATGGAGCGGCTCGGGCTTGGGCCAGACACCGCGCTCGAACGCAATCCGCGGCTGGTCTACGGGCGCATGACCGGCTGGGGCCAAACGGGTCCGCTCGCGCAATCGGCGGGACACGATCTCACGTACATCGCGCTCACGGGCGCGCTCGCGGCCCTGGGACCGGCGGGTGCGCCGCCGCCGCCGCCGCTCAACCTCATCGGCGATTTCGGCGGTGGTGCGCTCTATCTCGCGCTGGGGATCGCCGCGGCGCTGTACGAACGCGAACGGTCGGGCCGCGGCCAAGTCGTCGATGCGGCCGTGGTCGACGGCACGGCGTCGCTGATGTCGCTTTTCAGCGGCATGACCGCGAAGGGCCGGCTCTCGCTCGACCGCGAGACGAGCTTGCTCGGCGGCGCGGCGCCGAACTATCGCTGCTACGAATGCGCCGACGGGCGGTACGTCGCGGTCGCGCCGCTCGAACCGAAATTCTTCGCGATCTTGCGCGAGCGGCTCGGGATCGAAGCGCCGGGCGACGCGGACTGGAGCGCCGAGTCGGCCGCGATCGCGGCAGTCTTCAAGCAGAAGACGCGCGACCAAAGGGCCACGTTGCTCGAAGGAACCGATGCGTGCGTCGCGCCGGTGCTGTCGCTCGAGGAGGCTCCGGCGCATCCGCACATGCGTGCGCGCGGCGTATATCGCGCGGTCGACGGCGTGGTCCAGCCCGCGCCGGCCCCGCGCTTCTCGCGGACGCCGCTCGCGCGGCGGGGAGTCGAACCGTGCTAGGATCGGGCATGACGGCACCCGCGCTCGCCGGGCTGATGATGGACCGGTCGTTGCAGATCTCGCGCCTGATCGATCATGCCGCGCAGTGGCACGGCGA
>JAXDMA010000345.1:0-2829 GCA_034666305.1 Vulcanimicrobiota bacterium
TCGGGCTCGACGGTGATGCACGTGACGCTGGGCTTGCGCTCTTTGAGCAGATGCCCCGCGCCCGTGATCGTGCCGCCGGTGCCGACGCCGGCGACGAGGATGTCCACCTTGCCGTCGGTGTCGCGCCAGATCTCCTCGCCCGTCGTGCGGTAGTGGATCTCGACGTTCGCGGGGTTGTCGAACTGACCGGGCTGAAAGTACTTGCCGGGATTCGAAGCGACGATCTCCTTCGCTTTGGCGATCGCGCCTTTCATGCCCTCAGCGCCGGGCGTGAGGACGAGTTGCGCGCCGTAGGCCTTGAGCAGGTTGCGGCGCTCGACGGTCATCGTCTCGGGCATCGTGAGAATCAGCGGGTAGCCCTTGGCGGCGCAGACGAACGCGAGCGCGATCCCGGTGTTGCCGCTGGTCGGCTCGACGATGACGGAGTCGGGGCGCAGCTTGCCGTCGCGCTCCGCGGCTTCGATCATCGCGACCCCGATGCGGTCCTTGACGGACCCCGCGGGATTCTTCGACTCCAGCTTGATGAGGATCTCGGCGCCGAGCCCCTTGCCCACCCGCGGGATGCGGACGAGCGGTGTGTTCCCGAACGTATCGGCGATGTTGTCGTAGACGCGCATTGTGGACCGCTAAACACGCGGTCGGGTCGAAAGGGTGCGGCTCCCGCCGCGCGCGAACTCATGTTCGCCTCAAATGTTCTCGCTCGCCGAGAGGTCGCTCTACGTCGCCGACCTCGACCTCTGGATCGACTCGATGCGCCCCCGCAGCCGCTGCTACGTCTCGCACGGGCACAGCGACCACGCGCGCGAGCACGACACCATCGTCACGACGCCCGCCAACGCGAAGATTTGTTCGTCGCGTTTTGCCCGCAGCGCGGCCCGCGCGAAGCAGACGTCGTTTCTGCCGCAACGCCCGCGCCCCGCGTGTGATTTCGAGGAGCACCGCTTCAACGAGCCCTGGTCGGACGGCCGCCACGAGCTGACGCTGTTTCCGGCCGGGCACGTGCTGGGCAGCGCGCAGCTGATGATCGAAGGCGAGCGCGGGCGCTTCGTCTATACCGGCGACTTCAAGCTGGCGCGCTCGTACACGTGCGAGCCGGTCGAGGTCAAGCGCTGCGACGTGCTGCTGATGGAGTGCACGTTCGGCCGCCCGCAATACGTGTTCCCGTCGCGCGACGAGGTGGAGGACACGATCGTCTCGTTTGCCACCAAAGCGCTCGAGGACGGCTGCGCGCCGGTGTTCTACGCCTATTCGCTCGGCAAAGCGCAAGAGGCGATGGCGATCTTGGGCAAGGCGAACATCCCGCTCACCGTGCACGGCGCCGTCTACGCGATCTCGCGCGTGTACGAAGAAGCCGGGGTGAAGATGCCGTCATACGAGCGCTACGACGCGCAGACGTACGACGGTACGCGCGCGCTGGTGTGGCCGCCGTCGGGCAAGAACCTGCCCAAAGCGCTGCGCGGCAAGCCCACGCGCACCGCCGTGCTCACGGGCTGGGCGATGAACAAAGGCGCGGAGTTTCGCTACGGGGCCGACACGGCGATCCCGCTGAGCGATCACGCCGATTACCCGTCGCTCCTTCGCTACGTCGAGCTCGCGCAGCCCGCGAAAGTGCTCTTGAATCACGGCTGGAAAGACTTCGCCTGGCGCCTCAAGCGGCTCGGCATCGACGCGACGTACCTGGAAGCGCACGAACAGCTCGCCCTGTTCTGAGGGATACGGTGACCGGAGCATACTCATTCGTCTGCAAATACGGCGATACCCATGCGCTTTTTGCACGGCTGAATGCAATGGGCGATTGGGTGTGGCGCATAGGCGACAGCCATTGGTACGGTGACTACCTCGCTTGCACGCCATTTGACGGCGTGCGGATCCGGATCGTCGACTTCCCCCAACGCGGGCCGAACGACGGTGAATGGCGCTACGACGCGGACATCAAGGGGCTCTGGTCACCTGATTGCAAGACGCGACCTTCGACGATCGATGCGGCGTTCCGCAAGGTCCTGCACGAGATCCCCGCACACGACATCGCCGAGATCGAATGGTTCGATTGATTCAGCGCCCGGATGCGGTGAAGAACGCGTGCAACGCCTCGTACGTCGCGTCGGGCGCTTCTTCGGGGATGAAGTGCCCGCTGTCGATCGCGTGGCCGCGCACGTCATCGGCCCAGTCGCGCCACACCGCCAGCACGTCGTACCATTGTGCCACTTGGCCGCGACCTGCCCATAGTACGAGCAGCGGCGCCGCGATCTTCTTCTTGCCGCGGTCCGCTTCGTCGAGCGCGAAGTCGTAGGTCGCCGCAGCGCGGTAATCCTCGCATGCGGCATGGATGGTTTCCGGGTTGCGGTAGCAGCGCAGGTAGTCGTCGAGCGCCTCGGCCGCGTGCACGTTCGCGCGGTTCGGCCGCCCGCTAAAGAATGCGTCGGGATTCGCGCCAATGACGTTCTCGGGGAACGGGTACGGTTGCGCGAGAAAGAACCAGTGCCAATAGCCCAGACCGAATTTCATGTCGGCGCGCCGGAAATGCTCGCTGGTGGGGAGGATGTCCAGCGTCGCGAGCTTGCGCACGCAGTCCGGGCGGTCGAGCGCGAGCCGGTACGCGACGCGCCCGCCGCGGTCGTGGCCGGCGACGTCGAACTTCGCGAAACCGAAGTGCGCCATCACCGCGACCGCATCGCGCGCCATCGCGCGTTTGGAGTACGGTTCGTGATCGCCGGTCGTCGGCGGCTTCGAGCTGTCGCCGTAACCGCGCAGGTCCATCGCGACCACGGTGAAGTCGCGGGCGAGGCGCGGCGCGACGTGATGCCACATCACGTGCGTCTGCGGGTGACC
>JAXDMA010000346.1:0-3147 GCA_034666305.1 Vulcanimicrobiota bacterium
AGACCTCCGGAAGCGGGGACGGCGGGCAAGCGCCCGCCGTCACGATTGAAATGGAGCGGAAGACGAGATTTGAACTCGCGACCCTCGCCTTGGCAAGGCGATGCTCTACCGCTGAGCTACTTCCGCGCGACCGACGCACCACGATTCGCGGCCCTCGGAACGAACCCTGGGAGTGTACCGGACCGCCGGGAGGCGCGTCAAGTCGGCGGGAAATGAAACGGCATGGAGCGATTGATCGGTCTTCCGGCCTTGCTGGTCCTGATCATCGCCGCGACCGTCACGATCGGCCTCACGTACCTGGCGCACCGGCTGGTGCTTCGGCGTTGCGACACCGTTCAGTTCAGCCGGCACAACGACGTCGCGGGGTTCATGATCACCGTCGTCGGGACGCTGTACGCGGTCATGCTCGGTTTCGTGACCGTCGCCGTCTGGCAGCAGTATGACGCAACGCGCGAACGTGCCTCGGTGGAGACCTCCGCGGTTGCGAACATCTGGCACGCGGCTGCGGCGTTCCCGCAGCCCGCTCGCGACGCGGTTCAAGCCGACATGCGAACGTACACCGCACTGATGCTCCGCGACGAGTACCCGCAGATGCAAGCCGGCCAGTTCCGTGAAGGGGCCGCGCGGGCCCGAGCGGTCGATGCGGTGTTCATGCACGCGATGGGGCGCGTTACCACCCTGAAGCCGACTGCGCCCAGCGCGATCAACGCACAGCAGGTCGCATTCGGCCAGCTGAACGCGCTGCACGACTCGCGTAACCGCCGGCTGGCGTCGAACGACGAGGCGCTGTCCTGGTTCCACTGGTTCGTGCTGGTGCTCGGAGCGGTGGTAGTGATCGGCCTCGCGCTGCTCTTCGGCGTCGAAAACCATCAAGCGCATTTTGCGATGACGGCGGCAGCGGCGCTCATCATCGTGTCGATGTTCGTGCTGCTCTTCGAGCTGCAGTACCCATTCCAAAGCGACCTCCGAATCCGCCCCGACGCCTGGGTCGCCCTAACGGAGCACATCAAATACATGGACGAGATGAACCGGGAGTACTAGCGCGAGACCCTGGGCACGCCGAGACTCGAACTCGGATGGGTCGCCCCACTGGAACCTAAATCCAGCGCGTCTGCCGATTCCGCCACGTGCCCGTGCGCCTCGTGCCTTCGCGACCGTCTCAGCGTTGCCCGTTCGGCGTCGGGCTCGGCGCGATCGCAGCCTCGGTCTGCTCGTTGAAATACCGCTGCGCAAGACAATCGGCGGGGGCCGTCGTCGCCTGCAGCTGGGGCAGCGTCTCGCATTGCATCAGCAAGGCATCCGCGCGTTTGAAATCGGCTTTCCAGTCGCCGATGCCCAGCTCGTGCTCGGCCGCCGCAAGCGTCGAGCGTAGGTATCCCTCGTTCACGAGCCGCGCCGCACGGTTCCCGCATCGCGCATTTTCGGCGAGCCCCGCGACGGACGCATCGTACGACGCGCGGCGGCTGATCGTCGTCTCCGCGGCGAGCTTCTGATCGTCCAGCGCGCGCCGGCAGGCCGCGTTCGCGCCGTTTGCGTCACCCGCGGCGGTTAGCGCCGCGACGGCTGGGCGACGGACCGGCGCCGTGCGGGGGCGCGGGGAACGCGCGACGACCGGTTGCGGAGTTGCCGTCGGGTGCGGGGTTGGCTCCGGCGGTTTGGCGGTCGGGGATGCCGACGGGCTCGGGGAGGGCGATGGTTTCGACTGCGCCGCGGCTTGGCGGCGTTTTTCATCTGCGGCCTTGACGGCCAACGCCGCGTCCCGAACGCGCTTGTTCGCGGCTTCCGTATCGCTCTTCGCTTTTGCGATCGTTGCGTCCAAACTTCGGGTTTGCGCCGCCTTGGCGTGTTGCAGCGCGACCGTGGTCTTGTTCAACTCTTCGACGCGGTGCCGTTCCGCCACGGTCTGGTTGTACTTCGTGAACCCGAAGAACGCGAGCGCCACCGCGGCGATGAAAAGAACGCCGAGCACCGCGATGACGGCGCCCAGGCTGCGCCGCGGAGCCGCTGCGCTGGCGTTGAGGAACGCGAGGGCGGCGTCGAAACGTTCGCGCGCCGCCCGTGACTCCAGCGTTTCGTCCGTCGCAGGGCCGGCGAGCGCGTCGTCGTAGCGCACCGCCCACGCGGGATTGATCGATGCATGATGTTTCGCCAGCCACGCTTCGCCCACGGCGAGCTCCGGATCGATCCAGTGCGCACGGTTCGCCGTCGCATCGTCCACGAGGCGGCGATACGTCTTGCCGGAGTCCGCTTCGTCATCCACCCAATCGCGCAACCGGTCCCACAACCGCATGAGACTCTCGTGCGCGATCTCGACGACCGTCTTCGGGTTCGACAGCGGACCCGAAATGCTCACGAACGACACGCTGGGCGCCGCATAGATGCGGACGAGCCGCTCGACGTCGCCGGGCCGCGCCGCGGTGACCGCGCAGATCGCGCCGAACGACATCGGGCGCCGGACGTCGCGGTTTTCGGCGTCGCGGGCCGTCAGGCTACGGAACATCCGTTCAGCGATCTGCTGCTGCCGAACGTCGAGGCCGGCGTAGATGTCGTTCGCGTGTTTGGAAAGCGCGTCGCGCGCCCCGGCGGTTTCGTAGTGCCGCACGTCCAGCGGCTCGCCGCCGGCATGGTCTTTGTCCCATGCTTCCCACGTTCGCATGAGCGCGTGCTCGAGGACCGGGAGCTGGTCGGCGCCGGCTCCGACATCCTCGAGCAGGCGCGCGACGAGCTGCGGCGCGACGTGTTCGCCGCCGCGCAGCACCGGCTCTTCGATGGCGCGCATCATCTCGTCGCGCGTCAAGCGCGGCACGAGGAACACGCCGTCGTTCACGGCTTCGGGCAGGTCGCGAAACTTCGCGCAGTCGCCGATAAAATCCGAGCGCATCGTGATCGCGATGAAGACCGGCACGTCTTTCGACGCCGCGGCGGTCAGCAGCAGCTTGACGAATACAGCCGCTTCGCTCGCATGTCCGGGATCGGTGTCGACCGTGCGAAACAGCTCTTCGAATTGATCGACGACGACCAGCAGGCTCTCCCCTTTGCGCAGCCGCGCCTGATGGACGATATCCACCAGCCCGAACTCGTCATGCTGCAGCGCCTGCAGCATCGCCGCGCGCGGTGCGTCGGGGTCGGCCGACCGTTCGCCGAGCA
>JAXDMA010000347.1:0-4193 GCA_034666305.1 Vulcanimicrobiota bacterium
GCGCGGCGTACATCACCGTCAGCACGCCGCCCATGCAGTAGCCGAGCACCGTGATGTCGTCGACGCCGCTGTCGTCGCGCACGAGCTGCACGCACTCCGGGATGAAGCGCATCGTGTAGTCTTCGAAGCGCAGGCCCGAGTCGGCGGCGACGGGCGGGCTCCAGTCGATGAGGTAGACGTCGTATCCCTGCGTGAGCAGAAACTCGACGAAGCTCTGCCCCTTCGTGAGATCGAGGATGTAACCGCGGTTGCTCGTCGCCATCACGATGAGGATCGGGATCCGGTAGATCTCGTCGGCCAGCGGGCGATAGTGATACAGATGCAGCGTGCCGCGGTCGAGCAGTACGTCTTTCGGAGTTGGGCCGACGGCGGGTGCCGGCGAGCCGAGGTATTCGAGGCCTTTGAGGCTGCGCTGGATCGCGCGCTGGACTTCGTCCTGAATTCGCTCGGCGGTAGGGTTCACGCGTTTGCCGGCGGGCTCTTCGTGCGCGGCGGACGCGGCCGCGCCGGTGCGGCTGCGGGCGCAGGCGACGTTGCGTTCGCGGAGCGCGAATCCGCGATTCGCTCGAGCAGCGCGTTCATGCGGTCCAGCCGCGCTTCGACGCCGCCGATGCGCTCCGCGATCGCGAGTACCTCCGCACGGCTCGGTAGGTTCGCGTTCGCAAGATAGGTCGCCATGAATTGCTTCATCGTCTCTTGCAGTTTGAGCATGCCGCCCATCGCGCCGTGCATGGAGCTGCTGTACTCGTCCGACGCCATCGTCTTGTTGGCCAGCGCGTTGGCGTTGGTCTCCCATTGCGAGAGCATGTCGCGCCATAACGCCATGGGGTCGGCCGGTTTGTCTTTGTCCGCCACGATCAGACGGACGCCGTCTCGCCGGCGCGGCGCTTTGCCTCTTCCTCGTACAGCGCCGTTTTTAGAATCTTGCCGACGGCCGTCTTCGGCAAAGCGTCGCGGAACTCGACCACGCCCACCATCTCGTGCTTGCCGAGCTTGTCTTTGAGGAACTCCTTGAGGTCGCCGAGCGAGAACTCCGCCGCGCCTTTCTTGAGCGCGATGAACGCTTTGGGCGACTGGCCCCGGTACTCGTCGGGGATGCCGATGACCGACACTTCCGCGACGTCGGGATGCGTGTAGATCGCCTCTTCGATGTTGCGCGGGTACACGTTGAAACCGCCGCACAGCAGCATGTCCTTGATGCGGTCGACGATGAACACGAAGCCGTCGTCGTCCATGTACGCGACGTCGCCCGTGCGGAAGAACCCGTCGGGTGTCGTGGACTCTTTCGTCGCCTGCTCGTTGTTCCAGTAGCCCTTCATTACGTTGGGGCCTTGGATGCATATCTCGCCGCGCTCGCCCAGCGGAACGTACGTGTTCGGATCCTGAACGCTCGCGAACTTGAGCATGATGCGCGGCAGCGGAATGCCGCACGAGCCGCCTTTGCGCATCCCGCGCATCGGCGTGAACGTGCCCGACGGTGACGTCTCCGTCATCCCCCAGCCTTCGTTCACTTCCGCGCCCGTGACCGTGCGGAATTGATTCTGCACTTCGACCGGCAGCGGCGCGCCGCCGGACGCGCAGTATTTCAGCGCGGTCAGGTCGAGCTCGCCCAGACCCGGATACGACAGCAGCGCAGTGTACATCGTGGGCACGCCCATGAAGATGGTGATCTTCTTCGCGGCAAGGTCTTTCACGACGGCGTCCAGGTCGAAGCGAATGTGAATCACCGACTCCGCGCCGAGCTCCATGCACAGCAGCATGCACGCCGTGAGCGAGTAGATGTGAAACAGCGGCAGCACCAGCAGCGCGCGTTCCTCGCCGGGGATCAGCACGGGCGGATCGAGCTTCGTCGTTTCGAGGTACTGGCTCGTCGCGGCCGTCAGGTTGCCGTGCGTGAGCATCGCGCCTTTCGGCAAGCCCGTCGTGCCGCCGGTGTACTGCAGGACGGCGAGCGTCTCGGCCGGATCGCCGAACGGATGCTTCTCGTACGCACCGTCGTTTGAGATCAGCGCCTGAAACGACACGCGCCCGTTGGCATCCGGCGCGGCGCCGCCGCTGAGCCCGGCGAAGTCGGGGAAGCCCGCGAGGTCGTCGAGCCCGCCGACGACGAGCGTCTTCAAGCCGGCATGACCGACGAGCGCCTCCATCTGCGGCAACAGCATCGGCAGGTCGAGCGTGACGAGAATTTGCGTCTTGCTGTCTTCCACTTTGTGCGCGAGCACTTGCGCGGCGTCGAGCGGCGAGTAGTTCACCACCGTTCCGCCGGCTTTGAGCACGCCGAAGAACGCGACGAGATAGTGCGGCGTGTTCGGCAGATAAAGCCCCACGTGCACGCCCGGCCGCACGCCGAGCTGCTGGAATCCCTTCGCCGCCCGGTTCGCGAGCGCGTGCAATTGGCGATACGTCGCGCCCTTGCCCATGAACTCGACCGCGGGTCGGTCGCCGAAACGTTCGGCGGCTCGGTCCAGGATCTCGTACACGGGGCCGAGCGCGAGCGGCGCGTCCCAGCGAGCCGGCGAGGGGTACGATTTGACCCAAGGCGTGTCGTTCATGGGTTCTCCTGGGCGTGCGCGGCGATGGCGTCGATGATGCGGGGCCACACTTCTCGTGGAAAAGAGTGGCCCATTCCTTCGATGAGGAGCAGCCGCGCGCCGGGAATCGTCAGCGCCGTGTGGCGCCCGTGGTCGTCGGGCACCAGCGGATCGCCGGTGCCGTGGATCACGAGCGTGGGCACCGTGACGGCGCGCTGCGTCTTCTTGCGGTTCCCCGACGCGATGATCGCGAGCATCTGGCGCGCGACGCCCGGCGGGTTGATCCCGCGGTCGTACGACGCGGCGCCTTGCCGGGCGGTGCGCTCGGCATTGAACGGAAAATGGTCCCCGGCGAGAACGCGCCACGTCGCGACGTACTCCCGTACGTACCCCTCGCGGTCGAGCGGCACTTTCTTGCCGAGTCGCGCGAGCGCGCGCGGCGTGGCCCCGGGCAGGCGCGGGTCGCCCGTCGGCGCCATGATCGACGTCAGCGAGCGGACGCGCGCCGGGTACAGAAAAGCCAGCTCTTGCGCGATCGCGCCGCCCATCGACGCGCCGACGACGTGCGCGGAGCGAATGCCGAGCGCGTCCATCAGACCGAGGGTGTCGGCGGCCATGTCGCGCAGCGTGTACGGCACGCGGAACTTGATGCGCGTGACTTGCGCCAGCATCATCTCCGCAAAGCGCGGCGTTCGCGCCTGCGGAAAACGCGTCGACATGCCGATGTCGCGGTTGTCGAAACGTACCACCCAAAAACCACGCGCGGCGAGCAAGGCGCAGAACTCGTCGTCCCACACGATCATTTGCGCCGCAAGGCCCATGATGAGCACCATCGGCGGATTCGCGCGATCGCCGAACGTCTCGTAGCAGAGTTGGATGCCGTTGGCCGGCACGAATGCAGCGCTCACCGCGCCACCTCGTCGCCCGTCGTGAGCGACAGCACCCAGTGCTGCGTCGCCCCCTCGGATTCGTCGACGTGGAAGCCCGCGTGTCGCGCTAAATGCACGAACGGGTGATTCTCGCGGAGCGCGCACGCGACCAAACGCCGCAGTCCGCGCGCCTTGACGCGCTCGATCAGCGCGTCCAGCAACGCCGTCCCCACGCCCACGTGACGCGTACCGCGCGCCACGACGATCGCGAGCTCGGCCGACTCCTCATCGAGCAGCACCGCGTGCGCGGCGCCGAGCGGCGTGGCCCCGTCGAACGCGATCACGCCGATCGTGTCGTCGCGGTCCTCGACGAACCGGTGCACCTCTTCAGAATCAAAGTGATCCACGAGGTGGAAGAAGCGGCAATAGCGGTCCTCGGCAGTCGTCGATTCGAGGATCGCGCGGTACGCATCTTCGTCGGACGGCGCGATCGATCGCACGAGCATCGTGTTCGTTCCAGTTCTCGGTCGGGTGGCGGGAACTTGGCGTGTTCGCTGCCGGACATCGCCGCACCGGCTCTCGACCGCCGCGCCGATCGCGGCTACACTGAAGCCGGATGAAGCGCTGGATGGTCGCCGTGCTCGTGGCAGTCGCGTGGCAGTGCGTTGTGCCGGTGCGTGCCCAAACCGCTACGACGGCGCCGTCGGCGATCGCGAGCGCGCTGGTGCGGTACGAGGCTGCGCGGGCGCGCGTCGAAGCGGAGCTCGGCGTCGATGAGGCGGCCGCGCTGCAC
>JAXDMA010000348.1:0-5539 GCA_034666305.1 Vulcanimicrobiota bacterium
ACGCGCCGTTCGGTGGCGTGCTCTTCGTCCTTGTCCTTGGGCTGCAAGTACGGCTTGAGGCGCGTGTACTTGTCCCAGAACGGGTCCATGTGCACGACGAGGTCGCGCATGGGCTGGAAGTTGGGCATCGGATCGATCGCGATCGAACGGTCCGACTTGAGCACGGTGCGCACCGGCGTCTTGCACGCCAGGCCCGTCGTGCCGTTGATGTTCATCGAGCACGAACCGCAGATCGCGGAACGGCACGAGCGGCGGAACGTGATCGTCCCGTCGATCTCCGCCTTCGCGTGCTCGAGCGCGTCGAGCACGGTGGCCGTCTCGGGCAGGTCGGTGATCTCGACGCGATCCCGGTGCGGAACGTCGTCGGTCGCCTGGTCGAAGCGGAAGATGTCGAGCGTATACGCCATGATCTTAGTAGCTCCGAACCGTGGGCTGCCACTTGGTGAAGACCACCTTGCGCGAGTAGTCGGGTTCCGGATCGGCCGTCGGACCCTTGTACCGCATGAGCGTGTGCACGAGCCACTTCTCGTCGTCGCGGTCGGGAAAGTCCGTGCGCGCCTGCGCGCCGCGCGACTCCGTGCGGTTGATCGCGCCGAGCACGATTGGCTGCGCGACGTCGACCAGGCACTCGGTTTCGAGCAAACCGATCAGGTCGGTGTTGAACGTCTTAGACTTGTCTTGCACCGTCATCGACTGCGCCATCTCGCGCGCTTGGCGCAGGCCGTCCATGCCGGCCTTGAGGTCGGCATCGTCGCGGAAGATGAACGCGTGGTCGCTCATCGCGTCGTTGACTGCCTTGCGCACGTGGCTGTGGCGTTCGCCGGTCTTGCGTGCGAGGATCCCGTCGATGCGCTCGCGCTCGGACTTGAGCGTGCGTTCGGACGGCTTGACCTCGAGGTTCTTGATGTAGTCGCTGGCGTGGCGCGCGGAGCGGGCGCCGAACACGATCGTCTCGAGCAGCGAGTTGCCGCCCAAACGATTCGCGCCGTGTACCGAGACGCAAGCGCACTCGCCCGCCGCGTACACGCCGGGGACGCGGGTCGCGCCGAACTTGTCGGTCTCGATGCCGCCCATCGCGTAGTGCATGCCGGGCAGGATCGGGATCGGGGTGTCGATCGCGTCCTTGCCGGTGGCGTCCAGGGCGAGCTCGCGAATCTGCGGGAGGCGCTCGAGGATCTTCTCGCGGCCGAGGTGGCGCAGGTCGAGGAACACGCAGCCCTCGACGCCGCGGCCTTCGATGATCTCGGTCCACTCGGCGCGGCTGACGACGTCACGGGACGCGAGCTCGCCCTTGTTCGGGGCGTACTTGAACATGAAGCGCTCGCCGTCTTTGTTCAGGAGGTAAGCGCCCTCGCCGCGCGCCGCCTCGGAGAGCAGCACGCCGTTCTCCTTGAGCGAGGTCGGATGGAACTGGACGAACTCCATGTCCATCAGCGGGATGCCGGCGCGGTAGGCGATCGCGGTGCCGTCGGCCGTGGAGGCGTAGCCGTTGGTGGTCTTGCGGTAGACGCGGCCGAGCCCGCCGGTGGCGAAGATCGTCGCCTTGGCGGTGACCAGTTCCAGCTCGCCGTTGCGCATGTTATAAGCAACCAAGCCGGTGCCGATGCCGTCTTCGATGCACAGCGCGGTGGCGAAGTACTCTTCGTACACCTTGACGCCGAAGCGCTCGAGTTGCTCCCAGAGGGTGTGCAGGATGACGAGCCCGGTGACGTCGGCCGAGTAGCACGTGCGGGCCGAGCCCGCGCCGCCGAAGGGGCGCTGGGCGATCCGGCCGTCGGGCATGCGCGAGAAGATGCAGCCGCGGTGCTCGAGCCAGATGATCTGGCGCGGCGCGTCCTCGGCCATCGCTTCGATCGCGTCCTGGTCGCCCAGGTAGTCGGAGCCCTTGACGCAGTCGAACGCATGGTTCTCGGGCGAGTCGTCCTCGCGGTTGCCCAGCGCGGCATTGATGCCGCCCTGCGCGGCGCCGGAGTGGCTCCGGACCGGGTGCATCTTGGAGACGATCGCGACGTCGGCTCCGCGTTCCGCCGCTTCGACCGCGGCCCGCATGCCTGCGAGGCCTCCGCCGACCACGACGATGTCGTGCTTGATCACAGATAAAATCCTATCCGGAAATCGTTTCCGCGACGCACCACCTTCGTCGCACGCCGGTTCAATCACCCTTTGCCCTTGGGAGCGCCCTGCCGGTCCGCCGCGGGCGGGAACTGCGGCCTGCGGGGCGGGGTTGAACGGCGCAGGGTGCCGATGCAGCTCCCCGGTAACAATGCAGCTTCCGCGCCCGTCCTCCCGTCGTAGGTTGGCTTTCCGTTGAGTTCGTTCGTCCATCTGCACGTCCACAGCGAGTACTCGCTGCTCGACGGCGCGTGCCGCGTCGATAGCCTCTGTCGCAAAACGGAGGCGGAGGGCGCACCGGGGATCGCACTCACCGACCACGGCGTGATGTTCGGCGCAGTCGAGTTCTACGACGCCGCCAAGGACGTCGGCCTCACGCCGATTATCGGCTGCGAGGCCTACATCGCGCCGCGCGGCCGGTTCGACCGCACCGTGCGCGACGAGGCGCACGTCACGCTGCTCGCCGCCAGCGATGTGGGTTACAAGAACCTCACCGCGCTGATTTCCAAAGGCTTTCTCGAAGGCTACTACTACAAGCCGCGCATCGACCTGGATCTGCTCGCGCACCACAACGAAGGCTTGATCGTGCTATCGGGCTGCATGTCGTCGCTGGTGTCGGCGCCGCTGCTCAAGAACGATTACGAGACGGCGAAAAAGAACGCGAAGGACTTCGGCGACATCTTCGGCGACCGGTTCTACATCGAGATCATGCGCCACGGGATGCCCGAGGAAGACGTGATCAACGGCGGCCTGATCAAGATCGCGCGGGAGCTCGGATACCCGCTGGTCGCGACCAACGACTCGCACTACCTCACGCAAGGCGACGCGCAGGCGCACGACGTGCTGTTGTGCATCGGCACCGGTAAAACCGTGCAGGACACGAGCCGGATGAAGTTCTTCTCCGACCAGTTCTACGTGAAGTCGGCGACCGAGATGCGCGAGCTGTTCGCCGACCTCCCGGAGGCTTGCGACAACACGCTCGAAATCGTCAAGCGCATCGACATCAAAATTCCGAAGAAGGTGTTCTACCTGCCGGACTATCCGGTGCCGAAGACGCCGGCGGAGGACGTGGCCGGCGTCCTTGCGCAAGCCGGGCCCGACGGGATCGTGTCGGACATCGACGCTGCGCGCAACCTCGCGATGAGCGCCGACGACTACCTGCGCTTGGTGTGCGAGCAGGGCTTGATCGAGCGCTACGGTGCCGAGCGCGCGCGCACGGACGCGGCGCTGCGCGAACGGATGGAATACGAGTTGGGCGTCATCATCTCGATGGGGTTCTCGTCGTATTTCCTCATCGTGTGGGACTTCATCAAGTACGCGCGCGACTGCGACATTCCGGTGGGTCCGGGCCGCGGATCGGCGGTCGGGTCGCTGGCGTCGTATTGCCTGAAGATTACGGACCTCGACCCGATCAAGTTCGGCCTGATATTCGAGCGGTTCCTCAACCCGGATCGCATCTCGATGCCTGACATCGACACCGACTTCTGCGTGGAACGGCGCGACGAAGTCATTAAGTACGTCACCCAAAAGTACGGCAAGGATCGCGTCGCGCAGATCGTGACGTTCGGAACGATGGCCGCGCGCGCCGCGGTCCGCGACGCGGGTCGCGCGCTGGGCGTGCCGTTGCCGGACGTCGACCGGGTGGCGAAGCTGATTCCGTCCGGACCGATGGGACTGTCGATCCCGAAGGCGCTCGAGCAGATCCCGGAGCTCGGGCTCATGTATCGGAACGACCCGCAGATTCGCAAGCTGCTCGACACGGCCAAATCGATCGAAGGGCTGGCGCGGCACGCGTCAACCCACGCGGCCGGCGTGGTGATCTCCAAGAATCCGCTGACGGATCACGTGCCTTTGGTGCGCATCGGCGACGGCGACGTGAACACACAGTACGAGATGGGCGACGTCGAGCGCATCGGCCTCTTGAAGATGGACTTTCTGGGCCTACGCAACCTCACGGTCATGAAAGCGGCGTCGGACGAAATCCGTCGCACGGTGAACCCGGACTTCGACCTTGCCCGAATGCCGGACGACGACCAGAAGACGTACGAGATGATCAGCCGCGGCGAAACGCTCGGCATGTTCCAGCTCGAGTCGGACGGCATGAAACGCGTGTGCACGGAGCTGCGCCCGTCACGGCTGGAGGACGTGATCGCGCTGGTGGCGTTGTACCGACCCGGGCCGATGGAATGGATCCCGAATTACATCAATATCAAACACGGTCGTAAACAGCCGACGTACTTGCACGCGAAACTCGAGCCGATCCTAGCCGAGACGTATTCGATCCCGTGCTATCAAGAGCAGGTCATGCAGATCGCCCGCGACGTCGCGGGCTTCACGATGGGCGAAGCGGACGAACTGCGCAAAGTGATGGGAAAAAAGCAGAAAGAAAAGATTCCCATTTATCGCCAAAAGTTCGTCGAAGGCTGCATCGCGAACGGCATCGGTGCGAAGCTGGCCGAAGACATCTTCCTGTTCGTGGAACCTTTTGCGGGATACGGATTTAATAAGTCGCACGCCGCCGCGTACGGCTGGATCGCGTATCAGACGGCGTACCTGAAGGCCAATTATCCGCTGCAGTATTTTGCCGCGCTGATGTCGTCCGTGCGCAACAACACCGACAAGCTCGTCGAGTACATCGACGAGGCGAAGAAGATGGGAATCCCCGTCCTGCCGCCCGACGTCAACGCGTCGCTGGTGGAGTTCGCCGTGGTCGGCGAGGAGATCCGGTTCGGGCTGGCGGCGATCAAAGGCGTCGGCGAGAACGCGGTGCGCTCGATCCTCGAGTCACGCAACGGCGGCGGGCCTTTCAAGGACTTGTTCGATCTGGTCGATCGCGTCGACGTCAAGGCGGTCAACCGCAAGGTGTACGAGGCGCTGATCAAGTGCGGTGCGCTGGACACGCTGCCAGGGAACCGCGCGCAGCAGCTCGACGCGCTGGACTCGGCGCTGGAGGTCGCGGCGCGCGAGGCGCGCGACCGCGAGCTCGGGCAGAGCTCGCTGTTCGGGATGATCGAGGAGCCGCATCCGTCGCTCGCGCCGTCGCTGCGACCGCTGCCGGCGCCGACGACGATGGAGCAGCTCGGGTGGGAGAAGGAGACGCTCGGAATCTTCGTCTCCGGCCACCCGCTGGCTGACGTCGCGGAAGCGCTCTCGCGCACCGGCGCCGTTCCCGTGCGCGATTTGCGCGGCT
Source organism: Vulcanimicrobiota bacterium (assembly GCA_034666305.1). GTDB lineage: Bacteria > Vulcanimicrobiota > Vulcanimicrobiia > Vulcanimicrobiales > Vulcanimicrobiaceae > Vulcanimicrobium. The sequence continues at coordinate 5,303 of JAXDMA010000348.1, forward strand.
TCGAGGACGATAGCCAGGTCAAGATCGCCGGGCTCATCACGACGGTGCGCCGCACGCTCACCAAGGCGCAGGCGCAGATGCTGATCGCGACCGTCGAAGACACGACCGGCGCGATCGAGTGCATCGTCTTCCCCAAGCTGTACGCCGAGATGCAAGCACGCTTCGTCGAAGACGGGATCGTCGTCGTTACCGGGCGGCTCCGGCTGCGCGAGCGCCGCGGCTCGACGCCGGGCGAAG
>JAXDMA010000349.1:0-5631 GCA_034666305.1 Vulcanimicrobiota bacterium
GTTCACGTAACAATCTTTCTGTGGCAGCCCGTTCGTCAGGCCTTCCCACTCGTTGCCGCCGGTGCGGCTGCGATAAACGCGCAGCTTCCCATCGGGCGGAAAATGCTCCGAGTCGCTCTTGATGGGCACCACATAAATCGTCTCAGGCTCGTGCGCATGCACGTCGATCGGGAAGCCGAAATCGCTCGGCAGATCGCCGCTCACTTCGCTCCACAAATCGCCGGCGTTATCGCTCCGCATCACGTCCCAATGTTTCTGCATAAACAGGACGCCGGGTCGCGACGGATGCATCGCGATGCGGTGAACGCAGTGGCCCACTTCCGCGGCCGGATCGGGCAATTCGTGGGGCGACTTGAGGCCGCGGTTAATGGGCAACCAACTCTTGCCGCCGTCATCGGTTCGGAACGCGCCAGCGGCCGAGATGGCGATGAAGATGCGGTCGGGTTTTGCCGGGTCGAGCAGGATCGTGTGCAGGCACATGCCGCCCGCGCCGGGTTGCCACTCCGAGCCCGAACCGTGCCCGCGCAGTCCGGCGAGCTCGTGCCAGTTCTGGCCGCCGTCCGTCGACTTGAACAGCGCGGCGTCCTCGACGCCCGCGTAGACGGTATCCGGATCGGTGCGCGACGGTTCGAGGTGCCACACGCGCTTGAACTCCCACGGGCGCGGCGTGCCGTCGTACCACTGATGCGTGCCGGTCACACCATCGTACACGAACTTGTTGCCGACGGGCTCCCACGTCTTGCCGCCGTCGTCGGAGCGCTGAATCTGCTGCCCGAACCACCCGCTAGTCTGCGACGCGTACAACCGGTTCGGATCGGCCGGCGAGCCCTTGAGGTGGTACATCTCCCAGCCCGCGAAGTGCGGCCCGCTCACGTCCCACTTGTCGCGCTTGCCGTCCGCCGTCAAGATGAACGCGCCTTTGCGCGTGCCGACCAAAACCCGTACCGTGCTCATCCGTCGTTCCTCCGGTCGAGGAAGTATCGCGCGACCGTGCCCGGCGCCTCCTGGCTGCGCGGCGGTCAGTAGTTCTACGGACGCTCGTCGCGTCGCGCCGGCCTACAGTGGGACCAGCTTCTCGTTGTGAGGTTCCCAGGATGTTCCACGTGTCTCCCGCTTCGCTCGCAACCGGCATCGGGTCTGCGGTCACCTGCCTGTTCGCCGTCGATTTCATCACCGGCGTGATCCACTGGGCCGAAGACACGTGGACCGCGCTTGGACGATCGAAGCTGCTCGATGCGTACGTCGTACGCGACAACATCGAGCATCACCGTAAACCGGGCGGGATCCGAGGCGGGACGTACTGGGAGACCAATCGCGTCTGCATCGCCCTGGCGTCCTTGCTCGCGTGCCTGTTCGCACTCTTCGGGGTGCACGCGTGGGAGGCATACGCGATCCTCGCGTTCGCTTCGCAGTCGAATCAAGTGCATAAGTGGTCACACTGCGCGAACCCGCCGCGCGCGGTCGCATGGCTGCAACGCTACGGAATCCTGCAATCGCCCGCGCACCATGCCGAACATCACAAGCGGCCGTACGCGACGCGCTACTGCACGACGACGAACTTCTTGAACCCAATCCTCGACGGAACGCGGTTCTGGCGGGGGCTCGAGTGGCTGATCGAACGCTGCGGCGTCCGAGTGCAGCGCGCGACGCCAGCGCGGCAGGGGTACTGACGCCAACGGATGGATTGGCTCGCGCCGGGCAGAATGCGTGCGCGATGAGCAGTGGATTCTTGACGCGGGCGGAGTTCGATCGGGTAGTCCGCGAAGCCGTCGATTCGCTGCCGAAGCGCTTCAGTGACATGGTGAAAAACGTCGTCATCGCGGTCGAAGAGGAGCCGAACCGCGAGGACCTCGAGAGCATCGACCACGACGAAGACGACGGGGACGATGAGGATCACGAGCTCCTCGGAATCTACCGCGGCGTTCCGCTCACCGAACGTACGCACGACGACCCGTTGCTGCCGGACGAGATCGCGATCTTTCGCGGGCCGATCAATCGCGTCGCCCGCACGCGCGAAGAGGCCGTGGACGAAGTCCGCGAAACCGTGATCCACGAGTTAGGTCACTATTTCGGGCTCGGCGACGACGAGATGCCGCATTGAATCCGGACACCGGGTTCGTTCGCGTTCGCGGGGCGCGGGAACACAACCTCAAGAACGTCGATCTCGATATTCCGCGCGAAGCGCTGGTCGTGTTCACGGGCGTGTCCGGTTCCGGCAAGTCGTCGCTCGCTTTCAGCACGCTGTACGCCGAGGCGCAGCGGCGATACCTCGAATCGGTGTCGCCATACGCGCGGCGGCTGTTCCATCAGATGTCCGTGCCGGAGGTCGATGAGATCGAAGGCTTGCCGCCCGCCGTCGCGCTGCAGCAGCAGCGCGGTTCGCCGACCACGCGCTCGTCCGTCGGCAGCGTGACGACACTGTCGAACCTGCTGCGCATGCTCTACTCGCGCGCCGGCGTCTATCCGCCCAAACAGCGGCACCTCGACGCGGAAGCCTTTTCGCCGAACACGCCGGCGGGCGCGTGTCCGCGCTGCCACGGACTCGGCCGGATCTACGACGTCACGGAACGCTCCATGGTGCCCGACCCGTCGCTGACGATCCGCGAGCGCGCGATCGCCGCATGGCCCACCGCGTGGCACGGGCAAAACCTGCGCGACATCGCCGTGACGCTTGGCTACGACGTGGATCGGCCGTGGCGCGAGCTGCCCAAGAAAGATCGCGATTGGCTGCTGTTCACCGACGAGCAGCCGACGGTCCCCGTGTACGCCGGATACACGCCGGCGCAAACGCGTCGCGCGCTCAAGCGCAAGGAAGAGCCGAGCTACCAAGGCACGTTCACCAGCGCGCGCAAGCACGTGCTGCAGACGTTCGCCACCACGCAAAGCGCGCTGATGAAGAAGCGCGCGGCGCGGTACATGGTGAGCGGCGACTGCCCGCTGTGTCACGGCAAGCGGCTGCGGCGCGAGTCGCTGTCGGTGAAATTCGCAGGGATGGATTTCGCGGAGATCGCTCGCGTGCCGCTCAAGCGGCTGACCGGCATCATGCAGCCGTACGCGCACGCGACGGATCCGCACGTCAGGCAGATCGCGAAGAATCATCCGGAACAGGCGCTGGTCGTCGAGCGCATCGCGCAAGACCTGCTCGCGCGACTCGCCGTGCTGCTGGACCTCGGGCTCGGCTATCTCACGATCGAGCGTAGCACGCCTACGCTCTCGCCCGGCGAGCTGCAGCGCCTTCGGCTCGCGACGCAAGTACGTTCGAACCTCTTCGGCGTCGTGTACGTGCTCGACGAACCTTCGGCGGGCTTGCATCCCGTCGACACCGAGGCGCTCTTGAAAGCGCTCGACCAGCTGAAGGCATCGGGCAACTCGCTCTTCGTCGTGGAGCACGAGCTCGACGTGATCCGGCACGCGGATTGGATCGTCGACGTCGGCCCCGCGGCCGGCGAGTTCGGCGGTCGCATCCTCTACAGCGGGCCGCCGCCCGGTTTGAAAAACGTCGACGCATCCCAGACGCGCCGGCATCTCTTCGGCAACGACCGGTTCACGCCGCGCGTACCGCGCGCGCCGCGCGGGTGGCTGCAGCTCAGCGGCGTCACGCGCAACAACGTGCGCGACCTCGACGTCGCGTTTCCGCTCGGCGCGTTCACGACGGTGAGCGGCGTGTCGGGCTCGGGCAAGTCCAGCCTGGTGAGTCAGGCGCTGGTCGACCTCGTGGCCGAGCACCTCGGTCATGAGAGCGCACCGGTCGAAGAGGACGGTGACGCGCTCGAACGCGAGCCCGTCGTGCGCAGCGGCGGCCGCATCGCGAGCGGGATGGATCGGGTGAAGCGCCTCGTGCGCGTCGACCAAAAGCCGATCGGCCGAACGCCGCGTTCCAACCTCGCCACGTACACCGGACTCTTCGACTCGGTGCGCAAGCTGTTCGCGCAAACCAAACAGGCGCGAGCACATCGTTACGACGCCGGACGATTCTCGTTCAACGTCGCCAAAGGGCGGTGCGCGACGTGCGAGGGCGAAGGCTTCGTGATGGTCGAGCTGCTGTTTCTCCCCAGCGTGTACGCGCCGTGTCCGGCCTGCCACGGCTCGCGTTACAATGCCGAGACGCTGAAGATCACGTATCGCGGCAAGACCATCGCCGACGTCCTCGCGCTGACGGTGGATGCCGCGTGGGACTTCTTTTCCGACGAAACCAACGTGTGCCGGGCACTCAAGGTGTTGCGCGAAGTGGGGCTGGGCTATCTGCGGCTGGGCCAGCCTGCCACGGAGTTGTCCGGCGGCGAAGCGCAGCGCATCAAGCTCGCCACGGAGCTGCAGCGCACGCAGCGCGGCGACACGCTGTACGTGCTGGACGAGCCGACGACGGGACTGCACCCCGCCGATGTCGAGAAGCTGATGACGCAGCTCGATGGGCTCGTCGAGTCCGGCAATACGGTGATCGTCGTGGAGCACGACATGCGCGTCGTCGCGGGCAGCGACTGGGTGATGGACATCGGGCCCGGCGCCGGCGACGAGGGCGGAAGCGTTGTCGCGTCGGGCACGCCGGCCGCGGTGGCGAAAAACGCCGCGAGCCGCACGGCGCCGTACCTGGCCCGGTTTCTCGCATGATCTCACCAGGGCTGAAGGTTGCCGCATCGCCGATTCACGGCAAGGGATGCTTTGCGACCGTTCGTTTCGCGCGCCGCAAGAAGATCGCCGAGTACACGGGGGAGCGGATCACGAACGCGGAGGCGGAGCGGCGCGGCCGCCGTCGCGTCCTGCGCATCAGCGGGCTCGATTCGCGCTGGAGCATCGACGGCGCCGTCGGCGGCAACGGCACGCACTACATCAACCACTCGTGCCGCCCGAACAGCTTCCTGCAGACGTACGGGAAGCGCTTGATCGTCCTCGCCCTGCGCGACATCCGGCCCGGCGAAGAGATCACGGTCGACTACGTCTCGTCGATGCACTCCGACAAGAAACGCTGTTCGTGCGGCGCGCCGGGCTGTCGCGGCACGATCAACAAGACGTAACGGACGCGAGCCAGCTTTCGAGCGCCGCGTTCACCTCGGCGGGCCGTTCCTGCGGCATCCAGTGCCCCGTATCCAGAACGCGTTCCGTCAGGTTCGTGCAGTCGCGGCGCATTGGCTCGGCCATCTTCGACTCGACCGTTTCGCAGATCGTGTCGTATCGCGCGTGCAGAAAGAGCACGGGCAGCCGCAACACGCCGTCGCGAACGCGCGCTGCGTACTCCAGGTTGCGATCGTTGTTCGCGTACCAGGCGTCCGGGCCGAAAAAGCCCGTCCGTTCGAACGCGGCCACGTATTCGGCGAGGTCCGCTTCCGGCATGACCGCGGGATCGCGCGGCAGATCCGGCGCGCGTCCCGTGCCGCCGAACCAGCCGCCGTCGCGCGTGATGCGTGCCGTGAGCGAGGGCCTTCCCTTTTCGGTTGCGCTGCCGCTGCGGAAGAGCGCCTTGAACGTCGCCGGCAGATCAGCTTCGAAGGCCGCGCGCGCCCCTTCGAAATCGTGCTCGTAGAAGAGCTGGTAATCCCACTGCCCGGCCGGATATTTGGCTTCGGGATACACGGCGCGGTCGACGAGCGGCACGAGCGTAGCAGGCGCGAAGCCCTGCGCGAGATACGGCACGCA
>JAXDMA010000350.1:0-7350 GCA_034666305.1 Vulcanimicrobiota bacterium
GTAATAATGGCGAAACAGCTCGTACGTGCCGTCGACGACGTGGATGAGCACCATCGGGGTGTTGCCGAGAAAACTATGCAGCTCCCGCCGTCCGCACCGTTTCCGCCCGGCGAAGGACGTCTCGTCACACCGGTCGCAAATGGCCGGATCAGTACTTCGTACGAGCCGGCCGGACCGCTTACGATCGCCGACATCGCAGACCGCGGCATCACGCTCGCCGTTCGAAATTGGCGCACGCTGTCGGTTCTGATACTCCTCGAGGCTGTGCCGGTCAGCATCATGCGTGTCGCGGTTCCGACGCGGGGGCCGGTGTATTGGACGTCATTCGCGGTCGACATCATGTTGGTCGCGTTGCTCTATTCCGCCGGCATCCTGACTGCCGTCTCGCGCACGCCGCCGCCGCCCGGACCCGTGCTCAAAGCCGCGGCTCGCCGTTACGGCGCGGCGCTCGGCACGACGCTGATCTCCGTCGCATGGATGATGCTTTGGACCTTCGTCGCGGCACTGGCCGGTGCGTTCGCGATGCTTCTGGTCGCGGTTTTTCAAAGTCCCACCGCCGTCGTGGTCGCCGGCGCCGTCTTGGGCGGCGGGACGGCGCTCGTCCTCCTTCCGCGAGCGGGCCTCGTCGCCGCGACGATGCTGCCGATCGTGATCCTCGAACGATCTTCACCGTGGGATGCATTGACGCGCGCGCAGCGCCGCGTCAATCACGACACGTTCTTGCGATCCTCGCTGCTGGGTCTCGCGCTCTTCGCCGTCACCGTCGCGCCGGTACTCGTCGTCGGCGCCGCAGTCGATGCGATCGTCGACGCGACGCATCTCGAGGCACTGCGCGCGCTCGCGGAGTTGCTGTCCGACGCGGTGTCCATCGGGCTGGGGACCGTCCTGAGCACGGTCGCGGCGCTCGACTTGCGAGCCCGCTACGAGGGCACGGACGTCGCGGCCGAACTCGACGCCGCGGCTACGTAGCGTAGCGCGCTCGCGCCTTGACCCGCGCCTTCGCGGCCACCTCGTCGCGGTCGCGCGGCGGAGCGTTCGTCGTGAGCGACGCGAGCAGGTGCCGGGCCGCGTGCGTCACCTCGTCGACCGCGCGATCGAATGCCGCTTCGTTCGACTTCGACGGGTGCGTGAAGCCGCTGAGCTTGCGCACGAACTGGACCGCCGAAGCGCGGATCTCGTCAGTCGTCGCGGGCGGCGCGAAGTTGTGGAGCGTCTTTATGTTCCGGCACATCGGTGTATCCTCGAACCGTCGGGCGGGGGCGGAACCTCGTTTCGGCAGGCGAACGGTCTTTTCATGGTCACGCAACCATGAGCCGCATCCACGACGTCGGCGGCATGCACGGCTTCGGGCCGCTTGCGATTGAAGCCGGCGAGCCGCCTTTCCACCACGAGTGGGAAGCGCGTGTCTTCGCGATCAACCGCTTCTTGCTGCGCTCGGGCCGGTACACCCTCGATGAGTTTCGCGCCGCGATCGAACGCATGCCGCCCGCGCAGTATCTCGCAGCATCGTACTACGAGCGCTGGCTGTTCGCGGTCGAAACGCTGGTGCGCGAAAAAGAGGTGCTCGGTGTTCGCAGTCGGTGACCGCGTGCGCGCGCGCGTGATGAACCCGCCGGGACATACGCGGCTGCCGGCGTACTTGCGCGGCCGGCCGGGCCGGATCGACGTCGTGCTGGGCACGTTGCCGTTCCCCGACGCGCGGGCCGCGGGCGTGGCGTCCGCGACGCAAACGGCCTACACGGTGCGCTTCGCGAGCGCCGACGTGTGGGGCGCCGACGGCGACGCGCTCGGCAGCATCTGCGCCGATCTGTTCGAATCGTATTTGGAGGAAGGCACGTGAGCCACGTGCACGAGACGTCGGCGGATTCGTCGAACCGCGTGAAGGCGCTCGTCGCGGCGCTCGAAGCGGCGGAGGTGCTCACCGAACGCGAGCTCGACTTCGCGGTCGAGTCGTTTCTTGCGCGCGCGCAGCCTGCGAACGGCGCGCGCATCGTCGCCCGGGCATGGGTCGACGACGCGTTTCGCGCGCGGCTGCTCGCCGACGGCAACGCAGCCGTCGCGGAGCTCGGCATCGACCTCGCGCACTGGGCGCCCGTGAAACTGCGCGTCGTCGCCAACGAGCCGGGCAAGCACAACCTCATCGTGTGCACGCTCTGTTCGTGCTATCCGCTCGCGCTGCTGGGACCGTCACCGGCATGGTACAAGAGCGAAGCGTACCGCTCGCGCGCCGTGCGCGACCCGCGCGGGGTACTCGCCGAGTTCGGCACGCAGCTCGCCGCCGACGCGGAGATCACCGTGTGGGACAGCACCGCCGAAGTGCGGTACCTCGTCGTTCCCGAGCGACCCGCGGGCACCGCCGGCGCGAGCGAGGCGCAGCTTGCGGAGCTCGTGACGCGGAACGGATTGATCGGCACCGCTCTGGTCTGAACGCGGGAACACCACCGGCGCGCACCAAAGTGGCCGCGCATGAGACGTTTGGTGGCCCTGCTCGTCGCCCTCTTCATCATCGCGCCCGTCGCGACGTCCGCCGACGAAGGCATGTGGACGATCGATCACTTTCCGGTCGCGCAGGTTGCCAAGACGTACGGCTTTACGGCGACGCCGGCGTTTCTCGATCACGTTCGCGCGAGCTCCGTGCGCCTGCCCGGTTGCAGCGGTTCCTTCGTAAGCCGCGACGCGCTCATCATGACGAACCACCACTGCGCGCGCGGCTGCGTGCAAGCGCTGTCGGACCCGCAGCACAACTTCCTCGCGGACGGCTACTACGCCAAGACGCCGCAGGACGAGCGGCAGTGTCCCGGCTTTCAGATCAACTCGCTGCTGGGTATCACGCACGTCACCAAGCAAGTCACCGCCGCGACGGCCGGCGCCACGGGCGCGGACTACAACGCCAAGCAGCGCGCCGTCTTCGCGACCATTGAAAGCGCGTGTGTCAACGGCGATCCGGTCATCCAATGCCAGGTCGTCTCGCTGTACCACGGCGGCATCTACGATCTCTACCGCTACAAGAAGTACACCGACGTGCGGCTCGTGTTCGCGCCCGAGGAGGCGATCGCGTTCTTCGGCGGTGATCCCGACAACTTCACGTTCCCGCGTTACGATGTCGACTGCGCGTTCTTGCGCGCGTACGAGAACGGCAAACCCGCAACGCCGCCGGATTACTTCCCGTGGAGTCCCGCCGGTACGAAGGAGGGCGACCTCGTGTTCGTACCGGGCAACCCGGGTTCGACGGCGCGGCTGCTCACGATGAGCGAGCTGGAGAACGCGCGCGACGTCGCGATGCCGCGCTCGCTGCGCACGCTGTCCGAGACGCGCGGCCTGCTCACGCAGTTCTCGTCCGAGAGTCCCGAGCACGCCCGCATCGCGCGCAACGCGCTGTTCGGCGTCGAGAACGGGCTCAAAGGCAACTGGGGACGCGAGGAACAGCTGCTCGATCCGGCGTTCATGGCGCGCAAAGCCGCGGCCGAGCGTGCGGAACGCGCCGCGATCGCGCGCAACCCCGCGCTGCGCGCAAAGTACGGCGGCGCGTGGGACGCGATCGCGCAGGCGGAACGGCGCGGGCGCGAGCTCAGCTTGCCGTACACGTATCGCGAAGCGGGCGGCGCGCCCGGATCGTTTCTCGGCACGGCGCGCACGCTGGTGCGTGCCGCCGCGGAGCGTGCCAAGCCCAACGCGCAGCGCTTGCGCGAGTTTCAAGATGCCTCGCTGCCGCTCGTGCAAGCGCGCCTCGCGGCGCCCGTTCCCGTGTATCCCGACCTCGAGCGCGTCACGCTCACGCAATCGCTGACGAAGATGCGCGAATGGCTCGGCGCGGACGATCCCTACGTGCGCGCGATGCTCGGCAACGACGCACCGCAAACGGTGGCCGAGCGGATCGTGTCAGGTTCCAAGCTCGCCGATCCCTCGGTGCGTAAAGCGTTGTACGACGGCGGCCCCGCGGCGATCGCCGCGTCGACGGATCCGGCGATCGTGCTGATGCGCGGCGTCGACGATGCCGCGCGCGCCATTCGCAAGCAGTACGAGGACGAGGTCCAGGCGCCGCTGCGCGTCAACGACGAAAAGGTCGCGCAGGCGGACTTCGCGCTGCACGGTCTCACGAAGTATCCCGATGCGACGTTTACGCTGCGCATCAGCTACGCGTCGGTCCGCGGCTACCAAGAGAACGGGAACGCGATCGCGCCGTACACCACGATTGCGGGCGCCTACCGGCACGCCACGGGCAGCGACCCGTACGCGCTGCCGAAGAGCTGGCTCGACGCGCGCACCAGCGTGAAGCTCGATACGCCGTTGGACTTCGTGATGACCGCCGACATCATCGGCGGGAATTCGGGCAGCCCGGTGATCGACGCGAAGGGCCGTATCGTCGGGCTGATCTTCGACGGGAACATCGAGTCGCTTGGGGGCGACTACGGCTACGACATCAAGCAAAACCGCGCGGTCGCGGTGGACTCGCGCGGATTGCTCGAAGCGCTGCGCGCGGTCTATCATGCCGACCGCGTCGCCGGGGAGCTCGTTACTCCGGGCGGTTGAGCAGGTCCGCCACTTCGCGCGCGACGAGCGGCAGCGGATCGGTCATGACGTGCGTTTGGCGCATGTCGGTCTCGTCACCGCGGCCGCCGCTGACCAGCAATTGCATCGACGTCACCGCCTCGACGCGAGCCCAGCGCTCGCCGCGCCGCCACACCGGGTCGGCGCGATCGCTCCATTCCAGCACGATGTCGCCCGGGCGCTCGACGAGCGACGGAACGAGCTCCCGCAGGGTGGCGTAGACATCGCGCGTCCTCATCCCCGCATGATCCGCTGAAACTTCCGGTATACCTGGCGTCCCGAACGTCCAGGGACACCCGGCGGCCCGGCGTACTCCCCCGCATGCCGACGACGCAACCGCTCACCGCCGACGAACTCGAACGGCTTCGCCGTTACGACGCACCCACCGTCGCGAACGCGATCGAGACGTTCGACGTGCGGCCGCGCACGGCCGGATATGCGTCGCCCGCGATTCGCTGCATCTTTCCGCAGCTCGACGTCATGGTCGGCTATGCCGTCACGGCGCGCTCGCGGGCGAACAATCCCGGCGAAGGAAGCTATTCGCGCCACGGTTGGTGGGACGCTGTCGCCGCCGCGCCGGGACCGCGCGTCGCGGTGATCCAGGATCTGGACGAACCGCCGGTCGGCGCGTTCTGGGGCGAAGTGCAGGCGAACATCCACCGCGCGCTCGGGTGCGTAGGCGCGGTCACGAACGGCGGCGTGCGCGACCTGCGCGAGGTCGAGCCGCTCGGCTTTCATTATTTTGCCGGCTCGGTGATGGTGTCGCACGCGTACGTACACATGGTCGACTTCGGCACCCCGGTGACCATCGGCGGCCTGGAGATCAAGCCGGGCGATCTGATCCACGCCGACCGGCACGGCGTGCAAGTGATCCCGCCGGAGATCGCACGCCAGATCCCCGACGCGTGCGAGAAGATCGCCGCGCAGGAGCGGACGACCATCTCGCTGTGTCAGTCGCCGGACTTCACGCTGGACACGCTCAAGCGCATCCAGCCGTAGAAAATCCGCCGCGCCTGCTCACGGCGTACAACCGTATCGCGAACCAGAGGATTCCGAACGCGATCACGATCCACAGGACGGTCCAGAAGATGGCCGGGACGTGCGTGGCGTTCGCCATGTTCTGCGCGTCGGTTTGCGCGCTCGCGGAAAATGGCGCCGAAAGAAAGAACACCGTTTTGAGATCCAACAGCGCGTTCAACACGCATTGCACGGCGAGCAGGCTCACGAAGAATGCCGCCAAGCGCGGGCCCGCAAATCTCGCCAGCGCCAGCAGACCGGCCGAGAGCGCGACCCCAGCCACCAAGGTAAACGGGATTCCCGAAAGTGCGCCCCCTGCGACGATCGGCTTGATCAGACCAAAGATCACCGTCAGGCCGAACACCAAGAGGGCTGAACCCGCCAACACGATGCGCGCCGCGACGGCCTCGCGAATCAGCACGAGCAGCAGCGCACCGAACGCCATCGAGCCGAGGTAGCCCGCGCTGGCGATCAGCATCTGCGAAAACAGCCCGCCCTGCGTCGTGTACGTCTCGCCGCTGCCGTTCATGGCGACGCTCAAGCTCTGCACGGAATTTCCGGTCAAGAGCGCGGCCACGGCGTGGCCGCCTTCATGAACGAACGTTACGAAAAGACGAAAGGGGTAGTTGAGAAATTCGGCCAGCGGTATGAACCACAGCGCGATCGATACCGCGGCGGCCGCCAATAAGGTCGTGGCCTGTGGCCGCGCGTCGTTTGCGATGGTCATTCTGATGGCTCTCGTTGCCGCGGCAGGATCACGCCATTTCCGCGCAAGAGCGGACGATCATCTCGCTGTGTCAGCTCAGTGCGGCGTCGTGGTCTTCGCTGCGGGCGGGTGCTCCGTGCGCGCGGGCGGCGGCGGCGCGGAGCGCTGCTGAACGGCGGCGGGCTGCTGTCCCTGTTGTTGCGCGGCGCGCGGGGCATTGTACTCACGGCTCTCGTGCGGTGCGGCGTACGTGCGCGGCGGTTCTTGCACGGCCGGCGCGCGGTGCACCGGCGTGTCGGTTGCACGCATCGTGGTCGCATCGCGCGAGCCCGCGGGACGCGCGGCGCCGTAATGATTCCACGCATCGCCGCTCGCCGTCGCCGACGTCGCGGTCGCGGCGCTCGCGGGCGTGGCCGCGTGCGTGACGGGCGCGCCGCGGCTCGCACCGAAGCGCGCCCACGGATCGTTTGCGTCGCGCGCCGCGTTCACGTCGCGCGTCGCATGGACCTCGCGCGTCGCCGTCACCGGGACCGTCGTCGTCGTCGTGCCGTACGTCACCGGGACGCGCTGCACGGCGGGCGGTTGCGGCGCCGCAACGGCCCGAACGTGCGCCGTGGGCGCAAACGCTTCGCGTTGCTGAACGAACGGCGTGCGCCGTACGGCGATCGTGCTGCCGGCGAACGTGCCGCCGGTCAGCGCGGTGCTGACGGTCGCGAGCTGTGACGGAACGGGACGATTGCTGAAGCGCAAGTTCGCCTCGGTCGGGATCGCGGGCACGGCGCCGCGCACGGGATGGATCGAACGCAGCTTCGACGGGTCGGCGCCCCGCATGTGCTCGAAGCGTCCGTCCACGAAGTTCTGGTGCGCGACGTACGTCACGCCGTTGTATCTCGCGTTGCCGAAGACGCGGTCGTGATGGTGGTGGTGACCGGCGTTATTGTTGACGACGTAATAGGTGTTCGTCACGTACGTCACGTTCGTGCGCGAGCCGTATCCCCACCAGGGATAGAACGGCTCGTACGGCGCGAGCGCGACCCAGCCGATGTTGCCGAAGCCGAAACCGCCGCCGAATCCGAGGA
>JAXDMA010000351.1:0-7699 GCA_034666305.1 Vulcanimicrobiota bacterium
TTTGCGACTTGATGGGCCGCGTCGCGGACCTTCCGCTCATGTCCATCAACCCCGGCGTCGCGGATCCGGCGTCGTTTCGCAGCGTCGCGTTCAAAGGCGGCTCGGACACCGGCATTATCAATCTCACTACGCAGGTGACGACCAAACGCGGGTCGCGCCTCTGCTTTTCCGCGACGATCAACGACCGGGCAAGTGCGGTAAACCCGAGCTCTTTTACCACCGCGTACGGCGCCATACTGACCGCGTTGGCCGATAGCTGATCGGCTGGAGGACCTCAATCCCTTGCCCGAATTTCCGCGCGAACTTCGAGCGCAATTGGGGCGACGGGCTGCCGAGCTACTTCTACGAGACCTATTGGAACAATAGTATCAACGAGTATACCGTCCTGTTGTACAATGCAACGTCTGGTTCGTGGGTCTGGGAATATAACAGCGCCGGCAACACCATGGGGTTTCCGCAATTCGCCACCCAAGGCTGGAACATGTTCGAGACGCATTACTTAACAGGTGGCGCCTGTCCGCCGGTGCTGTCCGCGCATAGCGGCGGTCTTCAGTGGTTGGATCCAATAACGAACGCGTGGGAAAGCGTCGAGACCGTGCCGGGTATCACCTACAACTGGCGTTGGAACGAATCCGGTACGGACTGCCTCAACCGCGACGACGGAACGGGCCGCGGATACTATTACACCCTGACCTTTCCGTCCAGCCAGGACTGGTACGTGGATTCGTGCCCCAGCCAAGTGCCGCAACCGCCGACGGGCGGGGAGTGCGATCCCGCTGTGAGCGATTGTTGCGATACGTATGGCGCTTGTTCGTGCGATCTCTACAACCTGGACCAATGCTGCGGAGTGAGCGGCGGCGGTTTTGGCTGCGGCGACTGCGGCGACATCATTTACTACTCGCAGCACGGAATCGACTGTTATGCCAAAGGTTCATCCGTCCGCCGCAGCGTCAATGGGAATCGACGACGGCAATCCTCGATCGCTCCCCCCGGCGCCTTACCCGGCGCACGAGGAAGTAGCGGCGTTGCGGACCGCCTAACTCGTTCACCGTGATCTTCGGAATCACCGTGGCGGCGGAGGCCCCGTGCCTCCCGCCGCCACAGCCCCGCACGCTGGCTCAGCTGGTACAACCGTCGGTCTTGGCGCCCGAGCACGAAGACGGAATCTATGCGCTCGTTCAAGTCGCGCCGCATGGGTTGGACATTCGTGCATGGACGTTCTGGGCAGTGGCTTCGCCTAGTGACGGGCCCCGGAGCGAGCAGAGGTTGACCGTGCAAACGGCCCACCGCATTTCTAGCCCGCAGTATCCCAGTCCAGTGTTGGAGGAACCCAAGGCGCTGTGGGTTCTGCGCATCGAACGCCCGCGCGTGACTTCGAAGGTCACCCTATTTTACGAGTACGCGCGGAGCGGTGAGACGCCGAACGGTGCTCCGTGCCAGAATCCGCCGTTTCGCGGATCCTTCCCGCCCTTCGAAGCAACGCCGCGTTGAGCGTTACGCTGAACGGTCGATCGCTTGTAGGTTTGCGGGCGCGTAGCGTTCGCCGGCTATTTCGTGCTGAGGAACCGCCGCTTCCAGCTCGGCGACTTCGTCCGGCGTGAGCTCGAGCTCAGCCGCGGCCGCATTCTCCTCGACATAGGCGCGACGCTTCGTGCCTGGGATCGGGACGATATCGTCGCCCTTCGAAAGGAGCCAAGCCAGCGCGAGCTGTCCGGCCTTGACCCCCTTGCGCGTCGCAATTGCTTGCACGCGCTCGACGATGACGTGATTTTTCTCTAAATTCGCGCTCTCGAAGCGCGGATAGCGGCGCGCGCGCGCATCGGTGTCGCCCAGATCGCTCGGTTTCGTGATCGTCCCGGTGAGGAAGCCGCGGCCCAGCGGGCTATACGCGACGTATCCGATCCCGAGCTCGCGCACGGTGGGCAGAATCTCGCGCTCGACGTGCCGCTCCCACAGCGAATACTCCGTCTGCAGCGCAGTGATGGGATGGACCGCGTGCGCACGCCGGATGGTCGCCGGTGACGCTTCGGAAAGGCCGAGATAGCGCACTTTGCCCGCGCGCACGAGCTCGGCCATCGCGCCGACGGTTTCTTCGATCGGCGTTTGCGGGTCGACCCGGTGCTGGTAGTAGAGGTCGATGTGATCGAAGCCCAAGCGTTTGAGCGAAGCGTCGCAAGCCGCGCGCACGTACTCCGGTTTGCCGCTCACCGCGAAGTACGCTGGGTCGTCCTTCTTGCGCATATTGGCGAATTTCGTGGCGAGGAACACCTCGCCGCGCCGGCCACGAAGCGTGTTTCCGATGAGCTCTTCGTTGTCGCCGATCCCGTAGACGTCCGACGTGTCGAAAAAGGTGATCCCGACGTCCAGCGCGCGCAGGAGCGTCGCCGCGGATTCCGCGTCGTTGCGCACACCGTAGAACTCGCTCATCCCCATGCATCCCAGACCCATGCGGGAGACGGTCGCGCCTTGCGAACCAAGTCGAACCTGCTTCATGCCGGCATCGACCGGACCGGCAGGATGGGAGTTGCGTCGCGCCATTCGCGTAGCGGTAGGTCGTGAGGGCAGGCTGGCAGGCGCCTGACGAGAATGGGCTTGGCCTGCTTCACATCGAGAGGAGTCGCCCCCGCATGATGGCGTGGTTTCCCTACGCATCGACGGGGGAGGACCGCATCACTTACGACGCGGACACCAGCCGTTGGATCGATGTGACCACGGGAGATTACGGCAACTACGATCTCCAATCGTCGAAAGGCTGGACCGGCAAGAAAATAGTCTGGCACGACCTCGCGAACGTGCCCGGCAAAGACGTCGCATCCTCGGCAGACGTCACCATAACGAAAGTCAGCGACACGAAGATGACCAGTCAGACGGCGTTCAAGACCGTCAAGGGCCGCAGCGTCGGCCTGACGGGCACCTGTACGAAGCAGTAATCGCTCGAACGCGAACGTCGGACACTCGCCCGGGGGGAGTGTCCGACGAAAATCTATTTATGCTTGCGGCTTGCGCTGGTGAATGCCGAACTTGTTGCCTTCGGGATCGGTGACGAACGCCACGAAGCAGACGGGGGTGTCGTGCACGTCGGTCACCGGAACTTTGAGATCGAGCAGGCGCTGACGCTCCTTGTTGATATCGTCCACTTCGAACGTCGCGCTGAACGACGTCCCCGGCGTTATGCCGAGCGGCTCGCCGTTGCCGATCCCGAACGTCGTCCCGCCGACGTCGAACTCGGCCCAGTGGTCACCGAACATGTCGCTCGGCGTCAGCCCGATCGTATCGCGATAGAATGTCTTTGCGGCAGGCAAGTCGCGAACGGAATACGCGACGAAGGCCATGTTCTTTACCATTGAGTCTCCTTGCGAGATCCGACGAGGCTCAGGGACTGAAGAGCGCTGGGGTGACGGGCGCGTCGATCACCGTCTTGGTGAAGGAAATGACGGAATCCATACGCGGATCGCCCGTTGTTCGACGGAGTTCCTTCTCGAGCCGCAAGGCGCCCACCGTTTCGTACGACGTGAACGTTACGGTGATCGTCCGATCGCCTTCTTTGTGCGTCATCGTTTTCGGCAATGACGTTTGGGGGTCGAGCGTCACGAGCCACTCGATTCCGCCTTCCGGTGTGAACGCGATCGTATCGTCGGCGTTGACGCGCAGAGTCCCGTGCCGGCGCTCGGGGAAGAAGACGAAGAAGACGGCGCTCCAGTTCGCGAACGACTTCGACAGAAATATCCCGAGCTCGGCGCCGGTGACCGCGCGCGCCGCCGCGCTCCCCTGCTGCACGCTGCCGTTCGTGCCGTCGAACGTCTCGACGTTGGAGTACGGGCCGACCTGTTCTTCCTTGCGGTACTTTCCGTCGGCCGTCCGCCACACTTTGATCGAGCCGGTCATCCCGGCAAACGTGAGCGTCCCCTCACGATAGAGCGACTTGACGGCTGCGACGTTGCCGCGGCCGCCGACCGCGCGCGCCCAGCGCTCAACGGGACCATCGGCTGCAACCGCAACACGGGCAGTCGCGAAAAGCAAAACGAGAACGACGAGTTTTCGCACGGTGGTTTTCGTACTCGCATGTGCCGGCCAAGTTGCACCGAAAAGCGAGAAGATGAGCGCGAAACGGGTGGTTGCGGGCGGCCGGCGCCTCAAAATCCGTCAGCCCGCGATCGTGGGAGAAAATACCCAAGGAGAGCTTTTATCGGGTTGGTGAAAAAGTGGGGTCCCGGGTGACTCGCAACTCACCTCAAGGAGCCCTCAATGAGAAAGCCTTATCCTCTTCTCGTAGTTGCTGCCGCCCTCGCGATGTCCGCGTGCAGCGGCGGCTCGGGATCGTCGACGATGCCGGCAACGGGGTTACCGTCGGCAGGTTCGCCGCAAACAGTCACCCGCGCCGCCCTCGGCAATAAGAAAGCCAGTCCCGGCTCGTACGTGCTCTGGGGAGATGCGACGCTCGTCAGCCCGGGACACAACTCACCGACGGCCGCCCAGGCGAGCACGAATGCGAGCACAACCTATGGCGGCGTCGATTTCGGCGCGCCGGTGGCGTCGATCTCTCAGCTGAATACGCTCAGCACCGATGTGCAGCTCGTCTCAGGAACGAATGGAACCTGTGCGGCCGGCTCGCCCAGATATAGCATCGACATCGGCCAAGGTACCACGTATTTGGGGAGTCTGTTCATCAACATCCCCTGCGGCGCACCCGGCACATGGAGCAACACCGGCAACGTCATCTGCAGCACGTGCATCGTCTATCCAAGCGGTGGGATCTGTGCGTTGAGTTCGCAGCCGAATGCTTGTATCTCGGGCGAGACGTACGCGCAGGCGCAAGCCGATTATGGTAGCTATACCCTGCTCGACGTGTACACCGTCGTCGACCCGTCGAACGGTGCGCAAGTCGTAAACTTCGACAACTCGCAGGTCAACAATCAAGTCTTCACCTACGAGACGGCCGACTCGTGCAAGAAGGGCGGCTGGCAACAGTTCACCGGCCCGCCAGGACCGTTCAAGAATCAGGGCGACTGCGTGTCGTACTTCAACAACGGCAAGTAACAAGTCGTCGACGGACTGAAAATGGGGTTTCGCGCGTCGGCGCGGAGCCCCATTTTCGAATGTGTTCCCTTCGGAATCGGTTGACAACGAGTTGAAACAGAATTTGTGCGTGCGTTCGCGGCATCAAGCCGGAACGGCGAACCGGCCAGCACGTGAGAGCGATTTATGCCAAGCGGTCTACATTTGTTCCAAGAACATGCGCGCTGAAACGCCACGGCGTGGTATCATGTGAAAGCCATGTTCGAGCTGCGGGACCTGGAGCGCTTTCTGGCTGTCGCCGAACAGCGAAACTTTGGTCGCGCCGCCGCAATTCTGGGGATGAGCCAGCCTCCGTTGACGCGGCAGATTCACGAGCTCGAGCGCGAGTTGGGCGTGCCGCTCTTCTCTCGCGCGCGCCGGCAGATCGAGCTCACGCCTGCGGGCCACGCGCTCGCGCGTGAGGCCCGCGCTCTGCTGGCCCAAGCCCGCGTCGCCGCGCAGATCGCGCGCGACGCCGCTGAGGGAACGTCGGGACGGTTGCGCGTCGGTTATCGCGGCGTCGCGCGCTTTCGCATCGTCCCGGCCGCGGTCCGGCTGATGCACGAGCGCTTGCCGAATGCCTCGGTGACGCTCGCCGAGTCGATGACGTCGCTGTTGCTCGACCACGTGCGTGCACGGCTGCTCGACATCGGAGTGCTGAGCGGCCCGGTGACCTTCGAGGGTCTGCGCACCGCGACGGTCTTGCGCAGCAGCGTCGTCCTGGCGCTGCCCTCACGGCACCGGTTGAGCAAACGCGCCGCCGTGAACGTCGAAGACCTCGCCGAGGAGTCGTTCGTCGAGGTCGTGAGCTACGACGCGATCGGGTATCACGGTCTCGTGCGCGGCATTTGCGCGCAGGCCGGCTTCGTTCCGCGCGTGGTGCAAGAAGTCGACTCCGTCGATACGGCGGCGGCGTGCGTCGCGGCCGGCATCGGCATCTCGTTGGTCTGCGCGCACTTCGACGTGCCGTTCCCGGGCGTCGTCTACCGCGCGCTGCGGCCGCCGGGACCGCGGGTCGACATCGTCGCCGTGTGGCGGGAGGACGACGACAACCCGTTGATCCGGCCTTTCGTCTCGTCTCTGCAGCAAGCTGGACGCGAGGACGGCAAGGGGCGCACGAACGCCTGAGCCGCCCGTTGCGCCACGTTCGCGACCGGCCCTCGGTGCAACGCTATTCGTGCAGGATCACGTTGAGTAGCGAGCTGTTCACGTGCAGACCGTCTTTGTACTCGATGAAACCGAGCCGGCGGAACTTGGTCATGAAGAAGCTGACGCGAGAGCGGGTGGTTCCGATCATGGCCGCGAGTGTCTGCTGGCTCAGCTTCGGGATCACCGGCTCGGGGACGCTCTCTTTCCCGAAGTTCGCCAGCAGGAGCAACAGGCGCGCCAGCCGCTTCTCGCTGGAGTTGAACAACTGGTCGGCGAGATCTTCCTCGATCCGGATGTTGCGCGAGAGCAAGTGGGCGATGAACGCTCCCGCGAACTCCCGGCGATCGGCAAGCGCACGAATCATCGCGGACTTCTCCACCCGCACGATCGTGCACGGCGCGATCGCCGTCGCGCTCGACATCCGGACGCGCTGTCCGGCGAGACAGCCTTCGCCGAAAAAATCCGTCGCTCCGAGAAGCGCGATGACGGCTTCTTTACCTTGCGGCGAGTTCAGCCACAACTTGACCTTCCCGCGTTGCAGGTAAAACACCGCATCAGCGGGCGACCCCTGAGCGAACAGGATCTGTCCGGCGGTGTAGTCGCGGGTGGAAAGCCCCTCCCGCACCTCTGCCAAGAAGGCTTTCGGATCGAAGACCGCTCCGTCGTCGGACACGCATCGCACCCTCGCTGGACAGGGTGAAAAATCTGATTTCTCCAATGCGACACGGCACGGCGAAAAAACGCCGCTGCGCACGGCAACCGTCGCACGGTCACCCTCCTGCCTATCCTAGACGGATCGAACGCCTACGTCCAATACTTGTTTGGTGCAATCCTATACCCGCAGCGCACACATTGCGGCGCGTTCGCGTTCGCGCGCCGTCGCTGAGCGCCGCCGACTGAATCGGTCCATTCTCGCTGTACTTAGGCGCGTTGGTTCACCAATGCGTATGCTATCGAACGCGGCTCGCAAGAACAGCGACAATAGCACGACGACGGCCAGAACCATGGCGCCGTGATCGCCGGATTCTCTCCGCTGACGCCGGCGCTGCTGCTCGCAAACAACTGCGGATGGAGGTCGTCGAAGGCGGCATCGGCGATGTCGCCGGCGCCGGCGTAGCCGGCGTTGGTCAAGACGATCACTTCTTGCGCGAGCGACGGGTAGATCGCATGGCTGGACGATAGACGGGCTAAGCCCCTTTCGAGCCTTTCCGTAGGGCGAGTGGATAGCTGTGCGGCGTCAGCAACCGAAGTATGCGAGGTAGTAGTGCGACCAAAGGGGGCGAACCGGTGCAACTAGTTCGGAGCCACCACACATCAGATCCGTTTCCTTTACACGAGCTAACCACGAGGCCGATCGACGATCTTTCGGCATGACAATCTGATCGGTCTCGTCGTACACGACGCCTTTTGACGCGAAGAGCATGCCTCCCCAATTGAACTCGTGAAAGCGTGAGTCATCGGCCGGAAGCATGCCGATTTCTTTGTCGTACGATGG
>JAXDMA010000352.1:0-13700 GCA_034666305.1 Vulcanimicrobiota bacterium
GCGTCGTCGACGAGCGTCACCGTCTCGCCGTCGGCGTCGATCAGTACGCCGAGATTCGCTTCGAGCGAGGTGACGACCGACGTGAGCTGCTGCAGATGCCGCTCGCGGTCGTCGCGGAACGTGCGCACCTTGCCGGCGTCGAAGTACGCGTTGAGCGCGATCTGTTCGACGCCCAGCGCGCCGAGGATCTGCGGTAGCACGATCGACGCGTTGCCGAACGCGTAGTCGATCACCACCCGGAAGTTCGCCTCTTTGAGCGCTTCGGCGTGCAGCGCGGTGGTGAACGCCGCCGTGTAGCGTTCGAGCGCGCGCGACGGAAAATCGAGGCGGCCGACCTCGTCCATCGGCGTACGCCGGAAGTCCTCGCGGAAGAACAGGTTTTCGACCTTGCGCTCAGCCCCTTTGTCGATGCCGATGCCGGTGTGGTCGAAGAACTCGAACACCAGCGCGTTGGAGTCGTCGGGCGCGACGCGCACGTGCATGCCGCCGTCGCTGCCGACGCGCACGGCGTAGCGCGCAAGCGGCAGCGGGTACGAGCGCAGGTCCAGCACGTTGATGCCCACGGACAACAGGCCGGAGATCACGCAGCGGTTCATGACGCGCGACGCGGGATGCGTGTCGCGGCTCGTCATGACCGTCTGCCCCGGCTTCAGCCACGTACCGAACGCTTGGCCGAGCTTGAGCGCGAACTCGGGCGTGATCTCCAAGTTCGCAAGACCGCTGATCCCGACGGAACCGAACAGCGACCCGGGCCACTTCTGCCCGTAGATCAGGGACATCGAGACGATCGAACCGGCGGTAACCCACTTATCGGGCCACAGCTTCAAGTGCGCGTTGACCGTCGCACCCGCGCCGATCGTGCAGCCGCGCCCGATCACGCTGTTCTCGTTGACCTTCGCGCGTTTCTCCACCGTGTTGCGGTCCGCGACGGTGCAGTCGCTCAGCGACGCCTCCTCGCCGACGTAGACGTCTTCCCACAGGACGCTGCGGCACACGTTCGCGCCGCGCTCCACGATGGTGCGGTCGCCGATCGCCGACGGCCCGACGATCGTCGCGCCTTCGTGGATGCGGACGTCCCGGCCGAGCACGACGGGCCCTTCGATGTGCGCGCCCGGGTGGATGCGGGTTCCCTCACCGGCGAACACGCCCGGCTGAACCTCACCGCCCGGAAACGCGATGCGCACCTTGCGTTCGACGCCGTCGTAATTTGCCTGCTGGTACTGTTCGAGGTTACCGATGTCGGTCCAGTACGCGTCGATCACGTAGCCGCCGAGCTTGGCGCCCTCGCGCAGCATGTCGGGGAACAAATCTTTCGAGAAGTCGTAGACCTTGCCGCGCTGCATGCGGTCGAGGATCGAGGGTTCGAGCACGTATATTCCGGTGTTGATCGTGTCGGAGAAGACTTCGCCCCACGACGGCTTTTCGAGAAAGCGCACGATGCGCCCGTGCTCGTCGGTGACGACGACTCCGAATTCGAGCGGGTTCGTGACGCGCTGCAGCGCGATCGTCACGTCGTTGCCCTGTTCTTTGTGATGGCGCACGACGGCGCTCAAGTCCAGATCGGTCAACGCGTCGCCGCTGATCACGAGGAAGGTGTCCCCCGCGAGCAGCTCGTGCGCCATCTTCACGGCGCCTGCGGTGCCGAGCGGCGTGTCCTCGACGACGTAGTGCATCTTGACGCCGTGCGCGTCACCGTCGCCGAAGTACGTTTCGATCTCGTCGGCGAGGTAGTGCAGCGTCGCGACGATTTCATCGAAGCCGTGCTGTTTGAGCAGCTCGACGATCAGCTCCATCACCGGCTTTCCGGCGACGGGCGCGAGCGGTTTGGGACGGCGCGAGGTCAGCGGGCGAAGGCGGGATCCCTCGCCCCCAGCCATTAGGACTGCTTTCACGGCTTTGCTCTCGGGCGGAGTTCGGCGAGTGCGGTGCAGAGACGGCGGAGGCGGTCGTCCGACGCCAGCGTGTCGACGTCCGTGCCCAGCTTACGGCGCCAGTTCGGGTACTGGGTCGAGGTTCCCGGGACGTTGACGGGGGCCCGTTCGGTGAGGACGTCGTCGAGCTGCGCCATGACGATCGCGCACGGGGTGGCGGCAAGGTAGCGGTTCGCCGCGACGATCACCGCGGTATCGTCCTCGCGCTCGCCGTTATCCAAGTCGCCGTGCGCGACCAGCGTGTCCAGAAAGAGGGCGCGTTCGCGGTCGCGGTTCGCGCGTTCGTGGGCGTGCGGCGTTTCGAGCAGTTGCAAGCGGTCGCGCAGGTCGACGTCTTCGCCGCGCAGCCACGCGGGAATCGTCGGCAGATCGTGCGTCCCCGAGGTCGCGAGCGCGAGCGGCGGGTACTCCTCGGGCGGAACGAACGTGCCGTCGAGCCGGCGCTCGAAGAACAGAATACGATAGGAGAGGATGCCGGTCGCCGCCATCCGCTCGCGGAATCCGTCGGGCACCGTGCCCAAGTCTTCGCCGATCACCACGCAGCGTTCGCGCGCGCTGGCGAGCGCGACGATCCCGCGCACGTCGTCGAGCGGGTATTCGACGTACGTGCCGCTGCGCGCGTCGGCGCCGCGCGGGATCCAATAGAGCCGCGCCAGCGAGAACGCGTGATCGATGCGCAGCGCGCCCGCGGCGTGGCAGTTCGACTGCACCAGCGCGAGCAACTCGGCGTAACCTTCGCGCGCGAGCCCGCGCGGATCGAGCGGCGGCAAGCCCCAATCCTGGCCGAGCGTGTTGAGAATGTCGGGCGGCGCGCCCACCGACACGTCTTCGACGTACGCTTCGGAGTCGGCCCAGACGTCGGCGGAGTTGGCGTCGACGCCGACCGCGAGATCGCGGTAGAGCTGCACGCCGCATCGTGCAGCATCCGCGGCGACGGCTTCGAGCTGCTCCGCCGCGAGCCACTGCAAGTACATCGCGTAGCGCACCTCGGCGTCCTCCGCGGCGGCGAACAGCGCGACGTCGGGTGAAGCCGGCGTGCGAAACGTGCGCGGCCACTCGCCGAGCTCGCGCCCGAACCGTGCCACGAGCGCTTCGAACGTCGCGAAGCGGAGCAGGGGCTCGCCCTGCGCCTCGCGCCACGCGGCGAACGCGTCGCGCCGCTTCTCGTCGCCGGCGAGCGCGGCGAAGCACGCGCGGAGCACCGCGTCCTTGGCGGCGGCGACGCCGGCATAATCGACGTACTCCGCTGCGCGCAATCGCGTCATCACGTCGGCGCGGCCGGCCGCGGCGAGCAGCGCGCGCACGCGCGCATCCGTCGCTTCCGGGACGTCGTCGACGGCGATGTACAGCCAATTGAGCCAGCGGCGCGAGGATGCGGCGTACGGGCTCGCCGATTCGGGGTCGTCGCGAAAGGTCGCGTGGAGCGGGTTGATGCCGGCGTAGCTCGCCCCGCGTTCGCCGAGCAGCCGGCACACGGCGCGCAGGTCGGCGAAGTCGCCGATGCCGTCGTTGCGCGCCGAGCGCAGCGTGTAGATCTGCAGCGCGATCCCCCACGTGCGGCCGTGGGGTGCGAACGCGCGCTCCGGTACGACGACGAGGTGCACGGTTTCGCGCGCGTAGGCGTCGACGGACAACGCTAGCCGGTGGATGCCGAGCGGCTGCGGTCCGGCGATCGTAATGCGGCGCGTGTCGTAGGTGGAATGCTCGCGGTGATCGGCGGACACGACCGGTGCATCGCGCAGCGGCAGCGCGCCCTCCTCGGTGCTGCCGTCCTCGCGCTCGAGCGACCATTGCAGCGTCTCCGTCCAGCTCATCGCCGGCAGCGTCACGTCCATCGCGAGGGGCTCGTTCTCGCGCAGCACGATCGACGGCGCGACGAAATGGTGCGGCTCCTCGGCGACGAGCTCTTCGAAGCGCGCGACCGTCTCCGGCGCTGCGGTGCGCTCGGTGCCGAGCGCATCGACGTACGAGCGCAGAACGCGCGCGCTCATCGCACGTGTCCGGCGAAGAGCGCGAGCGAACGGGAGATCATCGGGTAGGTGACGACGTCGTCGCGCGGGACGTCGCGCGGGACGCCGGCCTCGATGCCGGTATCGAGCGCCAGCGACCACGACACGCGCTCCACGTCGGGCAGCGTGAAGGCGGCGTCGTCGGGCGCGGCGTTCATCGCCACGAAAAGCATCGGCCGCGCGCCGAGAAAGAATCCGAGCGTGCGCCGTTCCGGCGACCAGTCGCCGGACTGCATTTCATGGCCGTCGGCCTTCATCCAAGCGATGTCCTTGCGGCCGCTCGCGTCGATCGGCTCGCCGCGGTAGAAGGCGTCGCGCTTGAACGCGGGATGCTCGCGGCGCATGCGCAGCATCATCTTGACGAACTCTTCGAGCGCGAGGTCGCGCGGCTTCCACTGCGTCCAGTCGACCCACGAGATGTCGTTGTCCTGGCAATACGCGTTGTTGCTGCCGCGCTGCGTGCGGCCGTGCTCGTCGCCGCCCAGCAGCAGCGGGACCCCGAGCGACAGCAGCAGCGTCGCGATGAGGTTGCGCTTTTGCCGCTCGCGCAGGTTCACGATCTCGTGATCGTCGGTCGGTCCCTCGACGCCGCAGTTCCAGCTCTCGTTGTCGTCGGCGCCGTCGCGGTTGTCCTCGTGGTTGGCCTCGTTGTGCTTGTGGTTGTACGACACCAGATCGGTCAGCGTGAAGCCGTCGTGCACCGTCACGAAGTTCACGCTCGCGCGCGGACGGCGGCCGTTGTGCGCGAAGAGATCCGAGGACCCGGCCAGGCGTGACGCGAGTTCGGAGCTGACGCCCATGTCGCCGCGCCAAAAGCGCCGGACGACGTCGCGGTACTTGCCGTTCCACTCCGACCAGCCCGGCGGAAAGTTGCCTAGCTGGTAGCCGCCCGCGCCGACATCCCACGGCTCGGCGATCATCTTGACGCGCGAGAGCACCGGGTCTTGCTGGATCGCCTTGAAAAACGCCGCGTCGCGCCGGTAGCCGGTGTCCTCGCGCGCGAGCGCTGGCGCGAGGTCGAACCGGAAGCCGTCGACGTGCATCTCCTCGACCCAGTAGCGCAGCGAGTCCATCACCATCTGCAGCACGCGCGGATGGCGCAGGTCGACCGTGTTGCCGGTCCCCGTCGCGTCGTCGTAGTAGCGCGGATCCTCCGCGAGGCGGTAGTACGAGGCGTTGTCGATCCCTTTGAACGAGAGGGTGGGACCGAGATGATTCCCTTCCGCGGTGTGGTTGTACACGACGTCCAGGATGACTTCGATCCCCGCCTCGTGCAGGTGCTTGACCATCGTCTTGAACTCGTTGGGATCGCCTTGGAGATAGCGCGGCTCGGGCGCGAAGAAACCGATGGAGTTGTAGCCCCAGTAGTTGCGCAGCTTGTGCTCGACGAGTCGCCGGTCGTCGACGAACGCATGCACCGGTAAGAGCTCGAGCGTCGTCACGCCGAGCTGCTCCAGGTACGAGACGACCGCCGGCGACGCGAGGCCCGCGAACGTACCTCGCAGCGCGGGCTGCACCCGCGGGTGCTGGACGGTGAACCCTTTGACGTGCACTTCGTAGAACACCGTATCGGTCCATGGCACGGCGGGACGGTGGTCCTCGCCCCACGTGAACGCGCTCTCGAGCACGACGCACTTTGGCATCGCGCTCGCGTTGTCGCGCCGGTCGAACGACAGGTCCTCGCGCTGCGAACCGATGCGGTAGCCGTAGTGCGCGTCGGTCCAGCGCAGCTTGCCGTCCAGCGCTTTCGCGTACGGGTCGAGCAGCAGCTTGTGGTGGTTGAACCGGTGGCCGTGGTGGGGTTCGTACGGCCCGTACACGCGGTAGCCGTAGAGCATCCCCGGCCGCGCGTCGGGCAGATACCCGTGCCATACCTCGTCGGTGTATTCGGGCAGCGCGATGCGCCCGAGCTCGCGCCGGCCGCGCGCGTCGAACATGCACAGTTCCACTTTTTCGGCGTGCGCGCTGAACAGCGCGAAGTTCACGCCTTTGCCGTCCCACGTCGCGCCCAGCGGGTGCGGCAGTCCGGGCTCGACGCGTGGCCGCGTTCCGTTCACGCGAAGCGTGGCTTCGTCATGGCGCGAGCCAGATCGTCGACAGCGGCGGCAGGGTCAGAGAAACGGAGAACGGGCGTCCGTGCGCAGGGCGGTCGGTCGCGGTCACGGAGCCCCCGTTACCCAGGTTGGTCCCGCCGTACGCCGACGCGTCGGTGTTGAGCAGCTCGGCATAGCGCGCGGAGCGCGGAACGCCCACGCGATAGCCGTCGTGCCGCACGCCGCTGACGTTGCAGACGCACACCACGTGCCCGTCACGCGCCGCGTCCCAGCGGATGAAGGCCAGCACGCCGTTGCGGGCGTCGTCGTACGCGATCCAATCGAAGCCCGCGGGCTCGCTGTCGCGCTCGTGGAGCGCGCCGTGCTCGCGCGCGATCCGGTTGAGATCGCGGACCAGCTGCATCACGCCGGCGTGGTGACCGAACGCTACGTGCCAGTCCAGTGACGCTTGCGCGCGCCACTCGCCGCGCTGCGCGAACTCACCGCCGGCGAACAGCAGCTTCTTGCCCGGATGCGCCCACATCAGCGCGTACAGCTGGCGCAGGCTCGCGAACTGCTCGTTGTCGCCGCCCGGCATGCGACCCAGCAGCGAACGCTTTCCGTGCACCACCTCGTCGTGCGAGAGCGGCAGCACGAAGTTCTCGCTGAACGCGTACACGAGGCCGAACGAGATCTCGTTCAAATGGTGACCGCGGTACAGCGGGTCGCGCGCGAAGAAGCGCAGCGTGTCGTGCATCCAGCCCATGTTCCATTTGTAGCCGAACCCTAGGCCGCCGTATTCCACCGGCAGCGTGACCCCGGGCCACGCCGTCGACTCCTCCGCGAACGTCGCGATCCCCGGCACCTCGCCGTACACCGTCGTGTTGAGGCGCTGCAGAAACGCCACGGCTTCAAGGTTCTCGCGCCCGCCGTAGCGGTTGGGGATCCACTCACCCTCTTTGCGTGAGTAGTCGCGGTAGAGGATCGATGCAACGGCGTCGACGCGCAGCGCATCGATGTGAAACTCGCGCAGCCAGTAGAGCGCCGACGCGATGAGAAAGTTCGCGACCTCGTTGCGTGCGAGGTTGAACACGTAGGTGCCCCACTCGCGGTGAAATCCTTCGCGCGGGTCGGCATGCTCGTACAGCGGCGTGCCGTCGAATGTGCCCAACCCGTGCGCATCGGTGGGGAAGTGCCCGGGAACCCAATCGAGAATGATGCCGATCCCCGCCGCGTGCGCGGCATCGACGAACGCGCGAAAATCATCCGGAGTTCCGAAGCGGCTGGTCGGCGCGAACCAGCCCGTCGTCTGATAGCCCCAGCTCAGGTCGAACGGGTGCTCCGTGATCGGCAGCAGCTCGATGTGCGTAAAACCGAGCATCGCGACGTACGGGATCAACTGCTCCGCGAGCTCGGCGTACGTCAGGAAACGATCGTGCTGCTCCAGGACGCGCTTCCACGAGCCGAGGTGCACTTCGTAAATGTGGATCGGTGCATCGCGGCGCTGCTTCTCGCCGCGCACGTTCAGCCAGGCCGCGTCGCTCCACGTATGTGTCGACGATGCGGCGACGATCGACGCGTTGCCCGGGCGTTTCTCGCTGCTGAACGCGAACGGATCGGCGCGCAGCGGCAGCAAGTCGCCGTTGGGCCCGAGCAGCTCGTACTTATAGCGCGCGCCCGGTTCCACACCCGGCACGAAAAGTTCCCAGACGCCGGCTTCGCGGCGCAAGCGCATCGGGTGAACACGGCCGTCCCAGTTGTTCCAGTCGCCCACGACGCTGACGCGCGATGCATTGGGCGCCCACACCGCAAAGCGCGTCCCGCGCACGCCGTCGATTTCGTCGGGATGCGCGCCGAGCACGCGATAGAGCTCGAGATGATTGCCTTGCGCGAACAGCCACGCATCGAGCTCGCCGAGCAGCGGACCAAACCGGTACGGGTCCTCGACGATGCGCTTCGTACCGTCCGCGTACGTGACGCTCAGCCGGTAGCGCCCGGGTTTTTCGAGGAGGTAGGCCTCGAACAACCCATTGTCGCCGGCCGGTTCACCTGCGGCGAGAACGCGGCCGCCGGCGTCGACGACGGCGAGCGCGTGCGCACCGGGAACGAACGCGCGCACCACGGTGCCCGTGCCGAGCTCGTGCGGTCCGAGCACGGAAAACGGATCGCCGTCGCGACCCTGCTCGATCGCGGCGAGGCGGTCGGCCACGGTCACAGCAGCAAGCGGGCGAGCGACGGCAGCCCTTCACCAAAGGTCGGGTGGACGTGGACCGAACGCTCCAGGACGCGCCACGTCGAGCCGGCCTCCATGTGCGCGATGATCACGTGAATCAATTCCCCGGCCTCATACCCAGCGAACGTGGCGCCGAGGATCGCATCGGAGTTCGGATCGACGACGAGGCGGAAGAATCCGTCCGCCAGGCCCCACTCCGGCCCGCGCGCGACGTCGCTAAGCTGCAGCGTAACGACCCGGGGCGCGATGCCGCGTTCGTGCGCCTGATCCGCGGTGATCCCGGCGCGGCCGAGCTGCGGCTCGGTATACATCGCATAGCCGAGGGTGCGGTCGGAGCGCGTGCGCGAGCGATCTCCGTCGATGATCGAACGCAAGCGGCGGAAGTCTTCCCACGCGACGTGCGTGAACTGCGGCTGGCCGGCGGCGTCGCCGAGTGCGTAATGGTCTGGGACCGACGCCTGCAAATGGTCGTCGCAGTGAATGAAGCCGCGCTTGTCGAGCGCGATGCCTGCGCGGTCAGTGGTGCCGGCCGGTATATTCGGGCTGCGGCCGACGGCGACGAGCAGTCCGTCGCCGGCGAGCGTGGTTCCGTCGTCGAGCGTGACGGTAAACGTGCCCGCGTCGTACGCGACCTTCGTCGCGCGGCGGTTCAGCAGCGTGTGAATCCCGTCGCGCTCGAATGACGTCGTGAGGACGCTGCACACGTCGAGCTCTTCGCGCGCGAGGAGACGGTCGTCCGGCGTGACGATCGTGACCAGGCTGCCGAGCCGTGCTGCGCCTTGGCCGAGTTCGAGGCCGACGTATCCCGATCCGAGGACGATCAGTTTTTTCGGAAGCGCCGGCTGAAGGAAGAAATTCTCGTTGGTGAGATACGGCGTGCCCGCGAGGCCGTCGAGCGGCGGGACGTTCGCGCGCGTTCCGGTATCGAGCACGACGACATCCGCTTCGTACGTCGTGCCGTTCGCGCGCAGCACGTGCGGCGCATCGAACGATGCCTCCGCGCGCACGAGCTCGCACGAGCTCTTTTTGAAATGGTCCTCGACGCCGGAACGCCATTCGCCGATGACGCCGCGCACACGCTCCATGATCGCCGGAACGTCGGGCCGCACGTCGCAGTGCACGTGCACGTCGCTCGCGCGCCGCGCGCGTCCGGCCATGTGCGCGGACGCGAGAAACGCCTTGGACGGCGTGCACCCGACGTTGACGCAGCACCCGCCGAGGTCGCCGCGCTCGAAGAGCACGACCCGCTTCCCGCGCTTCGCAAAATCAAGCGCAAGCGGAACCCCGCCTTGCCCGGACCCAATGACCGCGAGATCGTAGCGCACCGCGGGTGTTTCGGCTACCCCGTCACCCTGAGCCTGTCGAAGGGTGCGCCACGATCGCGACGCCATCGTACGCGGCCAGCTGGTCGATCAACTTTGCCGCCAGTCCCGTCCAGCCCGTTTGGTGTGACGCGCCGAGCCCTTCGCCCGTGTCGCCGTGAAAGTATTCGTGGAACAAGATGTGATCGCGCCAATGCGGATCGCTCTGGAACAGTTCGACGTCGCCGTTGAACGGGCGGCGGCCGTTCGCGTCGCGGCGGAAGAGACCCACGAGACGATGCGCGAGCTCTTGCGAGATTTGCCAGAGCGTCAGCATCGTGCCGGAGCCGGTCGGGAACTCGATCGTGTACTCCTCACCGAGGTAGTGGTGGAACTTCTGCAGCGCTTCGATCAGCAGGTAGTTCAGCGGGAACCATACCGGTCCGCGCCAATTCGAGTTGCCGCCGAACAGGCCGCCCGTGGATTCGGCGGGCTCGTAGTCGCAGCGGAACTCGCGCCCCGCGACGTTGCAGACGTACGGATGCTCCGCGTGATACCGCGAGAGCATGCGGATGCCGTGCGGCGACAGGAACTCGTCCTCGTCGAAGACGCGGCGCAGGATGATGCGCAGGCGGTCGGGGTTCACGATGGCGAGCAGCCGGCGGTCGTGCGCGCCCCCGACGTCGATGCGCGCGACGTTCTCCGCGAGCTCGGGCCGGTTGGCGAGAAACCACTCGATGCGTTTGCGCACGCGCGGCAGGCGCTCGAGCACCGACGCGTCGAGCGGCTCGACCGCG
This sequence comes from Vulcanimicrobiota bacterium, assembly GCA_034666305.1. GTDB lineage: Bacteria > Vulcanimicrobiota > Vulcanimicrobiia > Vulcanimicrobiales > Vulcanimicrobiaceae > Vulcanimicrobium. Next base: position 10,305 of record JAXDMA010000352.1, read on the forward strand.
AACAGCGGGACGATCCCGACGACGCTGCGCACCTGGAGCGGGATGCGCTCGCCGTCGGACAGGTATAGCTGGTCGTAGTAGAACTCGTCGCCCGGGTCCCAGAGCCCGTATTCGTCCGGCCGTACTGAGTTCATCGCGTCCGCGATGATCAGAAAATGCTCGAAGAACTTCGAGGCGACGTCTTCGTACGACGAGTCGTGCCCGGCCAGTTCAACCGCGATCGCGAGCATGTTGAGCGCGTACACGCCCATCCACGACGTGCCGTCGCTCTGCGCCAAATACGCACCCTGTTCGAGCATCGCGTTGCGGTCGAAAGGGCCCACGTTGTCCAACCCGAGGAAGCCGCCTTGGAACACGTTGCGGCCGGCGACGTCCTTGCGGTTCACCCACCACGTGAAGTTCATCAGCAATTTCTGAAACACGCGCTCGAGGAACTTCACGTCGCCGGCGCCGCCGTTGCGCTTGGCTTCGATGCGGTACAGCCGCAGCGCGGCCCACGCGTGCACGGGCGGGTTGACGTCGTCGAACGCCCACTCGTACGCGGGAAGCTGGCCGCTGGGATGCATGTACCACTCGCGCGTGAGCAGCACGAGCTGGCGCTTCGCGAAGTCAGGGTCGATCAGGCCCAGCGTGATCACGTGGAAGGCCAGGTCCCACGCGGCGAACCACGGATACTCCCACGTGTCCGGCATCGACAGGATGTCGTCGTTGTAGACGTGTTTCCACGCGGCGTTGCGGCCGTGCTTGCGTTCCGGCGGCGGCGCGAGCGTGGACGGATCGCCGTCGAGCCAGTCGCGCACGACGTAGTTGTAGAACTGCTTCGACCAGATCATCCCCGCGAACGCGCGGCGCTGGATCGTCGCGGCCTCCGCGTCCATCGGGCCGCGCGCGAGCGCCGCATAGAACTGGTCCGCTTCGGCGATGCGCAGGTCGAACAGCGCGTCGAACGCGTCGTCGATGCCGCCCGCGCCGGGGTCGTCGGCGATCCGGAGCCGCACCGTGCGCGACGCACCCGGCTCGATCAGCCAGCGGTAGTGCAGCGCCGCTTTCGAACCCGTGCGCGCCGGATTGATTCCGCCGCGGTCCGCGGTCCGGACGGCCCGGTCGATCCCGCTCTTGACGTACGGTGATGGTGACGGCACGCCGAACGCCCGCTCGAAATCGGTCTCGTTCTCGGTGAACAGCGTCTCCGTCGCGCCGCCGTCGGTGAAGATCCAGCGTGTGCCGAGCGTCGCGTGCTCGGCGACGAGCACTGGCCCGGCCGCGTCGGTCTCACGCAGCGACGGCTTCGCCGTACCGGCGCGCCACGACCACTCGTTGCGAAACCAAAGCTGCGGCAGCACGTGCAGCGGGGCGTTCTCGCGCCCGCGGTTGGTCGCGGTGATCCGCACGTACACGTCATCAACATCGCGTTTCGCGTACTCGACGACGATGTCGAAGTACGCGTCGTCGGCGAAAATTCCGGTGTTGACCAATTCGTACTCGCGCCCGCCGCGTCCGCGCGCATTGTTTTGCTCGCGCAGCTGCCGGTACGGAAACGCGCGCTGCGGATAGCGGTACAGCGCTTTGAGGTACGCTTGCGACGGAACGGCGTCGAGGTACCACCAGTATTCCTTAGCATCCTCGCCGTGATTTCCCTGAGTGCCGCCAAGGCCGTAGAAGCGCTCCTTGATGATCTCGTCGTGCTCGTTCCAGAACGCGGGTGCGAAACACAGCCGCTGGTGGTTGTCGCAGATGCCGAGGATGCCGTCCTCACCCCAGCGGTACGCGCGCAGCCGCGCCATCTCGAACGGAAAGTAATCCCATGCGGTGCCGCCGGCGCTGTAATCTTCGCGAACGGTGCCCCACTGGCGGTCGCTCAGATACGGCCCCCAGCGCCGCCAATGCTCGGTGCGCGCCGCGGCGGCCTCGATCCGCGCGCGCTCCGGATTGGGTTGCATGCTGCTTCCTCGCCCGGCACGCGCGAGGTTTCCTCTCGCCGTGCGCACCAATGCAGCCTGGTGCGGTTCGGACGTTCCCTGTGCGGCGACCTCGGTGCGGCCGAGGCACGCGAGTGGCTGCTCACCAACGGCCGCGGCGGTTACGCGATGGGCACCGTCGCCGGCACGCTGACGCGCCGGTATCACGGCTTGCTGATCGCCGCGATGGATCCGCCGGTGACGCGGCGGCTCGTCGTCGCGCGGCTCGACTTCGACGTGGAGTATGACGGCCGCACCTACGAGCTTTCGACGAATCGCTGGCGTTCGGGTGCGATCGCGCCGCAAGGTTGGCGTTTCATCGAATCGTTCGCGCTCGAAGACGGCCTGCCGGCGTGGAGGTACGCGTTAGGCGACGCACTGCTCGACGTCACGCTCGCGATGCCGGAGGGTGCCGACGCGACCGCCGTGGTTCTGCGCGTGGTTCGCGCGCGTTCCCCGCTGGCGATTCGAGGGCGGCTCGTCGTCGCCGACCGCGATCACCATGGAGGCGCGCTGCCCGATGTCTCGGCGTTCACCACCACCCCCGTGGACGCAGGCGCGACGATCGCCTTGCCTGCATCGCAGCGTACACTGCACGTGTTCGCACCCGGTACGGTCGCGCACGTCGCGAGCGAACGATACGCCGGCTACGTGCTGCCGCGCGAGACGGAACGCGGCCTGCAAGACGTCGACGACTACGCGCACGTACTGACGCTGGAGTGGACGCTCTCCGGCGGTGCGCAAAGCGGCGTCGTGCTGACGCTCGACGCATCCGGCCCGCGCGACGCGGGCGCGATCGCTGACGCGCGGCGCGCGGCCAACCGCGCACGCGCCGGCGTACAGCGGACGCCGTTGCTCGGACGGCTCGCACTCGCCGCCGACGCGTTCGTCGTCACGCGGGGCGCGGGCAGCACGATCGTCGCCGGCTATCCGTGGTTTACCGACTGGGGCCGCGACACGATGATCTCGCTACCCGGATTACTGCTCGACACCGGGCGCGCGCACGATGCCGCGGCGGTGCTGCGCACGTTCGCCGCGCACGTGCAAGACGGCCTGATCCCGAACCGCTTCCCCGACGCGCGCGGGCCTGCGGAGTACAATACGATCGACGCGTCGCTGTGGTTCGTCGAAGCAGTGCGCGCATACGTCGCCGCGACGGACGACGGCGCGTTCCTGCGCGACGTCTTTCCAGCCGTTCGCGCCGTCATCGACGGCTACACGAACGGCACGCGCTACGGGATCGGCACGGACGCCGACGGGCTCGTGCGCGGCGGCGCCGACGGCCTGCAGCTCACATGGATGGACGCGAAGGTCGGCGACCGCGTGATCACACCGCGCCGCGGCAAGCCGGTCGAAGTAAACGCGCTCTGGTACAACGCGCTGCGCGCATGCGAAACGTTTGCGCAACGGCTCGGCGAATCGCCGGATCGCTATCGCA
>JAXDMA010000353.1:0-8915 GCA_034666305.1 Vulcanimicrobiota bacterium
TCGCGGATCGACGTGTTCGCCGTGGAGGCGGCGCTGCTCGTCGCGAACGGTGCGCGCAGTGCCGATCGCAGGGTGCTCCTCGCCGGCGCCGCGCTCTTTGCGTTCACCGGTATCGCGATCCTGAATCAAAGCGCGACGGACGCGCCGCACCGCACGGTGTTCAACGCGCTTTCGCTCGGCTTCGCCGTGTATCTCGCGGCGCTGGGGTTCGCGCTGTGGCGCTATGCGGCGTCGGATCCAATGACGCGCACGCAGCGCGGTTGGCGCAACGTCGCGATCATCGCCTGGAATCTCGTCGCGCTCGCGGCACTGTCGCGCGAGTGCGTCGACCTGCTCGGCGGCCCCAAAGGATTCGACGATCTCGCCAACGAGGCGCAGTTCGGCCTGTCCGCCATCTGGACGACCTACGCGACGGCGCTGTTCTCGGTCGGCCTGGCACGGCATCACGGGCTGCTGCGCTGGCTCGGCTTCGCGCTCTTCGGCTGTACGGTGTTCAAGGTGCTCGTCGTGGATCTCGCGGCCCTCAACGTGATGTACCGCATCCTGTCGTTCTTCGTCGTCGGCGCGGTGCTCGTCGCCGTGTCGCTGTGGTATCAGCGCGCCATGGTGCGCCAGAAAGCCGCCGGGGCCGAGGAGTGACGGCCGCCGGCGCGACGGCGGGCGGCTTCGACACGCTGTGGGTGAACGCGCGCCTCGCCACGATGACGACGGGCAGCGCGCCGTACGGTGCGATCGTGGACGGTGCAGTCGGTGCGCGCGACGGTGCGATCGCGTGGGCCGGCGCATGCACGGAGCTCCCCGCCGCGCCGGACCGGCTCGCAGCGCGCGTAATCGACGCGGGCGGGCGCTGGATCACGCCCGGGCTCGTCGATCCGCACACGCACCTCGTGTTCGGCGGCGACCGCCTCGGTGATTTCGAGCGCCGCGTCGCGGGCGAAAGCTATACGGCCGCGGCGAGCGGCGGGAGCGGGATCGCGCACACCGTGGCGATGACGCGCGCGACCGACGAAGAAACGCTCTTCCGCGACGCCGCCCGGCGGTTGCGCACGATGATCGCGAACGGCACCACGACGGTGGAGATCAAATCGGGGTACGGCCTGGACGTCGACACGGAGCTGCGGATGCTGCGCGTCGCGCGCCGGCTGGGGCGCGAGCTCGGGATCACCGTGCGCACGACGTACCTGGGCGCGCACGTCGTGCCGCCGGAATACGCCGAGCGTCGCGGCGAATATCTCGCCCTCGTGTGCGACGTCGTGCTGCCGCGTGTCGCGCGTGAAGGGCTCGCCGACGCGGTCGACGTGTTCTGCGACACGATCGCGTTTTCGGCCGAGGAATCCGCGCGCGTGCTCGACGCGGCGCGACGGCTCGGGCTTGCGGTGAAAGCGCATGCCGATCAAATCGCCGACACCGGCGCGGCCGCGCTCGCGGCGCAGCACGGGGCCTTGTCGGCGGATCATCTCGAGCACACGGGCGCGGCCGGCGTCGACGCGCTTGCGCGCGCGGGCACCGTTGCCGTGCTGCTGCCCGGCGCGTATCATTATTTGCGGGAAACCGTCAAGCCGCCCGTCGCGCTGCTGCGCGCGCGCGGCGTGCCCATCGCGCTTGCGACCGACTGCAATCCCGGTACGTCGCCGGTCCTTGCGCTGCCGGCGGTGATGAACCTCGCGTGCGTGCTGTTCGGCCTCACGCCCCAGGAAAGCGTCGCCGCAACGACACGCAACGCCGCGCGCGCGCTCGGCCTCGCCGATCGCGGCGAGCTGCGCGAAGGTTTGCGCTGCGATCTCGCGTTCTGGGATGCCGCTTCGCCCGCCGAGCTCTGTTATTGGCTGGGCGCAAGCCCGTGCGCTCGCGTCGTTGCAGCGGGGCACGTCGTGTTCGACAACGCACAAGGAGTCGGCACTCCCTAGGCCAACAGAGCGAGTCCTTTCTTTGCTCTGGATTGGGGGTGCGTGTGGCAGAGCCGGACTTTTCCGTCAAGATCGCGGTCGTCGGCGGAGGCTGCGGCGGGGCTTATTCCGCGTTGCGCCTGCAGCAGGCGAAACGCGGTCCGATCGGCTTGTTCGAGTACAGCGACCGCATCGGCGGCCGGCTGTATTCAAAAACGTTGCCCGGCATGCCGCACGTGCACGCCGAGGTCGGCGGGATGCGCTACATACCCGACTCGCATCTCCTCGTCAAGGGCGTGATCGACAACGAGCTGCACCTGGCAACGCGCGATTTTCCGATGGGCAGCCCGCCGCCGATCGGCGCATCGAACAACTACATGTACCTGCGGCAGAAGCATCTGCTGTACGGCGAGACGTCGGACTCCAAGAAGGTGCCGTACAACGTACGCTGGTCGGAGCGGAACATGAGCGCCGACCAGCTGCAATCGTGGGCGTATAAATTCGTCGTACCCGGCGCCTCCAACGATACGACGATCGACGAGCTCTTCAAGGTGAAGTTCCTCGGCAAATGGCTCAAAGACTACGGGCTGTGGGACCTGCTGTACCTCGTGCTGAGCAGCGAAGCGTACGCGTACATGCTCGACGCGGGCGGCTACGACACCAACGTAGCCAACGGCACCGCGATCCTGAACCTGCCGACGACCGGCGATTACGCCGCTACGACCAAATACCTCACGCTGGTCGACGGGTACGACCAAATGCCGATCCAAGCCGTCGACAAGTTCGATCGCGAGGGCGGCCAAACGTACATGAACCACCGCCTGGAATCGATCGTGCGCAACGGCAAGGGCGTGCGGCTGACGTTCGTTCGCACGCGGAAGGTCGAGCCGAAGGAAAGCGTCCTGCAGTCGATCGAGAACACGAACGACCGCGTGGTGGTCGACGCCGACCAGGTGGTTCTCGCGCTTCCGCGCCGCTCGATCGAGCTGATCGACTGGGCGCCCGCGCGCGAGAACGCGGAGCTGGCAGCGGCCATCAACGCGGTGATCATCCAGGTGGCGTTCAAGCTGTTCCTGGGCTATGAATACCCGTGGTGGAAGTCGCTCGGCCTGCAAGCGGGCCGCTCGATCACGGACAATCCGATTCGCCAAGTGTTCTACTTCGGCACCGAAGAGGATGCCATCGGCGGCGACCCGGGCAACACCAACTCGCTGCTGATGGCGTCGTACAACGACCTGCGCTCGCTGCCGTTCTGGAAAGCGTTCGAGAACGATCCGATCTTCATGGGACACGATCCGGCGACCGGCAACACGCCGGGTCCCAACGTGCCGCGGCAAACGCATCCGGCCACGACGGGCATGGTCGACATGGCGCAGCTGCTCGTGCAAGAGATCCACGGGATGCGTTCGCTTCCCAAGCCGTACTCGGCCGCGTATCACGACTGGAGCATCGACCCGTTCGGCGGCGGCTGGCATGCGTGGAAAGCCGGGATCGATTTCCGCGACACGATGAAATACCTGCGCAAACCGCTCCGTGACTGGCCCGTGCACATCTGCGGCGAAGCATACTCGGTGCAGCAAGGCTGGGTGGAGGGCGCCTATCAAACGGCCGAGCTGATGCTGCAAGAGCACTTCGACCTCAAGAAGCCGAGCTGGTTACCCAAGAGCTACGATCTCGGACCGTAATGGCAAGGAACACCGCACCGATGAACGTCTCGCTCTACATCGCGCAGCGGCTGCGCGAACTCGGCGTCGACACGCTGTTCGCGGTCCCCGGCGACTACGTCACGCCGTTCATGGATCAAGTGCTCGCGGCGAAGGCGATCGACATGGTGCCGATGCCGAACGAGCAAATAGCCGGCTACGCGGCCGACGGCTATGCGCGCGCGCGCGGAATCGGCGCGTTCGCGGTGACGTACGGCGTGGGATCCTTCAGTGCGGTCAATGCCGTGGCCGGCTCGTACGTCGAGCACTTGCCGGTCATCATCATCAACGGCAGTCCGTCGAAGGCACAGCGGGCGCAGGCCGACCTGCAGGGCGTCCTGTTCCACCACGCGACCGGAAACTTCGGCGCCGACCGCGACGTGTACGCCAACGTCACCACCGAAGCGATCGTCATCGACGACGCCGCGACCGCGCCGGCCAAGATCGATGCCGCGCTGAGCGCGGCGATCTCGCGTTCGCGGCCGGTCTACATCGAAGCGCTCAAAGACGTGTGGGCCGCGCAGTGCGCCGCACCCGCGGGGAAGATCGCCCGCGAGGCGTTCTTCTGCGACGAGGCCGCGCTCGCCGAGGCGGTGGAGCGCACGGCCGAGCACCTGCGCCGCGCGAAGAAGCCCATCGTGTGGACCGACGTGCTGATCGGCCGCTATCATCTCACCGACGAGTTCGAAGCGTTCGTTCGCGACACGGGGCTGTCGTTCACCACGTCGCTCCTCGGAAAGTCGATCGTCTCCGAAGATCTCCCGGGCTTCGTGGGGACCTATGACGGCCCGTCGGCGGAGCCGCAGACGCGCCGCGCGGTCGAAGAAGCCGACTGCATCCTCGGGATCGGCGTCATCATGACCGACGACTACGCCGGCGTGGTGGGGGTCGACTTCACGCGCATGATCCTCGGCGGCGCGAGCAGCGTCCGCGTCGGATACAGCACGTACGCGAACGTCCCGCTCGAGCGTTACCTGCCCGCGCTGCGCGCGCGGCTGCGGCGCGACGGCCCCGTGGCCAAGCTGCGCCGCGCAACGCGCATCGAGGCGCCCAAGACCAAGCCGAAGGACCCGATCTCGTTCGAGGGCTTCTTCTTCGACCGCATCCAGAACTTCATCGACGACGACATGATCCTCGTCGCCGACGAAAGCAACTCGATGTACGTCTCGGGCTCGCTGCACGTCGCCAAGAACCAATATTATTCGCAAGCTGCGTGGGGCTCGATCGGGTACGCGACGCCCGGGTCGATCGGGATCGCCGCCGCGAACCCCAAGAAACGGCTCGTCGTGTTCGCCGGGGACGGCGGGTTCCAGCAGATCGCGCAGGCGCTGGCGCCGATGGCGCGCTTGAAGCAGCCCACCATCGTGTTCGTGATGAACAACGACATCTACGGGATCGAACAGGCTCTCGTCGACGTCACGTTCTTCACGCAACCGCCCAACGCGCCAAAGGCCTACAACGTGCTCGACAAGTGGGACTATTGCGCGCTCGCGAAAGCGTTCGGCTGCGCGGCCGAGCGCGCGGAGACGTTCGCCGAGCTCGACGACGTGCTGAACAAGCTCAAGCGTTCGCGCGAGACGACGCTCGTGCACGTCGTCATCCCGATGCGCGACCTGCCGTGGCAGATTCGCATCATCGGCTCCGACGAGCCGGCGCTGCCGCCCATCCCGCCCGCCAAAGCCAAGCTGCTAAAGGCGGACGCGACGCGACCGCACCGCTCGCGCGTGTTCGCACTGGCCTCGATCGACCCGCCGGCGAAGAAGTAGCGGCATGAGATGCACGCTCTTGGGCACCGTGCATCTCGATGGACCGGGTGTGGGACGCGTCCGTCGATCTGGTGCTGGAGCGCCAAATCGGCCTGAACTGGTGCTGGGCGGCGACGGCAAAGGGAATCGTGGACTATTACGGCGGACCGGTTCTTCCGCAATGCCGCTACGTGACGCACTTTCTCAACCAGACGGAAAGCTGCTGCGACGGACAGGAACGGTCCGCGCGCTGCGACGTGGCGTACGACGTCGACACCGTGCTGCGCCATTTCGGCGTTTTCGCTCCGCCGCCATTTCGCCGCTCCGCCCATTTGATGACGTTGCGCCGCGAATTGGAGCGCGACCGGCCCGTCGTCGCGCTGATGCAATTCCGCGAGGGAACCGTTCATGCGCTAACCATCACGGCGGTAGACACCGCGGAACAGGTCATCGGTTATTCCGCCCTGGTATGGGCCTCAGCCCGATTCACGCGCCGCCCATGACTTCACGAACGACTACGAAGGCGGCGGCCGGTGGATCTATACCATCCTCACGCGCCCGCAGCGCTCGCAACACGATGCCGGGATCTCGCTCTTGCACGACCGGTTCAGGGACGAGCAAAGGCGGTTATCGTACCATGCGCGTCAAACGAGTACTGCAGTGAACCTGGACGTCTATGTCATCGGCCCCCGACCGCTCGCCGCCGGCGAAGATCCGCAAACGGCCGAACGTCTCCCGGACTGCACCGTGTCGCTCGACCCCGCGCCGCGTCACGATGCGTCACGCCTGGAACGCGTGCTGCTCGGGATGCGGGATGATATTGACGCGCGGCGCGCCCGCGGTTTCAACGTGCGCGTGCTGCGCGTTCCTTCGGTCATGCTAACGGCGCTTTGGTTCGTGCGGGAAGACGGTCGCGCCGACGCCGACACGCACTTTGTTCCCGTCGAGCCGGCGCCGTATTTTTTCGAAGCGGGTCAGGAGTACGCGCTGCGCGAGTTCCGCGATCTGCTCGTGGAACCGGCGCGCCGCGCATTGCGCAGCAACGAGATCAACCGCGCGTTCATCGAACGCCTGGACCGCGAAACGGAACACAGCGGCTGAAGCTCAGCGCGAAGGGTGCGCCACCGTCGTGGCCGTCGTTGGGAACAAGGACGCGACCAGCGACGTGAAGCGGCCCGCGCGTACGAGCCCCGCGACGCGTTCGATCTCCGGCGAGAGATAGCGATCGCCCGTTCCGCCGCCGTCAGGCACGATCTCGGCGAGGACGCCTTCCAGCGTCGCCGACGTGCGCAGCGGGCGGCGGAACGCGATCCCGCGCGCGGCGGACAGCAATTCCACCGCGACGATGTTCGCGGCGTTGCGGAGCATGTCGTCGAGCCGGCGCGCGGCGTGCGTCGCCATACTGACGTGGTCTTCTTGCCCCGCAGACGTCGGAATGCTGTCCACGCTAGCCGGATGCGCGAGACCCTTGTTCTCCGACGCGAGCGCTGCCGCGGTAACCTGCGCGATCATGTAGCCGGACTCGAGTCCGGGATCGGTGGCGAGAAAGGCGGGCAACTGGCTGAACGTGGGATCGACGAGCAGCGCGCAGCGGCGTTCGCTGATGTTGCCGATCTCCGCGATCGCGACGGCGAGCGCGTCGGCGACGAGCGCGACGGGCTCGGCGTGGAAGTTGCCGCCGGAGATGACGTCGCCGGTATCGGGAAACACGAGCGGATTGTCGGACACCGCGTTCGCTTCGTCGACGAGGATCGCCGCGGCGTCGCGCAGCGTGCGCAGACAAGCACCGAGAACTTGCGGGATGCAGCGCAAGCTGTACGGATCCTGAACCCGCCCGCAGTCGCGGTGCGATTCATTGATCTCGCTGCCTTCGATCAACCCGAGCACCGCGGCGGCGACGTCACTCTGGGACGCGTGGCCGCGCACCGCGTGGATGCGCGCGTCGAACGGGGTCACGCTCCCGAGCGCGGCCTCGATCGTCAGCGCGCCCGCGACGAGCGACGCGGCGAGCACGTCCTCCGCACCCACGAGCCCGCGCAGCGCGAGCGCCGTCGACACCTGCGTGCCGTTGAGCAGCGCGAGCCCTTCCTTCGCGCGCAGCTCGAGCAGCGTGATGCCGGCGGCTTTCAGCGCGTCGCTCGCCGGAAGCCGGCGGCCCCCGGCGACGGCGTCTCCGACGCCGATGAGCGCGGCGGCGAGATGCGCGAGCGGCGCGAGGTCGCCGGACGCCCCGACCGAGCCTTGGCCCGGAATCGCGGGCAGCACGTCGCGCTCCAGGCACGCGAGCAGCGTGTCGATGACGGTCCAGCGCACGCCCGAGTAGCCGCGCGCAAGCGAGTTCACCTTGAGCGCGAGCACCAGCCGCACGACGTCACGCGGCAGCAGCGGCCCGACGCCGCAAGCGTGCGACACGACGAGGTTGCGCTGTAAGTCGGCGAGCTTCTCGCGCGGAATTCGGGTCTGTGCCAGTTTGCCGAAACCGGTGTTCACGCCGTAGACGCTCGCATCTTGCGCAGCGATGTTTGCGACGACCGCGGCCGCGCGGTCGACGGCCGCGCGCGCACCGGAGTGGAGCGCCAACGCCGCGCCGTCGCACAGCAGCGCGCGCACGTCGGCCGCGCGCAGTTCACCCGCGCGCAGCGATACGGTCGCCTTCACTCGAGGTGCATCGGCAAGCGCAGCCCGTGCTCGCGCGCGGCATCGAGTGCTTCTTCGTAGCCCGCGTCGGCGTGGCGCGCGACGCCGCTGGCGGGATCGTTCCACAGCACGCGCGCGATGCGCTTCGCGGCCGCATCGGTACCGTCGGCCACGATCACGACGCCGGCATGCTGCGAGAATCCGATCCCGACACCGCCGCCGTGGTGGATCGACACCCACGTCGCGCCGCCCGCGACGTTGAGCATCGCGTTGAGCAGGGGCCAATCGCTGACCGCGTCGCTGCCGTCGCGCATCGCTTCGGTTTCGCGGTTCGGCGAAGCGACGCTGCCGCTGTCGAGATGATCTCGTCCGATGACGATCGGCGCCTTGAGCTCGCCGCGGGCGACCATCTCGTTGAACGCGAGCCCGACGCGGTCGCGATCGCCCAAGCCGATCCAGCAAATGCGCGCGGGCAAGCCTTGGAACGCGATGCGTTCGTGCGCCATGTCGAGCCAGCGGTGCAAGTGCTTGTCGTCCGGCAGCAGCTCCTTCACCTTCGCGTCGGTCTTCGCGATGTCGTCGGGATCGCCGGACAGCGCCACCCAGCGAAACGGCCCGATGCCGCGGCAGAACAGCGGCCGGATGTACGCCGGCACGAAGCCGGGAAACGCGAACGCGTCTTGCAAGCCCGCGTCGAACGCCATTTGGCGCAGGTTGTTGCCGTAGTCGAACGTCGGCACGCCCATGCGGTGGTATGCGAGCATCGCCTCGACGTGCGCGACCATCGACTGCTTCGCGGCCTCCGCGACACCGTCCGGATCCCGTTCGCGCGCCTCACGCCACCGCTCGAGCGACCACCCGGCGGGAAGATACCCGTTCACCGGATCGTGCGCCGATGTCTGATCCGTCACCGCGTCCGGACGCACGCCGCGCCGCAGGAGCTC
>JAXDMA010000354.1:0-14399 GCA_034666305.1 Vulcanimicrobiota bacterium
TTCAGCATGAGCACGCCGGTTCCGAGCGCCAGCAGCAGGCCGACGATCAGCGGGATGCGTCGAGCGTTTTTCATCGGGTCACCTCAAGGACGGGGCCAGGGTCGACACGGCGTACACCACGCTACCCGCCGCGATCGCGACGCCGTAAGGAAGGGTCGTTCTTTCCGTTGCCGCGCCGTGCGTGGCGACGGACACCGTGCTTCGGACGAGCGCGACGAGCCGGCCGTTCGCACCGGCCGCGACCAGCGCGAGCACGCCTCCGGCGACCAGGATGTCGAGCACGAGCGGAAACGCCGCGGGGAATCCCGCGACCCCGCAGCACGCCGCGATCAGCTTCACGTCGCCGCCTCCGAACCAGCCCGCCGAATACGCGAACGAGCCGAGGACGAACGCCGCGATCATCGTGGCGATCGCTGCCAGCTCGGGCCCGACCCCGTCAGGGAGATGAACGGCGACGGCGAGAACCGCCGTCGCCGCCGTCAGCACGTTCGGAATGCGGCGCGCACGAATGTCGGTCACCGCCGCTGCGAGCGTCGCGACCAGCAGCACGATCGTCGCGGCGGTCATGGATATGCTGCGTTGACGTCTTGATAGCGCGAAAGAATCTGCGTGCCGATGAACGCCACGGCACCGACGCACAGCGCGGCGATCAGGCTCAAGATCACGGCGTACTCCCCGAGTCCCTGCCCGCGGTCGTCGGCGAATGCGCCAAACATTAGAAGATCGCCCGGATCGCTTGGATGATGTGGTCGATGTTGCGGCTCACGACGAGCGCGCCGACGACGCACTGGACTGCGAAGAGACTCAGAAACGTGCTGTATTCCGCGTAGCCTTCACCCGAATCGTCGCGCACGACGGCCGCGAAAGCGGCCGAGCGGCGAGTCTTAGATGCTGCTACCGACATTACTGATCAGTCCTTGGATGTTGCCGCTGAAAAACAGCACGGCCGCGATGCACAGCACCGCGATGAGTCCGAGGATCAGGCCGTATTCGGCGAGACCTTGGCCTCGCTCGTCGTCGCGCAGCGAATCAAACGCGGCGACGTGGTACTCTGCGTACGCTTCGCCCGAGTCGTCGAATTGAGCCGGAATCGTGTCGCGGAGTACGACGTCGCTCATCGTTCTGATTCCTAGATGCTGCTGCCGACGTTGCTGAGCAGACCCTTGATGTTGCCCGAGAGGAACAGCACGGCCGCGATGCAGAGGACCGCGATGAGGCCGAGGATGAGGCCGTATTCCGCAAGGCCCTGGCCGTCTTCGTCGACGAGGATGGAACGAAAGGTTGTCATCATGACTGAAACTCCTTGGAAGTGCTAGCGCACGGAAGCTGGGATGTCGTCCGGCGGAGCCGAGACGTTGGGGGCTCCGACCTGGACCGTCGTGCGGGCACTCGAACCCGCCGCAAGGGAACGGACGACCACCGTGACGATCGCGCCGCGGAAGAAGGCGGAAGCGATCGGTACGGTCGCCCAGTAGCGACCCTGCGCGTCGGTCGGAACGGCGCGCCGGCTCAGGAGAACATCGGGAAGATCCCGCGAGAACGTGGCGTAGAGCGCCGCTTCCAGCGGTTGCGCGGCCGGGCCGTTGCCGGTGATGGTCACCGCTTCGGTTCCGACGACGCGCGTTGCGGTCACCGTGACGCCGCCGGGCGCAGCCGGCGCGTCCGCGCCGGGCGCCCCGATGGGGACGAACAGCGCCGCGACCGCGGCAAGCAACGCAATGGACGGCGGGTGGATGACTCGCATCGTGGCCGCATCGTACAGGCCCGGACCCTGTCCTGAAAAGCCCATTCCAGCAGAATTGACGGTCTGTCCACGGTCCGTCAACGCACGGTCAACGGGACCCTCTGGCATACTCGGGACAACGCTTTCCGACCCGCGGTTTTTCCGCGTCAGAGGAGTCCCGTTGCACGACCTACTCCGCACGTCCGTCATCGCAGCCGCGGCTGCAGTGATCGCCGTTACGCCGCTCGGCGCGCGCGCCGACGCCACCGTCCCGGTCACCCTGCGCACGGGGCAGTCGGTGTCCGTGTCGACTCCGCGTCTGACCCGCGTCGCCGTCGGCGACGGGAAGATCGCCGGGGTGCTCGCCGTGGGCAACTCGGAGATCGTCATCAACGGGCGCTCCGCCGGCCGCACCACGCTGCTCGTGTGGATGAACGGCTCGCGCCGCACGTTCGATGTAACCGTCACCGAACAGAGTCTCACGAGCCTGCGCGCGATGCTGCAAGGCGCGATCTCCGACCGCGACGTTCGCGTCGATGCGTACGACCATTCGATCGTGCTCAACGGCACCGTGGCCACCGGCGAGAGCCTCGTGCACCTCGGCGAGGTCGTCGCTCACTTCGAGCCCGTAGCCGCCGCCGGGAAATACGTCGTCGTCAACGCCGTCACCGTGGCGAAGCCACTCGGGCCGCTGCAGAGCGAACTCGCCGGAGCCGCCGCGACGTCGGGCGTGCGCGTCGATCGCGATGCGAAGGGCAACCTCATCGTGAGCGGTCAGGTGGAAGATCGCACGACCGCCGAGCACGTGCTGCGCCGCGTACGCACGCTCGCCGGCCCGTATCTGGCAGCCGACGGCAAGGTGATCGATCGGATCGAAACCGCGACGATCAGCCAGGTCGACATCAAAGTCTACGTGCTCGAAGTCGATGAAACCGCGTTGCGCCAACTCGGCGTGAACCTGCAGTCCGCGGCCTTTCATCCGGACGGAACCTACACGCTGGGCGGGCCGCAATTCCCCGTCGTCGAGAGTCCCTTCACCGGGCTCAACAAGGGTGCGGGACCGTTTACCGATGGTCGCGGGCTCACGCTCGGTGCGTTCTTTCGCAGCATCACCCTCGCGCCGACGCTGAACCTGATCATGCAGAACGGTCATGCGCGCGTGCTGTCGTCGCCCGATCTCGTGACGATGCCCGGTCGCGAAGCGAACTTTCTCGTCGGCGGACAGATCCCGATCCCGGTCGCGACCGGACCGCAGCAGATCGCGATCCAGTACAAGGATTTCGGCGTCAAGCTCGTGGTGACGCCGACTATCTTGGGTGAAGGCAACGTCGAGACGATCATTGCGCCCGAGGTATCCGACCTCGACTTTCAAGATGGTGTCTCGATCAACGGCTTCGTCGTTCCCGCGCTCAAGACGAGCCGGCTCTCGACGGACGTCGTCACCAAAGCCGGCGAGTCGATCGTGATGGGCGGTCTGCTGCGGCGCCAGGAACAGCGCACGATCGACAAGATCCCGCTGCTCGGCGACCTGCCGATCCTCGGGAAACTGTTCCGGTCGAGCCGGTATCAAAGCTCGCAGACGGACGTCGTCTTCGTGATGACGCCGCAAATCCTCACCCGCTGATCCGATGCGCGCACCACGACGTTCGAACGGCGGCGAACGGGGCCAGGTGATCCCGCTGGTGGCGCTCGCGCTCACCGTGCTTATGGGAGCGGCGGCGCTCGCGGTGGACGTCGGCTACTGGCGCTACCAGCAACGCGTCGAGCAATCGGCTGCGGACAGCGCGGCGATCGCCGGCGCGGGCGAGCTGGCATGGCCGGCATCTGCGGACGTCAGCGCCGCGGCAAAGAAAGACGCGAGCTCGAACGGCTACACCGACGACGGCGGCGCGAACGTTCAGGTCACGGTGAACAACCCTCCGGCCTCCGGCGCATATCAGGGCAACACGAACGCCGTCGAAGTCATCATCGCGAAGAAACAGCCGCTATGGTTCGGCGGCGTCTTCGGCAATACCGCGCAATGGGTGAAAGTCCGCGCGGTCAGCACGCTGAACACGAGCGGCTTTTACTGCATCTACGCGCTGGGCGGCAACATCAACTTATTCGGCGGCGGCCAGGGCGGCATCACCGCGCCGTCGTGCGGGCTCGTCACGAACAAGGATCTCGACGTGACCGGCATGGCGACGGTCGACGCGTCGCTGGTCGGGTACGTCGGGTTGCCGCCGAGCGGCGGAACGTACACGCTCGCGCAGCCGACGAAAAGCCTGCCGGTGACCGACCCGTGCCCGACGATCCCCGGCTGCGCGTACCTCACCGACCTCACGCTCCATCACCCGGAGTTGCTGCATACGGGCTGCAGAACGTTTCCCGGACCCGACCCGCTCCCGCCCGGCGAATATTGCGTGCAACTCAGCGGAACGCTGCACTTAGCGCCGGGGTTGTTCGTGCTCGACCAAGGCATTGCCAGCTCCAATGTCAGCGGTACGGGCGTCACGATCTACAACGGCGGTTCGGCGGGCTACACGCTCAACGGCAACCTCAACATCGTCGTGTCGGCGCCGACTACCGGGCCGACCGCCGGCATGGTGTGGTATCAGCCGCCGAGCAATACGGGCGCCATCGTCAAGAACGGTTCGTCCGGGACCGTCGACTTCGCCGGCGGCTTCTACGCCCCGACGTCCAACATGACGTTCAACGGGCACCTGCCGACCATCTCGCTCTTGGTCGTCAACTCGCTCACGATGAACGGCGGCGGCATCACTGTTCCGACCGCGGGGATGTTGCAACGGTCCGGGCACGGCGTGCTGGCGGAGTGACGTGATGCTCCGGCTCAACCCGCACGTGCTGGCGAAGGACGACGACGGAGCCGCTCTCACCGAGATCGTCATCGTGCTCCCGTTACTGGTGCTGCTGCTGATCGCGCTCATCGAAGTGGGCCGGTACGGTAACACCATGATCGTCGTCGGAAACGCGGCACGCGCCGGTGTTCAATACGGGGCGCAGAATCTCGTCACCGCGGCCGATCTCACCGGCATGCGGAACAATGCCCTCAACGACGCCCCGGGGATCACCGGCCTGACCGCGACGGCAAGCAATTATTGCGAGTGCGCCGACGGCTCGGCCTCGACGTGCCTGCCGACGGATTGCGCGGCGAGCCATCGTGTCGTCTACGTGCAAGTCCTCACGACCGCAACGATGCCGTCCCTCACGAACTTCGCCGGGTTGCCGGCGTCGTTGCGGACGATCACCGTGCAGGGGAAAGCGGTCATGCGGGTAGCGCAATGAGGGAGCGAGGCAGCGTGCTCGTCGAGTTCGCGATCGCGAGCACCATCGCGCTCACGATGATCTTCGGGATCGTCGATTTCGGCCGAGCGTTATACACGTACCATCTCGTTTCCAACGCCGCGCGCGCCGGAAGCCGCTATGCGATCGTGCGCGGCGCCGCGTGTTCCGTGACGGGGTGTCCGGCGACATCCGATCAGATTCAAACATACGTCCGCGGGCTCGCGCCCGGAATTGATCCGGCTTCGCTGACCGTCGCCACGGCGTGGCCAGGTGCGGCCACGTGCTATGGCGTGGCGAACGGGCAGGGTTGCCCGGTGACGGTGACCGTGACCTATCCGTTCAAGTTCATCGTACCGCTGCTGCCGCATTTCACGATGAGCATGAGCAGCGCGTCCACGATGGTCATCTCGCAGTAACGATGCGCGGTTCGTACGGCCGTTATCTCGCGTGGCTGATCGCGCCGGCGATCCTCGCAGCGCTCGTCGCGCTGAACCCGCTGAGCCGCCCGACGTACGTCATGGGAGATTTTCGCGCGTTCTATTGTGCGGGCGCCGTGATCGCGCAGGGGGCGAACCCCTATCTCGAGGAGCCGCTTAGAGGCTGCGAACGCGACGCCGGGCCGCCTGCCGAGCCCGCCTTCTTGCGTCCGGTCGCGCTGCCCGCGCCGCTGCCCCCGTACGCGCTCGCGCTGTTCGTGCCGTTCGGAATGTTGCCGTTCCCGGTCGCGGCCGTGTTGTACGGGCTGCTGCTGATCGCGGCGATGACGGGCGCGACCACGCTGTACGTGCGTGTCACCGGTGTCTCGAGCGTGCTGCTCAACGTCGTGTTCGCCGCGATCACGGCGACCGTGACGTATTACGTCGGTCAGCCCGTGCCGCTGGTGTTTCTCGCGCTCGCGGCGGCTGCGTTGTTCGCGCGCAAGGGCCGCTGGATGGCGGCGGGGGCGTGCGCCGTCGCCGCCAGTATCGAGCCGCACGTGGCGCTCCCCGCGCTCGCCGGAATGTTCGTCGCGCTGCCGCGCACGCGTCTGCCCATCGTGGTGTCCGGCGCCGTGCTCGGCGCCGCGGGCGTGCTCGCGGTCGGGTTCGCGACCAGCGTCGCGTACGTGCGCGACGTCGTCCCGGCCCACGCGCTCGCGAACGCGTTCGAATGGCAGTTCAGCTTGACGTCGGTGCTGACGTCTTTCGGCGTCGCGGCGCCGCTCGCGATCCGCTGCGGCGAGCTGATGTTCGCCGCGATGGTGGCGCTCGGCGTCGCCGTCGCGTTACGGCTGCGCAAGCTGACCGGCGACGCCGCGGTGATGGTGCTGATCCCGCCGGCGTTCGGCGTATTCGGCGGCGTGCACGTGCACTTCCAGCAGCTCGCCGTCGCGTTCCCCGCGATTCTGTATGTGTTCGCGCGCTATCCGGACGTGCGTACGCTCGCCGCGGGCGGGCTCGCGCTCGCGATGATCCCGTGGAACGTGATGAGCTCGACGGTGCTCGCCGGTTTGTCCCCACTCCTCGCCGGCACGTTTGGTTGGATGACGGTCGGTAGGCGCGGCGGGCTCGCGTTCGCCGCCGGCGCGGCGGTCATCGGATTCTCGCTGCTCGCGTTCGCGCTCGCCGGACTGGGACCGCCGCCGGCACACTTCGTTCCGCACGCGTATCCGCCCGGTGCGCTCGCCGAAGCGAGCTGGGGAGACTTCTCACGGTCGACACTGATGCGGCCCTCGCTCATGATGCAATGGCTGCGCCTGCCGACGCTGCTCGGCATCGGGTTCGGCTTGGCCGCGATCGTGCGTGTCGCGTACGGCGATCCGCTGCGCAGTCCCGTCATGCCGCCTCGTTCGATGGCGGTCGCGTCCGCGACGGCGTCGTGACGCCCAAGCGGCCTTCCCTCGATCCCGATCGCGTGCTGCCGTGGGCGTGCGTCGCGGCGGCGTTCGCGTGGTTCGCGTCCGTTGCGCTCCGGTTTCCGCCAGGCGACGGCGATCTGCTGTGGCAGCAGTGGCTCGGCGCGCGCATCTTGCGCGAGCACGCGATCCCACGCGCTCTCGGGCCCGAAACGTTTGCCGCGGCCGGCGCACCGTGGACGCCGCATGAATGGCTGTTCTCCACCGTCTTGGCATTCGGCATCGAGCACGGCGTGCCGTGGTTGATCCCGGTGACGTGCGCGCTCGCGGCCGCGTTCGCGCTCGCGACGGTGGTCGTGCGCTGCCGCCGGCGCGGCGCCTCCGCGGCGGTGTCGGCCGCTGCGACGATCCTCGGCGCGCTCGCGATGATCCAGTCGTTCGGCGCGCGCGCTCAGGTGCTGGGCTGGATGTGTTTGGCGACTGTCGTGTGGCTGCTGGAACTGGAAGGCCCGTGGGCATGGGCGGCGGTTCCCGCGACCGTCGTCTGGGCGAACCTGCACGCGAGCGTGTTCTTGTCGCCCGCGGTCGCGGGATTGTTCGCGCTTGCGGCGCTGCTGCGCGACCGGCGCTGGTCGCGCGACGCGGTTCGCCGCACGGCACTGGCCGCGGCGTGCGGCGCGGCGACGCTCGCGACGCCGCTCGGGATCGATCTGCCGCGCTACGCCGCGGGCTTGCTCGCGAGCCCGATTCGCGGCTCGATCAGCGAGTGGGGCGCGACGAGCATGACGAGTGCGGCGTTCATCCTCGCGGCCCTGCCGCTGCTGTTGATCCTCGGGGCGTTCGGGATGCGCGCGTCGCTGCGCGACCGGCTGCTCGCCGCCACCTTCACCGTGGTGTTGTTTACCGCGGTACGCAACGTGCCGGTGTTCGCGCTCGTCGTCGCACCCGTCGCGCTCACCGCACTCGCTGCCGGACGACCGCACCGTGTTGCGCCGTCCCGCTCGTCGAGCGCGGCGGCGTGGTCGACCGTCGGAGCGGTCGCATGCGTGTGCGTGCTCATCCCGGTGGTGGCATGGCGCATCGCGCCCGCCGCGGAGAGCGGCTTGCCGACGGGGCCGGCGCGCGCGCTGCTCGCCCAGGCGCGCAGTCAGCCGCGGGTCTTCTGCGAGGACTTCGCATGGTGCAGCCTTTTCTTGCGCGATCCGGGCGCCGCGCGGTTCTACATGGACGGGCGCTGCGATCCGTATCCGGCGCCGATGTGGCGCGATTACCGAGAAGTGATGGACGGCAACCGGCGCTGGGCCGTTATTCTGGAACGCGAACGCGTCGACGCGATTCTCGTGCGCCGGGATGGTGCACTGGATAGCCTGCTCGCCGAACGTCCCGTCGCGTGGCGCCGGATCGCGTCAGATCGCCTCGCCCGGCTGTACGTGAAACCCGCGCTGCTCGACGGCGGGCACGGGGACGGCCGCCGCGCGCTCGCGGCCGCAATGTCGCGCTGATCGCCTGACGGCGCTCAGTTCAACCGCGCGCCGGATGCGCACGCGCATCGGTTGTTCCACGGTGTGAAACAGCGCGAAGCTCAACCCGAGCGTGATGCCCAACGCGAGCGGCAAGAACAGCGGGTGACTCGTGCCCAGCCAGTGCGTCACGCAGACGATGACGGCCAAGTGGATGAGATAGAACGCAAAACTCACCTCACCCAGTCGCACGAGGACCGGGTGTTCCAGGGCGCGTGAAAGCGCGCCGCGCTGCGCGGCGAACACGTAGATCGCGAAGCCCCACGCCGGCATGAGGACGGCGGAGAACCGCAACGCGAGCGGTGCCAGCGGAGAGAAGATCACGGAAAGCACGACCGCCGTCACGGCGAGCATCTCCATGCTCGTGCCGCGCAGCCGCCACGGAACGGTCGTATCGCCGCGCAGGACCGCGATTCCGATCAGCATCCCGACGACGAAGTCCGCGAGTCGCGCGGGCGGGAACACGTAGAAGCGCCAGTCGTCGACCGTCGCATGCTGCGGTGTCAGCACGGCGAGCTGCAACAGCCAGACGGCAAACGCGGTCGCGAGGGCGGCGTGCGGCGGCGCCGCCCGAAAGGCGCGCAGCAGCGCGAACGCCAGAAACGGGAAGAGCGCATAAAAGAACGCTTCCACGGAGATGCTCCAGCTGGGACCGTTGCCGCCGAAGTGCACGGCATCGGCGGCGAACCAGCTTTGCAGCAGCACCGCTTGCGCGGCGACCTCGATGATCTGCGTGTGCACGCCGACATCGGACCAGAGCCTGTTTCCGAAGAACACCATCGTCAGAATCAGCGGCGGCATCGCGATGAGGTGGAGCGGCACGATCCGTGCTACGCGTGCGAGATAGAACGTCCGGACGGCGTCCGCTCGCAGCCCGTGCGCGAACGCCGCGCGATAGCTGTAAATCAGGATGAAGCCGGACAAAAGGAAGAAGAAGCCGACGCCGGCGTAGCCGAGCGAAAAGATCGCCGCGATTTTGTGCGTCGGCACGCAGTGCCACGAAAACACCAGCAGCGCGGCGAAGAAGCGCAGCGAGGTGAGCGCGTCGAGCTTGTCACGCCTGGGTTGCGTCACGGACGCTGCATCGGAACGGGCGGCGTCCCGCCGCTAGTAGACCCAGGCCGGCGCGGGATAGACCGGGCTCGCATCGGAGAGGCGGTACGGATAGATCGTGAGCAGCTTCGTGCCTTGTATCTGGTTGACGACCATCGGCTTGAACACGTTCACGCCGCGGTCGTCGAACTTGAGCAGCCCGAAAAACGTCACGACGTCGAGGCGGGCGAGCGCGTTGCGCACGGCCGCGCGGTCGATCGTTCCGGCTCGCTCGATCGCGTACTGAAACGCAAGTCCCGCGGCCGATGCTTCCGCGTTGTGATAGTCGGGTGCATGGCCGACCGCGCGCGCGAACGCCGCGGCGTAGGCGCGCGCGCTCGCATAGAAACCCGGTGCGCCGGCATACGACACCGAGCTGGACCATTGCGCGCTGCCGACGACGGCTTGCGCGTCGGGGCCGAGCGCGACACGGAACTCCGGCGTGTCGGGGCCGACGGAGTAGCCGTAGATCTTCGCTGCGACGTGCTGCTCTTTGAGCGCGCGGTGCAGCTGCAGCGCGTCTTTGAGGTGCCCCGCGGTGAGCACGATGTCGGCGTGCGCGGCCTTGATCGCGTTCGCCGCGGCCGCGACCGAGCTCGCGTCGTCACCGTATCGGTCGGCGTATACGACGCGGAGCCCGTGATCGTTCGCCGATTGCACGGCGCCTTGCTGAACTTCGAGCGAGAACGCGTCGCTCGCGGCGGCGATCGCGATCGTCTTCGGCGCGGGCCTGCGTTTGACGGCGTATTCGATGATGCCGACGAGGTACTTGCGCGCCGGCGACTGCACGCCGACCGTGTAGCGATAGCCTTGGTTGAAGATGCGCTCGGCGGACCCGCCGCTGTCCACCATCGGCACGGCGTGGCGTTCGGCGACGGCGGCGGCGGCAAACGTCGGCGCGGAGCCGTACGGCCCGAGCACGAAGTCGACGTGTTCGTCGGTGATCATGGACTCGATGAGGCGCGCGGTCGTTTCGGGCTTCGACTGGTCGTCGGCGTAGCGAATCTCCACGTCGTACGTTTGCGTTCCCGCGCGCAAGCCGCCGTGCGCGTTGACGTAACGCATCCAGAAGTCATAGCCCTCTTTGGTGAGCTGGCCTTCGTTCGAGAGCGAACCGCTCAGCGCCACCGCGGCCCCGAAGACCAGCGTGCGCTTGGGCGCGGCCGCCGCCGGATGAACGGCCGTCGCGCACAGCGCGAGGGCGAGCAGGTACGGCAGAATGCGCATCGTCAAATTCCTTGTTTGGGCACGAAGCCGTCGCGCAAGACGATCGCTTGCGCATCCTCGGACCGCGCGTACGCGGCGAGTCCCATGGCGGTCGCGGCACGTGACGCGGACTCCACGGTGAGGGCGACGGACAGCGCGTAGCGCTGGTCGCCGATCGAGAGCGAGCTCGGCGCGGGCTGCGGCGCAAGCGCGAGCACTTTCGCCGGCACGGCGGCGCTGAACGCGACGATCCCGATGGTGCCGCGACCCGCAGGGCTGACGACGGCGCGCACGACGTCCGCGCTCGAGGCGAGCCGCCGAACGCCGGGGGCGACGCCGCTGCGCGCGAGCAGCGTTCGCGCCAGAGTCTGCGCCTCATCGCTCACGGCGGCGGGCATGATCGCCACGATGCGGCCCGGCGGCTCCCCGAACTCCGACCAATCGGTGATCGCGCCGCTGAAGATCAGGCGCACGTCGTCTTCGGACAATCGCGTCAACGGGTTTTGCGGGTTCACGACGACGACGATGCCGTCACGTCCGACGATGTCGCCGCTGCGTGCCGTACGCTTTGCGGCGAACCGCACGTCGCACGGCGCGCTTTGCGTCAGGTCGAAGCGGGATCGTGCGACGCCGGCTTTGTCGGCATACGCGTGAACGACGTCCGCGGCGAAGCGTTCGGTCATGCTCGATCGGCAGACGTGGACGGCGGTCGAAACGGGCGCGCGCTGCGCCGCCGTCGGCCGCAGCACGGCGACGGCCGCGACGGCCGCTACGGTGATCGACGCGGCGACGAGCGCGAGCCGCCGCCGCGCGTGCGGACGTGGGAGCGGCGCCGGGGTGTCGAGCGGCGACTCGGCGGGATCGAACTGCGTGAGCGCCTCGAGCGCCGAGAGCCCGCCGAACGGCGCCGGCGGCGTCGCTTCGAGCGGTTCGAGCCGTTCGCCGCATCGCGGGCAGTACTCGCCGGGCCCGGCGTAGAGCTCGACCGGCGTTGCGCTGCGCGCGCTCTCGCACGCGACGTTCCGACAGATGCCGGTCGTCATCGCCGTGTCAGCTTACCGCGCCGCGTTGCGCGTCGGCGGCATGGCGTTCGGCGATGCGCTTGGCCGCGTCGGCAGCGCGGCGCTCCGAGATGCGTGTCGCGGGGTCGGCTGGTATCGCGGCGGCGCGCTCCTGAACCCCGCGCAGGCGCTCTTGCACGTCTTCGCGCGCGGTGCGACGCGCAGCCATTGCTTCGGCGGCGGCGCTCGCTTCGGCACGCGCGGTTTTTTCCGCGGCCGACGCGTCGTTGAATCGCAGCGCGCTCTCGGAGCAGGCGGCTTCGGCCGCCTCGAGCCGGCGGCGCGCTTCCGCCAGCGCCGCCCGGTCGCCGGCTTGGCGGGTCTCGGCCTGCGTCCGCTGCTCCGCGATCAGCTCGAAATTCTTGCTGCAGACCTCGGCGTGTTCGGTTGCGGTGCGCTCCGCGGCGCGCAGGTCATCCAGGGTGGCGGCGAGCTCGCGCGCCAGCGCCTGTTCGCTTGCGGCACGCGCGTGCGCCGCTTCGTCGGCCAAACGCTCCTCGAGCTCGATCGCTTCTCGCAGGAGCCGTTCGGCCGCCATGCGCTGCTCCGCCGCCCGTTGCTGCGCCTCGGTCAGCGTCTGCACGAGGTCCTCGTCTTGGGGCTGCGGCTTCACCAAGGTCAACGCCGGCGGCGCCGTGACGACGGCCTGGGACGGCGGCGTGGCGACGGGCGCGTCCGGCGGCGGGCCGAGCCGAGGCTGCGGCTTGCGGTCGAGGAAACCCAAGTCGGCAACGATGTCGAAGACGTTGCGGCGCCGATCGGCGCCTCTGCTGTTTTCCACGAGCGTTCTCCTCATCCACGTTGCGCGCGCACGAACGCATCGACGTCGAAAACGCGGCGTACCTACCTTGGAATATCGGTCCGCCACGTTCGCGGGATGAGGTGTCGGGCGTCACCAACGCGCGCGGCGCAGGCGTCACCGGACGCCGCACCGTAGCGCGAGCACGATGAGCGGCCCCTTGCTACGGCTCGTGTTCTGGGGCTGGTCCGGTGCCGTGGCGCTGGCGATCGCGTCGGCCGCCGTGTGGTCGATCCGGCACGGTGCCGGTGATTGGCGCGTGTTCGTCGCCGCCGGTTCGCTAGCTGGGACGCACGCGCTCATCGACCCGCCCGAAGCCTGGCAGATCTTCGTCTATCTGCCCGGCACTGCATGGGCGTTCGTCCCGTTCGCGCGGCTGCCGCTGGCGGTTTCGTTCATCGTCGACGCTGTGTGCATGCTGGCGTGCGCCGCGGCGGCCGGTGTCATCGCAGCGCGCACCTACGGCTTACCGCGCTCGCTCGCCGTAGGTTCGTTCGTGCTGTGGCCGCCTGTCGTGTACGCCGCCGCGATCATCGGGCAGAACGCGCCGTTCGGGTTGCTGCTCGCGCAGCTCGCGATCGCGGGGATCGCGCGGCGTTCGCTCGCGCTGACCGCGGTGCCGCTGGGGCTGCTGCTGTACAAGCCCACCTACGCGCTGCCGCTGATCGGCGTTCTGATCCTCCGCGCGCGAGTGCGCGAACTCGGCGCGGTTGCCGCGATCGGATGCGGATGGTACGTGCTCAGCGCTGCGGCGACGGGCGGTGATTGGCGCTGGCCGGCGGAATGGGCCGCGCTGATCGCGCGTTACGCGCCCGGCGATCTGAGCGTCAACGGTGCGTTCGTCGTCAGCATCCCGGGACTGCTGGCGCGAGCGGGCGCCGGCGCGCCGGTGATCGGCGCGGTCGTCGTGCTCTGCGCCGCGGTCGTAGCATTCGCGCTGCGCCGCGTGGACGCGCTCGAAGCAGCCAGCGCGGCGTGTCTCGCCGGCGTAGCGCTCAGCCCGCACGCGCTGGCGTACGATGCGGCTCTCGCGCTGCCGATGATCGCGTTCACGGCGGCGCGCCTCGAAGAACCGGCGCGGACGCGCTTCTTGCTCGCGCTTTTTACGCTGGCGCCGCTGTTCTTCGTGTCACCGCTGCTCCGTTTCGATCCGCTCGCGCTCGTCGCGATCGGCGGGACCTGCGCGTGGCTCTACGTGCGCCTCGGCGCGCGCAGCTAAGGTCAGACCTGCTCGACGCCGCGGATCTCCGGGACGTCCTCGCGCACGACCGCTTCGATACCGCCCTTGAGCGTTTGGTGCGATGCCGGGCAGCCGCCGCACGCGCCGATCATTTGCACGTAGGCGACGCCGTCATCCACCTTGACGAGCCAGACGTCGCCGCCGTCGCGGCGAATCGCCGGGCGGATGCGGTCGAGCGCCGTTTCGATTCTGCTCTCGAGAGGGTGTGTCAGTTGCCGAAATCCTTGAGCAGTTCGTGGATGCGGCCCGACATCGCGATCGCCGCGTCCCATTTGCGCTGCCACATGTTGCGGCCGAAGATCAAGCCTACGCAGCCGGTCTCCATCGCGAGCCGCGCTTTGTGGATCGTGTCGTCGTCGCCCATCTTCGAACCGCCCGACACGAGCACGAGCGTGCGTCCCGCGGACTTGACGACCTTGCGCAGGCCGTCGGCCTCGCTCATCGTCAGCGTGTCGTACGGCTTGGGAGAACCCGGCGCCGCCGTATCCGACTTGGGCACGTTCAGCTTCACGATGTCGGCGCCGATCTCGCACGCGACGCGCGCCGCGTAGTCGACCGCGTAGAGCGAGTCCTGGCCGCCCTTCGCCTTGATCGCCGTGCCGCGCGGATATGCCCACACGATGAGCGGCATGCCGTAGC
>JAXDMA010000355.1:0-9156 GCA_034666305.1 Vulcanimicrobiota bacterium
TGCGCGGCGTACTACCGCTACGCGCGCATCGAAGAAGCCGTCAACGCCTGAGATGACGACGCTCGCGTCACCGCGGCGTGCTCGTTTCACGGACACGCAGATCGAGATGTCGCACGGCGCGGGCGGCAAGGCGTCGCGCCGGCTCGTCGAGGGGCTGATCGCGCCCGCGTTCGCGAACCCGGTGCTCGCGACGCTGTCGGACGCCGCAGTGTTTTCGTTGGGCGGCACGCGCGTCGCGACCACGGCCGACGGCTACGTCGTCAAGCCGCTGCGGTTTCCGGGCGGGTCGATCGGCGAGCTGGCGGTGAACGGTACCGTGAACGACCTCGCGGTGTCCGGCGCGCGCGCGACGGCGCTGATGGCGTCGTTCATCCTCGAAGCCGGGCTGCCCAGCGACGTGCTGCGCGCCGAGGTGCAGGCGATGGCCGACGCGGCGGCGCGCGCGGGCGTGCCGATCGTGGGCGGCGATACCAAGGTCGTCGAGCACGGCATGTGCGACGGCATGTACATCACCACGTTCGGCATCGGCGCGGTCGACGAACGTCTCACGCTCGACCCGCGCTCGGTGCGCGCGGGCGACAAGGTGCTGCTGAGCGGCCCGATCGGCGATCACGGGATCACGATCTTGCTCGCGCGCGGCGAGCTCGACCTCGAAGCGGACCTGCGCTCGGACACGCGCTCGGTGTGGCCGTTCGTCGAGGCGCTGATCGCAACGTGCGCTGCCGGCGTGCGGTGGATGCGCGATCCGACGCGCGGCGGCGTCGCGACGGCGCTCAACGAGCTGGCGCGCGACTGCGATCTGGGCATCGTGCTGCGCGAAGAGGACGTCCCACTGCGGCGCGAGGTGCGCGGCGCGTGCGAAGTGCTCGGCCTCGACCCGCTCCACATTGCGAACGAAGGCCAAGTGCTCGTCGTCGTGGCGCCGGACGCCGCCGAGCGCGCGATCGACGCATTCCGCTCCGTGCCCGGCGGCGAGGGCGCATGCTTCATCGGCGACGTGCGCCCCGAGCACGGCGGCTCGGTGATCGGCGTGACGCCGTACGGCGGCACGCGCGCGATCGACATGCTCGTCGGCGACCCGCTGCCGCGCATATGCTGAGCACGCAAACCGCGTCGCTCGCCGCGCACGTCGCGACGCAGCTCCGCGCACGCAACGACGTGATGCGCGCGTTCTTCGAAGCCGAGGCGCCGCGGCTGGCCCGCGCGTCGCAGGAGGTCGCGGAACGCTTCGCGCGCGGAGGCCGGCTCTACGCGTTCGGCAACGGACCCTACGCGACCGACGCCGCGCACGTGTCGGTCGAGTTCATCCATCCGGTGATCGTCGGCAAGCGCGCGCTGCCCGCGATGGACGCGAGCGCGGCGCCCGAGGCGTTCGTGGAAGCGCTCGTCGGTCCGGACGACATGGCGATCGCGTTCGGTCCGCCCGAGGGCGATCTGCGCACGATCGCCGCGCTTCGGCACGCGCGCCGCCGCGGCGCGTTCACGCTGGCATGGCCGGGTATTGAGGCGGATTACAGCGTGACGTCGCCGACCGCCGACGAGCACGTGCATCAAGAAGCGTTCG
Source organism: Vulcanimicrobiota bacterium (assembly GCA_034666305.1). Classification (GTDB taxonomy): domain Bacteria; phylum Vulcanimicrobiota; class Vulcanimicrobiia; order Vulcanimicrobiales; family Vulcanimicrobiaceae; genus Vulcanimicrobium. The sequence continues at coordinate 1,565 of JAXDMA010000355.1, forward strand.
AGGTGCTCGGGCACACGCTGTACGAGAGCGTGCACGTGTTTCTGGAGCACCGGCGCGAGATGGGCGACGACGTGGGTGCGTCCGCGTTTCTGTATCCGTATCTCGGATCGGCGCAGCCCGACGCGGCGGCGATCGTCGACGGCGTCGCGGCATCGATCGTCGAAAAGGCGCGCGAGGGCGAACGGCTGCGCGAGGAGATCGCCGCGGAACAGTCCGATGCGATCGCCGCGGCCGCCGTCGCAATCGCCGGCCGGATCGCGCGCGGAGGCCGGCTGCTGATCTTCGGCAACGGCGGCTCGGCGACGGATGCGACCGACTTCGCGCTGGACTGCGTGCTCGCCGCGCCGGGGATGCACGCCGTACCCGCGCTCTCGCTGGCTGCGGAGCCTGCCGTGCTGTCCGCGATCGCGAACGACGTCGGCGCCGACCTGACGTTCCTGCGCCAGCTCATCGCGCAATCGCGGCCGGACGACGTCGCGTTCGCGCTGTCGACCAGCGGCGGTTCGAAGAACGTGGTCGCGGCGCTCGAGGAAGCGCGCAAGCGCGGGCTGCTCACCGTGGCGCTGCTCGGCTACGACGGCGGCGAGATCGTGCGGCGCGGTTTGGCCGATCATGCGATTGTCGTGCGCTGCGACTACATCCCGCGCATTCAGGAAGCGCAAGCCGCGATCTATCACGTGCTCCGCCGGTCGCTCGCGGAGCTCTCGAGCTGATGCTCGAGTTATTCGGGACCACAGCTTGTCCGTACACGGCGGAGCTGCGCGAGGATCTGGAGTTTCGCGGGCGTGATTTCGTGGAGTACGACGTTGAGAGCGACGCGAACGCGCTGCGGCGGATGACGGAGCTCGTGGGAAGCGGCGGCACCGCTGCGGTGCCCGTGCTCGTCGAGGACGGCCGCTTGCTGCAGATCGGATACAACGGGCGATCGTGCTACGTCGCCGTGCGAGGCGACGCGACGACTTGACGACCGCGGCCGGCGCATTGAATCTGCGGATTCACGGCGTCGTGCAGGGCGTCGGCTTTCGGCCGTTCGTGTACCGCCTCGCGCGGCGCCACGCGCTGGCGGGATGGGTGCTCAACGGCGCGACCGGCGTCGTCGTGCACGTGGAGGGTCCGCGCGATGCGCTCGATGCGTTCGCGCGCGCCGTCGTCGACGAAGCGCCGGCGGCGGCGACGGTCGCGTCCGTGCACACGACGCCAGCGAAGCTCGAAGGCTTCAGCGGCTTCGAGATCCGCGCGAGCGATCCGGCGGCCGATCGCGTGACGGCACGGATCGCGCCCGACATGACCGTGTGCGATGCGTGCTTGCGCGAGCTGTTCGATCCGGCGGACCGGCGGTATCGGTATCCGTACATTAACTGCACGAACTGCGGGCCGCGGTACAGCATCGTGCTCGCGCTGCCGTACGACCGGCCCGCGACGACCATGGCGCCGTGGGACATGTGCGCGCAGTGCGCGGCGGAATATCACGATCCCGCCGACCGGCGCTTTCACGCGCAGCCCGTCGCGTGCCCGGCGTGCGGTCCGGCGTACGTGCTGCGCGGCGGAGCCGACGACGCGCCGCGCGGCACGGCGGCGATCGAGGCGGCTGCGGCGCTGCTGCGCGCCGGCGCGATCGTCGCGGTGAAAGGGATCGGCGGTTACCACTTGGCGTGCGATGCGGAGAACGCGGCCACGGTCCAGGCGGTACGCGAGCGCAAGTATCGCAAGGAACGGCCGTTCGCGCTGATGGCGCGTGATCTTCACGTCGCGCGTGCGCTTGTCGAGCTCGAGGCCGAGGCGGAAGCGTTGCTGACGTCGGTCGCGCGGCCCATCGTGCTCGCTCCCGCGCGGCGGACGCTCGACGGCGTCGCGCCCGACAATCGCGAGCTGGGCGTGATGCTGCCGTATACGCCGCTGCATCATCTGCTGTTTGCGTCCGGAGCGCCGGACGTGCTGGTGATGACGAGCGCGAACCGTTCGAGCGAGCCGATGGCGTACGATGATGAGGATGCGCTCGCGAACCTCACCGGGATCGCGGATGCGTTCCTGATCGGCGAGCGCCGTATCGCGCGGCGCGTGGACGACTCGGTCGCGCGTGTCACGGCGGCGGGGCCGTCCATTCTGCGGCGCGCGCGCGGGTTGGCGCCGCAGGCGATCGCGACGATACCGTCCACGCGTCCCATCCTTGCCGTGGGCGGCGATCTCAAGAACGCGGTCGCGCTCGTCGTGGACGGCCAGGCGTTTGTGAGCCAGCACGTCGGCGACCTCGACCACGTGCCCGCACGCGACGCGTTCGACGAAACCGTGCACGACCTGTGCGCGATGTACGGCATTCGCGAAGAAGACCTGCTCGTCGCGCACGACGCGCACCCGGAGTACGTTTCGACCGCCTACGCGCGCGCTATCCCGGGTGAGCACGTCGCGATCCAGCACCACCGCGCGCACGTCGCGAGCGTGCTCGCGGAGCACGGCGAGTGGACGCGCGAGGTACTCGGCGTCGCGTTCGACGGCACCGGGTACGGCGACGACGGCACGATCTGGGGCGGCGAGTTCTTCACGGGCAGCGTCCGCGACGGCTTTACGCGAGTCGCGCACCTGCGCTCAGCGCCGCTACCCGGCGGCGACGCGGCGGCGCGCTTTCCGGTGCAAGCGGCGGCGGGGTTCTTGTTCGCGCTCGACGACGTCCCCGACCTCACCGCGGCGCCGTTCGCGTTCCCGGAGCGATACGAGCACGCCCGGGCGATGATCGCGAAGAACGTGCGCGTGTTCCGCACGACGTCGATGGGACGGCTCTTCGACACCGTCGCGGCGCTGCTCGGCTTCACCCGCGAGATCACGTTCGAAGGCCAAGCAGCGATGTGGTTGGAGCACCTCGCGTCGACGGCGAGCGAAACGGCACCGTATGAATTCCCGCTGCACGACGGCGAGCTGGACTATCGTCCGCTGCTCAGCGCCGTCGTGAACGACCGCGCGCGCGGTCGCGATGCGGGCGAGATCGCGCGGAAGTTCCACGCGTCGATCGTCGATGCAGTCATTCGCGTGCACGCGGAGCTCGGCGCGGGCAGACCATTGGCGGCGTCAGGCGGCGTGTTCCAAAACCGCCTGCTCGTCGAGTCGCTGCACGCCCGGCTCGGGGCCGCGCTTTGGGTGAACCACGTCGTGCCAGCGAACGACGGCGGGCTCTGTCTGGGCCAGGCCGCGCTCGTCGGGACCCGGTCGCGCTGACGCCGTACTTATGCGCCGCCGCAGCCGTGATTGGCGTTCGGCGCCGTGAACGCGCGGCGCAGGCGGTAATCGAATACGCGGTACCAGCGCCCGCGCGTATCGTGCGCGGGTCTGCAGCGCGACGTGCGCTCGATCACCGGCACGTAGACGAGGCAGACCTGAACGCGGTCACCGCGCCGTATTTGCATCAGGGGCGAGTACCCGCGCTGGATCAGCGCCGGCGGAAGCGTTCCTTGGTACGGGTCGTAGATTCGGCCGAAGAAGCGCACCATGGCGCCGCTGGCGCGCTCGTTCGGGAAATAGGTGTCGACGGTCGATGCTTCGGTGTGGATGCAGTGGACTTCGGGTCTCAGCGGTTGCGCCGCGTTGCGCGCGTTCCGGTCGTGCGCGATCAAACGCGCCGCGATCTCGCGCGGGACGCCGTACGCATGGAGCTCCGCGGGGACGAACCCGTCGCCGCCGCTGCTCGCGTGGTACCGCCACTCGCGCTTCCGGCGAACCAGCAGCGTCTGATAGACGCCGGGAGGTTCGCTGCGACTGACGATCGCGTAATCCCCGATGGCGGTCACGTCGTGGATGGACGACTGGTCGGAAAGACATCCCTGCATCGTCCAGACGCGCAACAACTTCTTGCAATGGGCGCTGCTTTCACGCTGCAGCGCCGCTCTGGCGTCGTGGACGTCGCGCGCGGGGCCGTAATCGGCGGCGGCCGCCGGAATCCATACCGTGCCGATTGCAAGCGCCGCGATGAACGCGGACGCGGACGAACACGGTCTGCGCATCGTTAGTCGGTCTGAACCGTGGGGCGAAGGCGAAGCCGTGCGATCATCTGCTGCGTCGGCAGCTTGAGATCCGTCGCGAGGCGTAGCGCGGCGAGCAATTTCACCGTCAGCCACGTGACGTCGAGCTCGAACCAGCGCAAGCCGTGGCGCGCTGAGAACGGGAACGCGTGGTGGTTGTTGTGCCAGCCCTCGCCCCAGCCGAGCAGCGCCACCCACCAGCAGTTCGTGGAGCGGTCGTCCGTGCGGAACGAGCGATAGCCGATGGTATGCGCAGCGCTGTTCACCAGCCACGTGAACTGATACACGAGCGCGAGCCGCACGAAGACGCCCCAGATTACCCACGACACGCCGCCGAACTTGAAGAGCACTGCGGCGAGCGCGAGCGTCAGTATGCCGTGGAATTTGTCGAGGAAGCGGTAGAACGGATCGGCGTAGAGGTCTGCCGCGTAGCGGTGCTTTTGTTCGAGCGTCAGCACGTTGGGGTTCGGCATCACCATCCACAGGAAATGCGACCAGCGGAAGCCCGCGTTCGCGTCGTGCGGGTCGCCTTCGCGGTCGGTGTGCGCGTGATGCGCGCGGTGCGTCGCGACCCATTCGATCGGCGAGCCCTGCAGTGAAAGGCAGCCGCACACCGCGACCGCGTACTCCAGCGGCTTCCACAATCGCAGGCTGCGGTGCGTGAGCGTGCGGTGGAAGCCAAGCGCGATTCCGACGCCGCCGGTGACGTAGATCAGCACGGCCATCACGATGACGGACGACCAGTGGAAGAAACCCGGCCAGAACGCGGCGAGCGCCGCGACGTGAATCAAAACCAGCACCGTGCCGGCGAAAGCATTGCCCTTGCGTGAACCCATGTGGCGAGAGAACTCCTGGTGATCGACGCCGGATTGAGTGCTCGCAACTGGCGATTCCCGCGTACGCTGTACGCTAACGTACCCCAATGTGATTCGTTTCAGCAAGCGTGCGAACGCTCAGCGGTACGAATCTCAGGCGCCGATACGAGTTTTACCGGAGGCGAAGCCATGAGCAACCCGTCGTCAAAGTTCCATGGACTATTTTTCCCCGAAGCGCTTCCGCCAGGTTACGCGGCAAGCGAATATCGCGCTTTTCGCGCGGCGCTTCCCGAACTGATCATCATCGGGACGGCGCAATCCATACGCCTAGCGCCGGAAGGCAAGCTCGCGATCACTGGTGCTCCGAATGCGCAAATCGAGTACATTCCCAAGAAGGACAGCACCGACCGGTCCGAGTCTCATACGTACCGGAAATGCGCTCAGCGTATGGTGTTATCAGAAGTCGGGTAGCGATGCGTCCCGAACGATGAACCTTCCGTGCTCATCATAAGCCGCAATTGTAACCTTCACGCGGTTCATTGGCAGATGCATCCGACGCGCGTACGTCTCTGCCCAGCGGTACTTCACCGCAGCGCGAAGGCTCGTGCGAACTACCTTCGAGCGAAACCCTATGATAGTGGCACCGTGCGGGATCGGTTTCCATTCGGCAATTGACCAGTCAACTTCAAACGGTGGTAACAGCCTCACTCGAAGTTCGGAACCACACGGAAGCGCCGATGCAAAGTATCGTTGAGGATACAGCGATTGAAGAGTGCTCGTGATTTCAGACACATACGCGCGGTCACTCGCCGCTGTATCTCTCGCGCAGTCCTTATGCATCGCATCATTGCTGCTGCTCGGGGCTGTCGCGGTCAGAGGTACCGCGAGCAACAAGATCGCTACCGCGCGTCGCGCGCTCACGAACATCTCCCTAACTCGTCAGCGCAAGCGCCAGCGCGGCGGCCTTTGCCTTAACCGCGTCGCGGATTTCGCGTACGCGTTCGGGCGGCTGACCTTTCGGATCGGGTAATCCCCAGTCTTCGTCGACGCGTGCGACGCCTTCTACGTCGCAGCCCATCGTAATGATGCGGTCGGCGCGCTGCGCCGACGCCGGGTCCAGCAGCTTCGGACGCGCGGCGCTGATGTTGATGCCGTCTTCCGCCATTGCGGCGACGACGCCCTGATGCGGTTCATCGGCCGCGATCGTGCCGGCCGATGCGACCTCCACGCGGTCGCCGGCAAAATGCCGCAGGTAGGCTTCCGCCATCTGCGAGCGGCCGGTGTTGTGGCGGCAGACGAACAGCACGAACGGCACGAGGGTCTTCTCCATCGCCATGACGTTGACGAATCGCCCCTCGATCTTGCCCATCTCGTGAAACGTCCCGACCTCGCGGAACCCAGACTTGCGGTACAAACCTTGACCGCCCGCATTGAACGTGAACGTGAACAGGACGATCTTGTGAAAGTCCTTTGCCTTCGCCGTTTTCTCGAGTGCGCGCAAGAGCGCCGAGCCGACGCCCGTGCCCCGCACCGCGCGCGCGACGTACACCGAGAGGTCGGCGACGCCGTCGTACGCGCAGCGGTTCGAGTACGGGTTGAGGGACGTCCAGCCGACGATTTCATCGGTCGAATTCTGCGCGACGAGCACCACGAACCGGCCTTGGTGCACCGACCACCACGCCGCCATGTCGTCCGCGGTTTTGGGATCGACGTCGAGCGTTGCGATGCGGTCTTCGATGCCCTCGTTGTAGATGCGTCCGATCGCGTCGAGATCGGCGGCGGTCGCGTTACGGACGCGCGCCGGAGCCATGTTCATTCGCGACCTCCGGATGCGGAATGACGACCGCTGCGGCGACCGCCTTGGAGATGGGGGAAAGCCACGCGAAGAGTGCCGTTGCCCCGAAGGCGCCGAGCACCTGTACGACGACGAACGCCGGCGCGTCCTGCGGGCGGATGCCTGCGAACGTGTCGGTGAACGAACGCGCGATCGTCACCACGGGGTTCGCGAACGACGTCGACGGCGTGAACCAGTACGCGCCGACGATGTACGCCGCGACCGCGTACGCCGTTACCGCCGGGCGCGAGCGCACGCAGCCCCAGATCACGGCCAGCAATCCGAACGTCGCGACGAACTCGCTGACCAGCATGCCCGGTCCGCTGCGCACGTGACCCGACGCAGAGAACCACGGCAGGCCGAACATCGCGTCGGCGAGCGCTGTGCCGAACAGCGCGCCGGCAACTTGTGCCATAACGTACGGGAGCACAGCCGTCCACGCAACGCCGCCTTGCCACGCGTCGGCGAGCGTTACAGCAGGATTGAAATGCGCGCCGGATACCGGACCGAACGCCAGGATCAGCGCGACGAGCGCGCCGCCCGTCGCGATCGCATTCGCCAGCAGCGCCAATCCAGTGTTGCCGCCGCACAGACGCTGCGCCATGATCCCCGAGCCCACGACCGCGGCGAGCAGGAACGCCGTGCCGGCGAACTCGGCGACGACGGGCCGCAGGTTCAAGACGCTACGCGCAGCACGTCGTGTCCGCGTTATCGCGTGCCTCGGATTCCTCGAGCACGCCGTAGGTCTCCCAGCGGCGGCCCTCCGGGTCGCTCGCCCACACTTGCGTTTGCACGGCGTAGCAGCACGGATCGTCGCGTTGGACGTCGACCGCGTGCCCCGCGGCTTGGAGCCGCGCGATTTGCGCGTCGACCGCATCGGTCGAATCGACGACGATGCCGAAATGCTGACCGTGACCGGCTTGCGCGGCGTCGTCG
>JAXDMA010000356.1:0-5425 GCA_034666305.1 Vulcanimicrobiota bacterium
ACGCGCAGCAAGCCCGGCGGAACGTCGAGCTGCCGCGTGATCGGGATCGGCTTATGTCCGGTCACCGACGACCACACGGGCGCTTCGTCGCGCAGCACGTCGATGCGGAAGAGGTCGGCCGTGGGGAAGCGCAGCTGCACCACGTGACTCGCGGCGTTGCGTAGCGTGATGGCGACGGTGAACGGCGCGAGCAGCGCGGTGCCTTGGCGCTCAAGCGTGACGTCGGCGGAGACGTCGCGCGGCGCGGCCGTCAGCGCGGGCCGCGGAGGCGCCAGCGCGAGCACCGTCGCCGCGAGCAGGTCGGCCCGCGTCACTGCGGGTCCTTGCGCTCGTCGAAGGGGCGGCGGGCGAACGGAAACGCTTGCGGCTGCACGAGGGTGATCGTCTTGTGCGCGACGCGCAGAAGTCCCACGTCCGCGAGCACGTTCAGCTCCTTGGTGAGCGTCTCGCGGCTGGTTCCGATGAGGTCGGCGAGGTCTTTGTGGGTCAGGTTCATCCCGATGCGCACGGTGCCGCCGGAGCCGGGGACGCCGTGCTCGGCGGCAAGCCGGCCCAGCACGTCGATGAGGCGCCCGGCCACGCTCTTGCCCACCAGCTCGGCCAGCTCGTGCTCCGCCGCGGCGAGCCGGCGCGCCATGCCTCGCGCGAAGGCGCGCGCGAGCGCGACGTCTGCCTCGACCGCAGCGGCGAAAGCCGACGCGCCGATCGCGTCGGCTTCGGTTGATTCGAGCGCGATCGCGCTGGTTGCGCGGACGCCGCCGTCGATGCCGGTGAGCTCGCCGAACGCATCGCCGGCGGTACGGATCCCCACGATCGCCTCGGCGCCGGACACGTGGGTTCGCACGATCTTCACCCGGCCGCTGCGCACGAAGAACACGCGGTCGGCCCGATCGCCCGGCGAGTACGCGAGCTCGCCGCGGGCGAGGCGCACGCGCTGCGCGCCGGCGAGCAGCGCCGCGCGGTCGCCCGGCTCGAGATCGCCGATGTTCACGCCGATGCGCGGCCGTTGCGCAGGACGTGCCCCGGGCGCGCGCCCGTGAGCGTGCCGTCGCGCAGCACGGCGCGGCCGTTGACGTACACGTCGCGGATCCCGTCAGGCGCGAGGAACGGGTTTTCGTAGGTTGCGCGGTCGACGACGTGCTCGGGGTCGAACACCACGAGGTCGGCGTGCATCCCCGCGGCGATCGTACCGCGGTCGCGCAACCCGAACTGCGCGGCCGGCAGCGACGTCATGCGGCGCACCGCCTCCGCGGTGTCGAAGACGCCCCGCTGCCGCACGTACCGGCCGAAGATGCGGGGAAACGTGCCGTAGGTGCGCGGATGCGGCACGCCGCGCGCCGTGATGCCTTCGAACGCGCGCGCGGACGCGTCGCTGCCGATGCTGCAGAACGGCGCGCTGAGCACGGTCGCGACGTCGTCCTCGCTCATCGAGAAGAACACGGACTCGACGCGCATCTCCTCTTCGACGAGCAGGCGGATCACCGCGCGCTGCGGCGTCGTGCGCCAGCGCCGCGCGATCGCGTCGACGCGCAGCCCGGCGAGATCGGCGTTGCGTTCGCTTCCGGTGCTCGTCACCATGATCGTGTCCCAGCCGTCGCCGCCGAGCTCGGGATCGCGCGCGAGCTGCATCGACAGAGCGATCGCGAGCGCCGGATCCGGATCGCGCAGGCGATCGAGCGCGAGCGCGTCGCCGCCCTCGCGCACGGCGGGCGGAAGCACCGTCGCGAGCTCGGTCCACGACGCGACGTACGGATACGCGTCGCAGCCCACCGCGACGCCGCGCGAGCGCGCGCGGTCGATCGCCGCGAGCGTGCGATGCACTTTGCCCCAGTTCTTCTTGCCGGCGGCTTTGTGGTGCGAGCACTGCACGGCGACTTCGGCGCGCTCGCCCACCGCCAGGGCTTCCGCGATCGCGGCTTCGACATCGTCGCCTTCGTTGCGCACGTGCGACGCGTACAGCGGTGCGCCGGCGTCGCGCGCCGCACCGGCGCACGCGACGAGCTCCGCGAGATCCGCATATCGTCCCGGCTCGTAGATCAAACCGCTCGACACGCCGAGCGCACCTTCCTCGACGGCGCCGCGGATCAGCCGGTTCTGCGCTTCGAGCTCGTCGCGTTCCAGCGGCCGCGCCGCCGGGCCTGCGATGCACGAACGCGTCGTGCCGAGCCCGACCAGCGACGCGACGTTGAGTGCCACGCCTTCGCGCTCGACGAGCGTGAAGAACGCATCGAACGACGTCCACTGCACGTCGAGCCGGTAGTCGCGCGCGTTACGGCGCGCTTTGATTAGCGCGCTTTCGTACAATGGCGCGACGGACATCCCGCAGTTTCCGCCGATCTCCGTCGTCACGCCCTGGCGAATCTTTCCTTCGCAGCGCGGATCGACGAGCCAAAGTTCGTCGGAGTGGGAATGAACGTCGATGAAGCCAGGCGCAAGCGCGAGCCCGTCACACGGAACGCGTTCGTGCGCATCACGATCGGTAAGGTCCCCGATCGCGACGACCCGCCCGTCCGCGACGGCGACATCGGTGGTGAACGGTTCGCCGCCCTGTCCGTCGTAGACGCGGGGGCGCTCCAAGATCGTCCAGAGCAGCGTTTAACCTAGCTTCCGCTGGGTACGAGGCAGACGGTGGGCCGACAGCTCAGGGGGACTATTTCCAACATGGCGATCAACGATAACGTGACGACGACGACGGGCGGCGGGATGAGCGTTCGCGAGGCCGGGAAACGCGGCGGCGATCGCGTCAAAGCGAAGTACGGAAGCGAGTTCTACGAAGCTATCGGCCGCAAAGGCGGAGAAGCGACGAAGAGCAAGTACGGGCCGTCGTTTTATGAGGAGATCGGTGCCAAAGGCGGGCAGAAGCTGAAACGCACGACGAAAACGGCCGGCTGACGCATGACCGACCCCAAGAAGCCCGCGACGACGACGACGAAGGCGCGGACGGAGAAGGTCGATGGCGAGATGTCGGTACGTGAAGCCGGGAAAAAAGGTGGCGACACGGTTCGCGACCGGTACGGCTCGGGGTTTTACGAAGAGATCGGGCGCAAAGGCGGACAGGCGACGCGCGAACGCCACGGTGCGGAATTCTACGAAGCGATCGGCCAAAAAGGCGGCAAGGTCGTGAAAGACAAGTACGGCGCGACGTTCTACGAACAAATCGGTCACAAGGGCGGTCAGAAAGTCAAGAAGCTGATCGCCGAAGCGAAGAAGAACGCCGCACCCGAAGAAACCTAGCGCACCGGGATACGCATCCGGCGCAACCAGAACTTGATTCCGCGCGGCGTTCAACGAAACGCCGCGCGTTTTCTTTTGCGCGCAGCTCGTCACGAGCGCGTCCCTTGCAGCGTGCCGACCGTGACCTCGCCGGTTCGGAAGTCGACCTTTGCGTTCGACACCACCACCTTGGTCGTGCCTTCGGTGATCGTCGCGGTGTGATCGAGCTGCAGCATGCGCGTCGCGCCTTGGTAGTGTGCGCCGACGGTGGTGAAGCGCCGGATGCGGCCGCCGGGCTCCGGCTCGACGAACGTCACCGGTCCGGTCACGGTGAAGTCGTTGCTGACGCGGTTCACGGTGACGCCTTCGGCCGTCATCAAAACGTCGGGCTTGTTGGGCCGGTGAATCTTCCCGTCGCGCACGTGCGCGATCGTCGCCTGCGTGCCGTCGGGGCTCACCGAGGCGGTGTCGAAGTCGAGCGACCACGCACGCTGATCGATGCGCTTGCCGTGGATTCTGCCGCCGACGATTTTGTCGTCGGTCGCGATGCGCGGGACCGAAATTTCGCTGCCGGCGCGCCCGATCTCGAACCCGACCCACGCGAGAAGCGCAAAGACGGCGATGACTGCCGGCGGACGCCAGTTGAGCCGCGTCACGCGCGCCGCCGCCGCGCCAGGAACGGCACGAGCACGATGAACGCCAGCGCGATCCCGACGGGCGTCGGACCGAGCCGCGCGTACGGCCCCGGCGCCGGCGCGCCGACGTCGCCGACGACGATCGCGGGGCCGCCGAGCGACGTGCGATGCGTCCAGGTGCCGTCGGGCGTGACGATCCCGCTGATTCCGGTCGCCGCCGCGCGCAGCACCCAGCGTCCGGTCTCGACGGCGCGCAGCGTCGCGGCTTGCGCGTGCTCGTACGGACCTTCGGTCGTACCGAACCATGCGTCGTCGGTCGCGATCAAAAACAACGACGGGTTCTCGCGCAAACGATCATGGGCGACGTCGCCGAACACCGATTCCCAGCAGATGAGCGGCGTCGCGCCGGCGTACGTTTCGCGCGCGTTGTGACCGGGCTTGAAGCCGCCGATTTGATTCGCGTACGGCAGCGAACGCATCCACGCCGGACCGGGCAGGTATTCGGCAAACGGCACGAGCTGCTCTTTGACGTACAAGCCAGCGATGTCATTGCGGTTCACGTGCGGGTCGAAGATCATGAGCGCGTTCTGCAGCGTCGTGCCGTCGTCCCAGAACCCGCCGGCGTACAGCGTCGTATCGAGCTCCGCCGCGAGCTTTGCGAAGCGCGTGCGCAACCCGGGCGCTTGCAGGTAGTCGGTCGTGATCACGGTCTCGGGCCACAGCACGAGCGCCGGGTGCTCCGCGCGCAGCGTCTTCGTCATCGTGGTGTAGCGGTCGAGCGCGAGCGCGAGGCCCGCGTCGCTGCGCTTCACGGTTTGCGCGATACCGCCTTGCACCGCGGCAACGTGCCGCGTCGGCGCCGCGTACTGCCGCGCCGGCCAGAACAGCCACGCAATCACGGTGCAGAGGATAATCCCCGACCATACGGCAGCAAATGTCCACCTGCGCCGTGAGTCCCGAAGGGACAGCATCCACCATCCGAGCGACGCGCCGAGCAGCATCGTCACGAACGTCAAGCCGTAGCCGCCGGCGTACGCGGCGAGCGCGCGCAGCGGTGAATCGATCATCGTGATCCCGAGCTGCTCGAGCGGCACGCCCAGCGACGACGTCGAGCGCACCTGTTCGCCCAACGCGAACGCGGCCGCGGCGACGAACGGTACCGCCCGCACGTCGCAATGCCGCGCGGCGAGCGACGCGACGACGGCTGCGAACGCAAACGCGAGCGCCTCGGCGACCGCCGGCCCGAGGTCGAGGATCGGCGCGAACGGTCCGACGAGCGCGCCGGCGGTCTCGCCGAACCAGGAAAATCCCAGGGTAAAGAAGAGCACGCCGCTCACATAGCCGACGAGCGCCGCCGTGCTCGGCGGAAGCGCGCACCACACCGCCACCAACCCCGCTGCTGCGAACGGAGCGAGCCACCACCACGTTGTCAGCGGGAAGGCGAGATGCAGCCCGAACGCGCACAAAAGTGCGACGGCCGTGCTGCGAACGGTCGCGGAGGAGAACAGCGTGCGTCGGCTCGGTATGGCGGTTGTTGCAGCGATGTTGATCATCTCAGGGTGTGGTCGTCAGGTGAC
>JAXDMA010000357.1:0-4313 GCA_034666305.1 Vulcanimicrobiota bacterium
GCGATGGCCGCGCGCAGCGCGCGCTCGTCGTACGCGTAGATCCCGGCGTTCATCTCGGCGATGTCGAGCTGCTCGCGCGTACAGTCTTTCGCTTCGACGATGCGCTGCACAGCGTCGCCGCTGCGAACGATGCGGCCGAACGCGGACGGCAGCGGCATCACCGCGGTCACCAGCGCGAGCGCGGTGCCGGCATCGGGATCGACGGCGGCTTGCACGTCCTCGAAGATCGCGCCGCCAGCCAGCGGCATGTCGCCGTACGCCACCACCAGACAGCCGTCGCCGGGCTCGATCGCCTCGAGCGCGATCTTCACGGCGTGCCCCGTTCCCAGCTGCTCGGCCTGGATCACGGTGCGCACCCCTTGCGCCGTGACATGCGGATCGAGCTCCGGATTCGTCACGACGACGACGTCGTCGATGCCCGCGGACCGCAGCGCTTCGAGCACCCACCACAGCATCGGCCGCCCGCACAGCTCGTGCAGCACTTTCGGGAGCGCCGACTTCATGCGCGTGCCTTTGCCGGCCGCGAGCACGATCGCGCGCGCGCTCACGCGGCTTGCCAACCCTTCTGCTCCTTCGCGCTCACGCCGCCGAGCGCGTCGAGCGCGACGCGAAAGCGCTCGCGGCTGATGTCGCGACCCAGCAATTCCATCGAGTCGAACAGCGGCAGCGACGTCGTGCTGCCCGTCATGGCAATGTAATACACGCGGGAGAGGTCGCGGAACTTCACGCCCAGCGTTTCTCCGACGCCCTTGAGCACCCGTTCGACGGTCTCTTTTTCGAAGGTGCGCTCGCCGTCGAGCCCCCACATCGCGAGCGCGAGCGCCTTGCGCATCTCGTCCTGAGCGAGCTTCGCACCGGCGAACGACTCTTTGGTGACCGCAAGCCGCCCCGCGAACAAATACGCCGCGGCCGGTATGAGATCGCTCAACCGTTCGACGCGCGACTTTGCGAGCTCCGCGATCTTCACGAGCCGGTCGCGGTCGAAGCCCCACGACCCGGTGCGCGCCAGCAGCTCGTCCGCGGAAAGCGTGCGCAGGTACTGCCCGTTGAGCCAGTCGAGCTTTGCGATATCGAACACCGGCCCGCCCAGCGAGATCTTCGCAAGATCGAGCCGCTCGGTGAGGGTCGCCACGTCGAACACCTCATCGCCTTCCGGCGCCGGCGCCAGCAGCAAGCCGAGAAAGTTCAGCAGCGCCTCGGGCAGATAGCCCATACGCTCGTAAAACAAGATCCCGGTCGGATTCTTGCGTTTGCTCAGCTTGGACTTGTCGGGATTGCGCAGCAGCGGCAGGTGCATCAGCACCGGCGGCTCCCAGCCTAAGTACGAATAGAGCAGCAAATGTTTGGGTGCCGACGACATCCACTCCTCACCGCGGATGACGTGCGTGATCTCCATGAGATGGTCGTCGACGACGTTCGCGAGATGATACGTCGGCAGGCCGTCGGATTTGAGCAGCACCTGCATGTCCACGTCCTTGTACGCGAACTCCACCGCGCCGCGCGCCAGATCGTGCACCACGCACACGCCGTGCGACGGGACCATCATGCGCACCACGAACGGTTCACCGGCCGCGCGCCGGGCGGACTCCTGGGGTGACACCGACTCCACGCACAGCCCGTCGTAATGCTGCGGAATGCCCGACGCGCGCTGCGCGGCGCGCATCGCGTCGAGCCGCTCGGGCGAGCAAAAGCAGCGAAACGCATGACCGCTCTCCAGCAGCTCGTCCGAGTATTTCTTGTAGATCGCGGAGCGTTCGCTCTGGCGGTACGGGCCGTGCGGTCCGCCGACGTCCGGGCCTTCGTCCCACGAAAGCCCCGCCCAGTGCAGCGCGGCCAGGATCGCACGTTCGGATTCAGGCGTCGAACGCGCCTGATCCGTGTCCTCGATGCGCAGCAGAAAATCGCCGCCGTGCTTTTTCGCGAAGCAGTAATTCACCAGCGCAACGTACGCCGTCCCGACGTGCGGATCGCCCGTCGGAGAAGGCGCGACACGCGTACGAACGCGGATCGTGCCGGCCGTAGAATCGCTCACGCTATCCGACGAGCTCCCGGCGTTTGCCGCATTCGCGTTCCACGAACGCGATGATCTCCGAGAGCGGCGCGCCCGGCGTGAAGATCTCGCGCACGCCGAGCCGTTTGAGCTCCGCCGCGTCGTCGGCCGGGATGGTGCCGCCGCCGAAGAACACGATGTCGGCGGCGTCTTGTTCTTTGAGCTGCTCGACGACGAGCGGGAACAGCGTCATGTGCGCGCCCGAGAGGATCGACAAGCCGATCCCGTCGGCGTCTTCCTGAATCGCGGTCTGCACGATCTGCTCCGGCGTCTGGAACAGGCCGGTGTAGATCACTTCCATCCCGGCGTCGCGCAACGCGCGCGCGATGACCTTCGCCCCGCGGTCGTGGCCGTCGAGCCCAGCCTTCGCAACGATGACGCGCAGCGGCCGAGCCGGAGCGTTGGTGGCGGACATTAGAACTGCGTCGTCTCCGTGTAACGGCCGTACACGCTCACCATCGCGTCGACGATCTCGCCTTCGGTCGCGACCGCCTTCACGCAGTCGATCAGGAACGGCATCACGTTCGCGTCGCCGGCGCACGCGCGTTTGAGCGCCGCGAGCGATGCCTCGACGGCGGCGCCGTGCCTATTTTCCCGCACGCCCTGGACCGAGCGTGCCTGACCGCGCTCGATCTCCGCGCCGATCTTGAGCAGGTTGGGATCCTGTTTCTCGTTGGGGCGCTCGAACGCGTTGACGCCGACGATCACCCGGTCGCCCGATTCGATCGAGCGCTGGTAGCGGTACGACGCATCCGCGATCTCACGCTGCGGGTAACCGGCCTCGACGGCTTCGACCATGCCGCCGAACTCGGCGATGCGTGCGAAATACTCTTCGACCTGGCGTTCCATCTCGTCGGTGAGCGCTTCGACGAAATACGAGCCGCCCAGCGGGTCGACGACGTTGGTCACGTTCGTCTCGTACGCCAGCACCTGCTGCGTGCGCAGCGCGATCTCTACCGACTTCTCGCTGGGCAGCGCGAGGACTTCGTCCATCGAGTTGGTGTGCAGCGACTGCGTGCCGCCAAGCGCCGCCGCCATCGCTTCGAACGCGACGCGCACGATGTTGTTCTCGGGCTGTTGCGCCGTGGCGCTGCAGCCGGCGGTCTGCGTGTGGAAGCGCAGTTGCCACGAGCGCGGGTCCTTGGCGCCGTACTTCTCGCGCATGTGGCGCGCGTAGATGCGCCGGGCCGCGCGGAACTTCGCGATCTCCTCGAAGAAATCGATATGGCTGTTGAAGAAATACGACAGCCGGGGCGCGAACTCGTCGACGTCCAAACCGCGTTTGGTGGCCGCCTCGACGTACGCGAAGCCGTCGGCGAGCGTGAACGCGAGCTCCTGCGCGGCCGTCGAACCGGCTTCGCGGATGTGGTAGCCCGACACCGAGATGGTGTTCCAGCGCGGCATCTCGCGCGTGCAAAACTCCATCATGTCGACGATGATGCGCACGTGCGGGCGCGGCGGGAAGATCCATTCCTTCTGCGCGATGTATTCTTTGAGGATGTCGGCCTGCAGCGTGCCGCCGAGATTCGCGCGGGGGATCCCCTTGTTCTCCGCGGTGACGATGTACTGCGCCAGCGCGATCGCCGCGGGCCCGTTGATCGTCATCGACGTGGTGATCTTGCCGAGATCGATCCCGTCGAAGAGCGTCTCCATGTCGCGCACGCTGTCGATGGCGACGCCGCATTTGCCCACTTCGCCCAGCGACTTGGGGCTGTCGGAGTCGTAGCCCATCAGCGTCGGCATGTCGAACGCGACGGAGAGCCCCATCTGCCCCTGCGACAGCAGGAAATGATAGCGCTCGTTGGTCTGCTTGGCGTTGCCGAAGCCCGCGAATTGGCGCATCGTCCACAGCCGCGAGCGGTACATCGTCGGGTGGATGCCGCGCGTGTACGGGTACTCGCCAGGCACGCCGAGATCGTTGGTCAGGTCGAGGTGCGCGACGTCGCCCGGACCGTACACCGTCTTGAGCGGGACGTCCGAGATCGTGCGGTCGACCGCCCCGGAGCCCTTGCCGGCGCGCGGCGGCGTCCGCTCGGCCTTGCGCTCCCAGCGCTCGGCGAGCTCGCGGTACTCCGGCGTGACGTCGGGTCCGAGTCCCGACGCGCGATCGATCATCTTGGCCAAAACAATCCCTTTCGAGGTCGACCCGTCTGATTCGACCTCTTCCCATGAGTTTCCCGAACGTCTCGCCGTTGCGCCCGATCCGTTAGTGCGCGGCCGCTGCCGGCCCGTCGTCCGCGCGCCGCAGCCGGGCCTTCGCCGC
>JAXDMA010000358.1:0-8634 GCA_034666305.1 Vulcanimicrobiota bacterium
ACGGTCGCCGGCAAGTTCCAGGCCGGCTTCCCGCGCTTGCGCGTCATCCCGGCGAACACGTCGGCCGACGCGTTCATCATCCGGCCGGGGAGCGTATAGGTGAAGGGGTTGAACGGGTTGGCGAAGAGGGCTTTGGTCGCCGCTGCGGACCAGCGCGCAGGGGTCATCGCGAGATACGCCGCGTCGTACTGTTCGTAGTAGATGGATCGCCTCCAGCGCTGCTCGTTCCCCGATAATCATCGGAAACCGCACGCCTGCTCAACACCCGTGGTTCCTCGCCAGCTTCCGGCGCGGCCGTGAAAAGCCCTCGGGCCCGCACGGCGGAAGGCAAGACGACCGTCCGCGGCGATATCGGCCAGTCGGAGGATCTCGATGTTTGACGGACACGTTGCGCTCGTCACGGGCGGCACCCGAGGAATCGGCGCCGCGATCACCACGATGCTTGCGAAGAACGGCGCACGCGTTGCAGCCGGTTACAGCAAAGGCCAGGAGACGGCCGAAGCGATGCAGCGCAAGCTCGAGGGCGACGGCGGTCAGGTGTCGGTGCACCAAGGCCGCGTCGACAAACCGGAAGACTGCGAGCGGGTCGTCGCCGAGGTGATGGCACGCTTCGGCCGCATCGACTTCCTCGTCAACAATGCCGGCATCACGGTTGACAAAACCGTGCGCAAGATGACGTACGACGATTGGCACAACGTGCTCGACGTGAACCTGTTCGGTGCGTTCTGCATGATCAAGAGCGTGCTCGAGCACATGATCGAGCGCGGATCCGGGCGCATCGTCAATATCAGCTCGGTCATCGGCGAAACCGGCAACGTCGGTCAAGCCAACTACGCTGCGTCAAAAGCCGGGCTGTTCGGGCTCACCAAGAGCCTCGCGCTCGAGATGGCGCGGCGCGGCATCACGGTCAACACCGTCGCGCCGGGCTTCATCGAGACGGAGATGGTCGGTCAAATCCCCAAGGCCGCACTCGACGCGGTGATCGAGAAGATCCCACAGCGGCGCCTCGGCAAGCCCGAAGAAGTGGCGCGCGTGGTGCAATTCTTGCTCGAAGACGCGTCCAGCTACATCACGGGGGCCGTCTACACGATCAACGGCGGCCTGGACATGTAGCGCGGTGGCCAAGAACGACGATGCCGACGCGATCTGGCGCGGCGTCGGAGACTTCATCCGCGGCCAGCGCGAGATGGCCAACCTTTCGCTGCGCCAGCTCGCCGACATCGCGAAGATCTCGAACCCGTACCTGAGCCAGATCGAACGCGGGCTGCACAAGCCGTCCGCGGACGTGCTCAAGAACCTCGCGACGGCGCTGAAGATCTCGGCGGAAACCATGTACGCGCAGGCGGGGCTCCTCGACGGCACCGCGGCCGAGCGCAGCGCCGCGGCGGCGCCGCCCGTGGAGGATGCGATCCGGGCCGACGCTCGCCTGACCGAGGATCAAAAGCAGACGCTCGTCAGCATTTACCGGGGGTTCGTCGAACGCGCTTGAGGTCGTCCGACATAGGTCGCTTGACGAATCTAGCATGTGCTTGATATAGTTAGCGCATGACGTATCTCGAAACCATCGCCAAGCTCCAAGCGCAGAGCCTCGACGCCCTCAAGCAAGCGCAGGCGACCCAGGTCGCGACCCTGACGACGATCGGCGAGATCGTCTCCAACGTGCCGTCGTTCCAGCCGTCGATGCCGCTGGGCAACCTGCCGACGCTCGCCGAGCTCACCGAGCTCAACACCGCCTTCGCGAAGAACGTCCTCGAGCAGCAGAGCGCGTTCGCGTCGCAGCTCGCCGGCGTGTTCACCGTGACCCAGAAGAACGTCGTGAACGCCGCCGAGCGCGTCATTGCGACCGCTTCGAACGCCGCAACGGCCACCACCAAGTAACACCGCCGCTCGGCCCGCGCCGCAGCAGAAGAAGACCGCCTCGCACCGAGGCGGTCTTCTTTCTGTCACGTGCCCTTCTCGCCGCCGAGGTAGAACACGTACTTCATGATGAGCGCGGGCTTTGTCACGGCGGCGCTCGCGTCGCCGTAGACCAAGTAGAGCTCGTCGCGCTTGCGGTGGTACGCGTACGCGACCGAGACGTTGGTCGCCGAGTAGAAGCTCGCGGGACCGACCGGGAACGGCGCGACGCCGTACGACGCGAAGTTGCCCACCGCCGGCGGCGTGCCGATGATACGGCGCAAGCCGACGGCGAACGAGCTGTCGCGCGAGATGTTGCGGGTGACGGCGAGCCGTTCGAGCCACTGGATGTTGCGGTAGCCGGCATCGGCGTACCACGCCGTGTCGAACGCCTGCAGCGAGAGTTGCGTGATCGGACCCAGCTTGATCACGGTGTTGCGGTCGAACGTCGCGATGCGCCCGTCGCCGAAGCGCCCTTGGTTGTACACGAAGTTGCTGGGCGTCGCGCTGCCGGAACGGTAGTTGAGCCCGATCCCCGCGAGCGACACCGGCGTCATGCGGCCGTCTTGCAGCTTCAGGTACGTCGAGCCGAAGTCGACGTTGACGCGGAATTGGTTCTTGTCGGCGATCGCGAAGAACAGATCGTTGCTCGTGCGGTTGAGCGCGCCGTCGGCGCCGTGATACCGCTCGATGAAGCCCTCGACGTAGATGCTCTTGAGCCACTTGCCGGGCTTGAACCGGAACGTGCGGTTCCAGTCGCCTGACCAACCCGCCACGTCCGGCGTCGAGATGAGGCCGTCGACCGGGTTGTAGTAGCCGCCGACCTTACGCACGCCGCCGCCGAGGTAATAGTCGTTACCGTAGTACGCGGCGCCGGCGTCGATCCGCTGCGCCTGCGCGTTGTCGAGCACATTCGAGCCGCGGTCCCAACCGTAGTTCAGATACACGACCTTGTGCTTGCGATCGCCCGCAAACACACCGACCGTCGTAAGCCGGTCCGCAAAGCCCGGTGCGAACGTCTCGACGCCTTGATATCCGACGCCGACGGTGCGCGACGCATTGCGCCATTGAAGCGCCTGCACGTTATCGGTGCGGCGGTCGCCGACCGCGTTGAACGCGTTGAACGTGACCGGCCCCTGCGAGCCCTCGAGCGCGTAGCCTCGCTTTGGCGTGGGGATCGCGGGCGTGTAGAGCTCGGTGATGCTGGGGCACACCTCGCAGTCGAACGGGTTGGTAGCGTTCTGCATCTGCGCGAAGAACGGCCGCACCTCGCTGAAAAAGCGGCGGTACACGGTGGGCGAGATCGACTGCTGGTCCTTCTCGACGTTGGAGAAGTCCGGATGGATCGTCGCCACGAACGATGCCGTGCGCGTGATCGGGATCGAGAGGTCCGCACCAGAGCGCGTCGTCGTGCCGTCGTCGTGTTTGGCGGACACCTCGCCGACGCCGAACAATCCGATGCGCGGTTTGGGGCGGGCGCCCGCGGCGCTGGCCGACAGACCGCTCAACGTCCCGGCGTACACGACGTCGTTGTGATCGGACTGGCCTTCCTCGAACGCCCATACCTGCAGGTCGTCGGTACGCTGCACGAACCGTACGAACTGGATCGGCCAGTTGGCGCGCCCGTCGCCGCGCATGACGCCGAACGGGATGCGCATCGTAACGGTGAACCCGCCCGGCCGCAGCTTGCCGACGCTCTGCCATTTCGGCGCGTAGGCCGCGTTCTCGCTGGAGTGCTGGTAGTGCGTGCCCAGCGGCGTCGCGGTGAAGAGATAGCGAAAACCCTGCGGGCCGCCCGGCCACAAATCGACTTGCACTTCGTCATCGGTGTCGAAGCCCACGTCATCGGTGTGCTGGTTTGCGACGATCTCCGCGGTTTGCTTCGCATCAAATGCGACGTACAGCGCTTGATCGTCGCTGAGCACGTACACGTCCGTCTGCTGCGCAGGCGCTGCCTTGTGGCGCAAATCCCAGGCGAGCGCGACGTGCTTCGCATTTTTCCACGCATCGTCGGCGAGCGTTCCGTCGATGGCGGGGCCTTTTGCGACGTGCGGGATCGCGAGCTGCGGGCGCACGGACACCGCACCCGCGGGCGCCGTGAGAACCGCGATGAACGTGGTGACCAGCACGATTCCGAAACGCGACATCATCTACACCTAATAAATTAGTTTTCGGTACCGTAGCACGCCGCGCCGGCCCCCGTCAAGAGAGTCCGCAAGAATTAGGACTCGCTTGCCCGCCGGGCGGGCCGGCTATCCGTTCAGCTTCGCGAGCTCCTCGAAGAGGACGTTTTCGTCGGGCGCTTCTTTCAGCAAATGGACGTCGATGTAGCGGACGATACCGTCCTTGTCGATGACGAAAATTGCGCGCTCCGGCATGCCGCGCGGATTGAGGACGCCGTAGCGTTCGGTGACCGCGCCGTGCGGATAAAAATCACTCAGCAGCGGAAACGTGATGCCGATTTGCGCGGCCCACGCCGCGTTGGCGAACCGGGAGTCGGTCGAAACGCCCACGACCTGGGCGTTGTAGGTGCCGAAGCGCTCGTGCTCGCGCTCGTACACCGGCAGCTGAACGCTTCAAGTCCCGCTGAAGGCGAACGGGTAAAACGCGAGGACGACGTTCGTGCCGCGCTTGCCGGCGAGCCGGAACTCGTCACCCGTGTGCGAGCTGAGGGTGAAGTCGGGGGCGGGATCGCCGACCTTGACGGTCGGCGTCTCCGCGGCGAGCGACGTGCGCCCGGTGGGAACTGACATGGGGTAGCCTTTCCCCATACGCCGAACATGGTCCCATGATCGCCGCACCGTCCGCCGCCGTTCACCTGCGCGCGCTCGACCCGTTCGACTTCCTCGAGCGCGCCGCGTTCGTGTATCCCGACAAGATCGCTGTCGTCGACGGCGCCGAACGCCGCACGTATCCGCAGTTCCTGGAACGCGTCGAACGGCTCGCGGCGGCGCTGCAGGCGCGCGGAATCCGCGCCGGCGAGCGCGTCGCGGTGATCGCACCGAACACGTCGATGGTGCTCGAGGCGACGTATGCCGTGCCCCGCGCGGGTGGCGTGCTCTGCGCGCTCAACACACGGCTCGCACCCGACGAGATCGACTACATCGTCGACCATTGCGGCGCATCGCTGCTGCTGTACGACCACGAGCTCGAACCGCTGGTGAGCCGGCTCGCGTCGACGGCGCCGCGCATTCGCGTCAGCGCGCCGGACGAGATGATCCGCGAGGACGCCGCCGACTACGAACACGTCCTTGCCGGCGCCGACCGGGCGGCATTCGTGCCGCGCGGCGGCGGTGAGGACGACACGATCTCGATCAATTATACCAGCGGCACCACCGGCAAACCGAAGGGCGTGATGTACACGTTCCGCGGCGCGTACCAGAACGCGCTCGCCGAGATCTTCCACGCGAATCTGCGGCCGGAAAGCGTGTATCTGTGGACGCTGCCCATGTTCCACTGCAACGGCTGGTGCTTTCCGTGGGCGGTCACCGCCGCGGGCGCGACGCACGTGTGCCTGCGCAAAGTCGACGCCGCCGGGATCAATCACGGCATTCACGACGAGGGCGTGACCCATTTTTGCGCTGCGCCGACGGTCTTGATCGGGCTGGTGAACCATACCGATACCGTGGCGTTCCCGCATCGCGTCGTGGTGACGACGGCCGGCGCGCCGCCGGCGCCCGCGACGATCGCGCAAATCGAGGCGCTCGGGGCGGAGCTGCATCACGTGTACGGGCTCACCGAGGTGTACGGGCCGATCACCGAGTGCGCCTGGCACAGCCCGCAGTGGGACGGCTTTCCATCGCCCGAGCGCGCGCGGCTGCGCAGCCGTCAAGGCGTACCGATGCTCACGCTGGGTCCTCGCGACGTTCGCGTGGTCGATACCGAACTGAACGACGTGCCGCGCGATGCGACGACCCAAGGCGAGATCGTCATGCGCGGCAACAACGTGATGAAGGGCTATTACGCCGATCCCGACGCGACGGCCAAAGCGTTCGAAGGCGGCTGGTTCCACTCGGGCGACATCGCGGTCGTTCACGCGGACGGCTACATCGAGATCGTCGACCGCGCGAAGGACGTGATCATCAGCGGCGGCGAGAACATCTCGACGCAGCAGGTCGAGAAAGTGTTGCTCGAGCACGACGCGGTGCTCGAGTGCGCGGTCGTCGCGGTGCCCGACGAGAAATGGGGCGAGGTAGCCAAGGCATTCGTCACGCTCAAACCGGGGCGCACCCTGGACTCCGACGAGTTGCGCGCGTTCGCGCGCGAGCGCATCGCCGCGTTCAAAGTGCCCAAGACCGTCGAGTTCGGCGAGCTCCCGAAAACGTCGACCGGCAAGATCCAGAAGTACGTGCTGCGCGAGCGCGAGTGGAAAGGCCAACAGAAGCGCGTGAACTAAACCGGTCGGATGCAGCCGCTCGACCTCACCATCGCTCCGCCGCGCGCGCCGCGCGAAGCCCTCGCTGGCATCGTCTTTTTGCCGCGCACGATCGACAAAGTGCGTGCGACGCTGCCCGGCGGAGACAAGGGAGCGTACGACATTCCGGGCATCAGCACGATGATGCTCGAGGCCCTCGGGCTCGAGCTGGACGCGCTGCGCGCGGCCGTGGCCGATGCGGCGGACGACGACGGCGTGGCGCGGTTGGTGCAGAGGTCGACGTCGCCCGAGCGCATCGCGGCATGGAATGCCATGCTCGCCGCCCGGCTGCCGCGCGGCGGCGACCGCGAAGCCGCGTACGAAACGTACCCGTGGCTCCGCGAGCGTGCCGACCTTCCGCTCGTGCTGGATGTCCTCGAAGAAGACGACCGGCGGCACTTCGCGCAGCCTCGCTGAGTCAACGTCAGCGCGTGCGCGCCGCCATCACCGGCGTTCTGTTCATCGCGGCGGGGGCGGTGCATTTCATCCGCCCGGCGATGTACGAGCAGATCGTTCCTCCGCAGTTCGGCCACGCGCCGGAACTCGTCGCGATCAGCGGAATCGCCGAGATCGCGGGCGGACTGGGCTTGATGATTCCGCGGACGTGCCGCGCCGCGGCTTGGGGTCTGATCGCGCTGCTCGTCGCGGTGTGGCCCGCGAACATCTTCATGGCGATCGAAGCGAATCGTTTCGCCACGGTCGCGCCCGCGTGGGTGCTGTGGGCACGCGTCCCGCTGCAGATCGTGTTGATCTGGTGGGTGGCGCGCATCAGCCGCTGAACCCCGGTGTGCGCCCGAGCACGGCCGTGCAGTATTTGCAGCGGCGCGCGTCCTGCGCGATCTCGCTCAGACATTCGGGACACGTCTTGAGCGCGAGCTCCGGTTCCGCAGGCTTCGCGAAACGCAACGCGATGGTGCGGAAAGGGACGACGACCGCGTAGTAGATCACGAGCGCGTCGAGCACGAACGTGATCAGCGCGTTGACGAAATCGCCGACGGGGAAGTGCGTGCTCCGTATCGAGAAGCCGAGCTTGGAAAAATCCGGCTGGCCGATGATCGCGGCGACCAGCGGGGTGAGAATGTCTTTGACGAGCGCGTTCACCACCGCCGTGAACGCGGAACCGACGATGACGGCGACGGCGAGATCGATGACGTTGCCGCGCGCGATGAACGTGCCGAATCCTTTGAGCGTACGGGCCTCCTTCGCGCTGAGCGCGCAGCGCGGCGTTCGCCGTCTCGCTCTGCTGTTCCGGCGACCTCCGGCGTACCGGTAAAGACAATCTTAACGGAGCCACCGTCAAGGCTTTACCGGTTTGACCCTGCCAACTTCACTTTCACAGGCTCCGGCCGATTATCCTAAAAGGACAGCGCTCGTACCACGCGAGGGTGCTTTGCACATGGATGTACCTGACAATCTCGACACGTTTCTCCGCGACCTTCTCAAGGAAGAGGGTGGTGCGGTTCAGCTCGACGACGAGGACAGAGCGTTCATCGACCGCATCCTCAAGTCGATCACGCAGGGCAGCAAAGGCGTGTTCGTCGTGCTGCACCCGAACGACCGCATGCAGTACATGCTGCTGAACACCAACCGAGCCGGCGCCATCGCGCTGCTCGCGAAGGTGATGCAGCGAACCGCCGAAGCGCTCGAAGCCGACCTCGACTAACGCGCCCGCGCGTTAGCGCGGAGTGAACAGCACCCGGCCGGCCGACTCGTCGAGTTCGACGACATAGCGGTTCCAAAGGCCGATGCCCACGTGCGCGAGCGCCTGCGTCCGGCGAACCGGCGTTCGCACGGCGCCGATCGCAAGCGGGCCGATGCGCACGTCGGGGATCTCGACGGTGATGATGTCGTCGGCGCCGGCCACCCCCACCGCCTCGCCGCGCGACAACACCGTCCATTGCGGTCCGACCCGGTAGGCGGCGTAGCCGATCGACAGCACCGCCTCGTCGCCCGTGTCCAGCAGCGCCCGCGCCCCTTGCGGGCCGAACATCGTCTGGACGATCGGCGCTCCGTTGTGAAACGCCAGCCGCACCGCGCCGGGCGGATCCGCTCCGCCCGGCGCGACGACGCGCGCGGTGCGAGCCGTGCGGTCGAGGATCAAGCGCACGCGGGCGAGCAGATCGCTGCCGATCACGACGTCGAAGCGCGCCGCCCGCGATTGCGGCACGACCGCCAACCGAACGTGCTCGAACCGCGCGGAACCCACCGCGAGCGGCCCCGTCTCGACGAACCCGGTCGCGAAGCGCGACAAGCCGGCGATCTCCAGCTCGCCGTGCGGCTCGAGTCCCAGCGTTTCGGCGAGGCTCAGCGTGACGGCGCTCGGC
>JAXDMA010000359.1:0-2814 GCA_034666305.1 Vulcanimicrobiota bacterium
GGCGCGCTGATCCCGCAGGACAAGTGGTTCAGCAACCTGACCACGCGGGGAAACGTCGGCGCCGCGTCGATCTTCGTGCTGCTGGAGGAGCTGACGCGCGCGCGGAAGCTCGAACGAGGCCAGAAGATCTTATGCAACGTGCCCGAGAGCGGGCGCGCGCTCAACGGTCTGATGCTCTTGGAGGTCGCATGAACGCAACCGCAACGTCGCCGGCCGCGCAATCGGTGCTGCGCCGGCTGCTGATGGTGTGGGCCGATTTCGAGTCGGCCCTCGAGACGGTGCCGCTCATCGACAAGCTGCGCCGCGGGCGCTTCCGGCTCGACGACTACCGCATGCTGCTGCTCAACCACCGCCAGCAGGTGATCGAGGGCTCGCGCTGGATCGCGCGTGCTTCGTCGAGCATCACCAACGAGTTCGCGGAGCAACGGTCGACGTTTCTGAAACACGCGGTCACGGAGCACCGCGACTACGCGATGCTCGAGGCCGACTTCGCGTCGATCGGGGGCGACCGCGCGCAGATGCTCGCCTACGAGAAGAATGTCGGCACCGAGGCCCTGCACGGCTTCATGTTCCAGCGCGCCGGCGAGCCCAACCCGTTCGACTTGTTGGGCGCGATGTTCGTGATCGAGGGCGTCGGCAGCAAGAAAGCCGCCGCGTGGGGCCGTCTCATTCGCGACCAGCTCGGCTTGGACGATCGGCAGGTGAGCTTTCTGCTGTATCACGGCGAGCACGACGCCGATCACCTCGCGGAGTTCGAAGCAACGCTGGGCTCCGGGATCCTGGAACTGCCGGGCATGGGCGATCGCATCGTGAAGACGAGCGCCGTCGTCGCGCGGCTCTACCGCCTGCAGCTCGAAGAGATGACGCCGCCGTGACGACGTACGATCTCTCGAAGCACGACTTCTCCAATCCCGATCCGTGGACCGCGCTGTCGCTCGACCACAGCACGTTCTTCGATCCGGACGCCAAGGAAGCGCTGATGCGGAACAACCGCACGTGGTCGCGGCGCTTCTTGCTGCCGATCATTCGCGTGGTCGCGCGGCTCGGCGTGGTGGTCACGCAGCTCATCCGGACGATCGTCCCCGATTCCATGGCCGCGCCGAAGCTGCTGCACCGCTCGATCGCGTGGGGGATGACGAACTTCGTGAGCCCCGAGGCGAACTACCTGATCCTGCGCCACTTCAACATCGGCACGCAGATGCTGCACTTCATCGGCGACAACATCGGCGGGCTGCAGATGCGCTACGTGCCCCTGCGGCCGCGCACGATCGAGGCGCTCGTCGACAACGTCTTCGTGCAGCACGATCTCAACATCTACAACTTCATCATCCAGGTGAACGCGCAGCTGATCGACCAGGGCCGCGCGATCGGTCCGCGCCCCCTCGGCGAGATGGACTTCAGCGCGATCGAGAACTTCGACGCGACGCTCGTGCCGATGCAGCGCACTTGGCACAACTTCCTCGACCTGCAGAGTGCGATCGAGCTGTACACGCCGTTCTATAGCTTGCTGCTCACGCACGACGACTTCAACCGCGCCAGCAACTCGCTGCAGCTCGACGAGACGATCGCGATCTATGTCTCGCGCATCTTCG
This sequence comes from Vulcanimicrobiota bacterium, assembly GCA_034666305.1. Lineage (GTDB taxonomy): Bacteria > Vulcanimicrobiota > Vulcanimicrobiia > Vulcanimicrobiales > Vulcanimicrobiaceae > Vulcanimicrobium. The sequence goes on from JAXDMA010000359.1 coordinate 1,593, forward strand.
GAACCGAGCTGGCCGTCGCGCTGGTCAACAACCGCCATCCAGTCGTGCCCTTCGCGACGGTCGAATCCGGTTTTCGCCTGATGCTGCACGGCATCGACGCCGAGCAGCTCTACGGCTTCGTCAGGGCGACGCGTAACGCGCGCGAGGGCAAAGGGCCGCCGCCCCTACCAGACGCTCATCGCGCTTGAGAACAGCGCGGTAAGCTCTTCTTCTCCCACCGTGCGCGGCGCGTTGCCGAGCAGCCGCTGCTGCGCGAAGGCGCCCGCGACCAGCGCGGGCACGTCGGTCGCCGTATAGCCCAGCGCGCGCAATCCGTTGGGCATGTCGGTCGCACGCATGATCCGTGCGAGCGCGGCCGCGAGCGCATCGCCTACTTCGTCATCGTAGAGCTCTGTTTGCGCCCCGAGCAGCGTCGCGACCCGGCGGTGCTTGTCGACCGAGGTGCTCGCGGTGAACTTCGCGACGGCGGGTGCGCTGACGATCACCGACATCCCGTGCGGGACGATCGCGTGATCGGCCTCGTAGTCGCGCGGAAAGAAATCGCGCACGAGCCCGGCGACCGCGTAGGCCATCCCGTGCGGCACGTGCACGCCCGCGTTGCCGAACCCGATGCCCGCCAGCGTCGCGGCGTACATGACGCTCTCGCGCGCTTCGTCGTCGTTCGCATCGTGCACCGCGCGCTCGAGAAATTGGCCGAGCAGCCGCAGCGCTTCGACGCACGCGAGGTCGCTGTACGGATTCGCGCCTTGCGAGAGCGGACGCGCCGGCGGCGTCGCCGGCTTGAGCCGCTGCGTGTACGGTTTCGCGGTGAACGACTCCAGCGCGTGCGCGAGCACGTCGAAGCCGCTCGACGCGACGACCGTTGCGGGCAGCGTACGCGTGGCATCCGGGTCGACGATGCCGAGCACGGGACGCAGCCGGCGCGACGCGATCCCCGTTTTCACGTTATGCGCCTCGAAGTCGAAGATCGTGATGCCCGTGCATTCGCTCCCCGTGCCCGACGTGGTGGGACAGGCGATGTGCGGCGCGAGCGGGCCGGGAACGGGCGCGCCCTCGCCCAGCGGCGCGTTCACGTAGCGTTCGAACGGAGCCGGGTAGGTCGCGTAGAGGTTCGCCGCCTTCGCGGTGTCGATCACGGATCCGCCGCCGACCGACACGTATCCGTCGACATGCGCATCGGTCGCGAAGGCCGCCGCGGCGCGGAACGAGCCGTCGGTCGGCT
>JAXDMA010000360.1:0-6055 GCA_034666305.1 Vulcanimicrobiota bacterium
CGCAAGTCGATCCCACGAACACTACGGAGTATCCGTACTACCGCCGGCTGATGTCGCAGGAAGTGCGCGCCGCGATCGACGGCGCGCGCGAAGCCGGGGTGGGCGACGTGCTCGTCAACGACTCGCACTCCTCGATGCGCAACGTGCTGTGGGACGAGCTCCCCGACGACGTCCGCATGATCTATGGCAACCGCAAGCCCTTCTCGATGTCGGAAGGGATCGACGGCAGCTTCGACGCCGCGTTTTTCACCGGCTACCACGGCGCGGTCGGCACGCAGGATGCGACGCTGGACCACACCTACACGAGCGAGACGCTGCGCGAGACGCGAGTAAACGGGCTCCCCTGCAGTGAGGCGATGCTCAACGCCGCCGTGCTCGGACTCAACGGCGTGCCGGTCGTGCTGATCACGGGCGATAGCGCGTGCATCGACCAGACCAAGGCCGTGATGCCGTGGATCACGGGCGTCGTGGTGAAAGACTCGATCGGCCGCTTTGCGACGAACTCGCTCTCACCGGCGCGCGCCCGCGATCTCATTCGCGCCGGCGCAAAAGAAGCGATCGCGCGTGTGAAGTACGCGAAGCCGTTCATCTTCGAGCCGCCCATCAAGCTGGAGCTCGACTTCTGCTGGACGCACAACGCGGACTTCGTCGACATGATGCCGGGCTTCGAGCGCATCGGGCCGCGCAGCGTGCGGTTCGTGCACGACGACTACCGCGTGATCTTCAAGGCGTACGTCGCGGCGTTCCGTCTCGGCGCCGCCGCGAACGCGCCGGTCTAAGCGCGCGATGCCGACCGTCGCGTACCAGGGGCACGCGGGCGCGTTCAGCGACGTCGCCGCGCGCGCGCTCGTCCCGGGCGCGCAAACACGCGGCTACGCTTCGTTCGATGCGACCGCGGCGGCGCTCGATGCCGGTGACGCGGACTACGCCGTGCTGCCGGTCGAGAACGCGATCGCGGGGCCGGTCCCGCGCAATTACGAGCTGCTGTGGGAACACCCGGCGCTGCGCATCCGCGGCGAGACGACGCTCGCGATCGAGCTGTGCCTGATCGGCACAACCGGCGCGAGCGACGCCACGATCCGCGAGGTTCGCTCGCATCCCGTGGCGCTCGAACAAGTCCGGCGCTACGTCGAAACGCGCGGCTGGCAGCAGACGACGACGACGGACACCGCCGGCGCCGTGCGCGAGATCGTCGCGCTCGGCTACCCCACGGTCGCAGCGATCGGACCGGCACTCGCGGCGGAGATCCACGGCGGCACGATCCTCGCGCGCGGCATCCAGGACGAAGCGGAAAACTACACGCGGTTCTTCCTGATCGCGCGCACAGACGAAGCAGGCACCGGCGACCGCGCATGCGTCGGAATCGCCGTGAACGACCGGCCGGGTTCGCTGCGCGACGCGCTGAGTGCGTTCGCGGATCGCGCCATCGACTTACGGTTCTTGATCGCACGCCCGGATCGCCGCGTACCGTTCCGATATCGCTTCTTCGTCGAGCTCGCAAACGTCGACGATTCCCGACTCAGCGCTGCGCTCTCGGTAATCGGCGGCGAGCAGCGGATCCTGGGACGTTACTAAGCTTTTTTTTTCAGCATGTTCCTTGCCCTCGGACGCGTGGGCGTGATTGACACCACGCTGGGGCGTTCACGCTCCAGCCCGTCGGGGTTGCTCGGCGGAAGCCGGTGTGGTACGGTGTCAGGACGGCTCAAGCATCGCCCACACCATCGCGGGTACCGCGTTCGCAAGGACGCGGTACCCGTCGCTTTTTACGTCGCGTCGAACGCTGCAGCGAGACCGCTGAGGTCTTGGATCGCATCGAGCGACGGTGCGCGCAGCGTGCACGATGCCACGTGATCCGGCAGCGCCTCGCGCGCGAACGTCTCGCGTACGCGCGCGATCCACGGTTCGCCCAGATACGTTGCGAGGCTGCCCAACACGATCACGTCGAGTACGAGCAGGTCCGCGAGCAACGCGCACGCCGCTCCCACGGCCGCGGCATTGTCGTCCAACGCGTTCCGTGCGATGGCGTCACCGCGCGCCGCGCGTTCCGCAACCTCAGCCCCTGTCGTCGGAGGGAACGACGGGTCGCGCATGCGTGCCAACTTCGGCAGCGCGCTCGCCGCGCCGTACGATTCGAAGCAGCCCGGTTTTCCGAAGACGTCCGGGCCGTCGTCGCGATAGCGCACGTGTCCGAGTTCCGGCGAAAGCCCGCGCGAACCATACCGCGCGCGGCCGTCGATCACGATGCCGGCGCCGAATCCCGTGCCGCACGTCAGGTATGCCAGCCCGCTCACGCCGCGGTCCGCGCCCCAGCGGACTTCGGCGAGCGCGCACGCCGCCGCGTCGTGATGGACCGCGACCGGTTTTTGCATGTCGGCCCGCAGGCGTTCGCCGATCCGGAACGCGTGCATCCCCGGCAAATGCGGCGCCGAGATCACGACGCCGGTGCGCGCATCCATCGGGCCGCCGATCGCAACGCCGATCGCTCGTGCGTCATCGGCCAGCATGCGCAACGCGCCGACGACGCCCGCGTACAGCGCTTCGCCGTCGTGCGCCTGCGTCGGCCAACCACGGCGCTCCAGGATCGTTCCATCGGCCGTTCCGAGCACGACGCTCGTCGTCGTCCCGCCGACGTTGACGCCCGCGAGCAGGCCGCCCGTCATACGACGATCACCTCGGCGTCGGGCTCGCTCGCATGCAGCCGCGCTAGCGCCGCCGCTTGCGCGCGCTCGTCGGTGCCGAGGTGCGCGTCGATAATCAGCGCGCGCCGCGGGCGAATCGCAGGCCCCGTATCCGCTGCGAGACGCCGCATCGCGTCGGCGACCTGTGCCCGCAAGATGTCGTGCTCCAGGAGCCGGCCCTCGGCAGTCGGCCATACGAGCAGCCCGACCATATCGCGGCCCTCACCGCTCACTGCGATGTCGCCCGCGTCGCTGCACTCCGCAAGAAACGCCGCGCGCAACGCACCCGCGAGGACCCACGCGCCCGACGCGAGCTTGAAGCGCTCGTCGACGCGCGATACGAACGCGAGCCCGCGCTCGGGAGCGCGCACGTCGACCGGGCGCACCACGTCGCCCAGCCGGTAATACCCCTCGTCGTCAAACGCCGCCGCGGTGAGATCGCGCCGCCAGAAGTAGCCCTGCATCACCTGCGCGCCGCGGACGCGCGCTTCGTACGCATCGCCGCTGGGGATTAACTTGATGTCGACGCCCGCGAGCGGAACGCCGAGCGCATCGTGCGCCGGATCGACGCCGGTCGTCATCGCGACGGCCGGCGACGTCTCGGTCGAGCCCCACATAGCGGCTAGCGGCAGGCCGATCGCGCGCAGCGCGTCGCGCGTCGCGGGCGCCAATGTCGCGCCTGCCCAGCACGCGCGATCGAGTCGCGACAGCCACCGGCGTCGCAATGCGTCGTCCGCGCGAAGGCGCTCCGCCCACGCCGTCCATCCCAGCGGCACGTCGAACGCGAGCGTCGGCGCGACCTCCGCGCGCAAACGGACCGTCCGCTCGAAGCGCGCAGGCGTCGGGTCGCCATCGTCAACGAACAGCGTTCCGGCATGGCGCAATGCGATGCCGAATACGAGGTTGCCGCCAAGGCCGTGACTCCACGGCAGCCAGTCGACGAGCGTCGGCGGGTGATCGTCGAGGAACGGCCACGCTTGCGCAACGCCTTGCAGCATCGCCCCAATCATGCCGTGCGTGACCGCGACGCCTTTCGTCTCACCGGCGGATCCGGACACGAATAGGATCTTCGCGACGGTATCGCCGTTCACGAACCGGGCGGCGCTCGGCGCAAGTGGAGAGTGCACCAGCAGCTGCGCGTAGTCGAATGCACGCATACCCGGCGGCGGATCGCTCACGCTGACGAACGCCGCGCCGGGCGCGACGGTGCGAACGGCGTGGGCATACCCGGCGCCGTCGCGCGCGAACACGACGGCGGGACGCACGGCTTGGGCGATCTCACGCAGGCGCGCGAAGCCGTCGGAGGCCGCGAGCCCGGTTTTCGCGGAAACGGGCACGACGGGGATGCCGGCCCGCAGCGCCCCGAACGTTACCATCGCGTGATCGATCCCGTTGGCCGAAAGAATCATCACCGGCCGCGTCGCGGACGCGCCCAGCGCGCGCAGCCCGCCGCCGACGTTGAACGAACGCGCGGCGACCGTCGCGAAACTTGCCTCATGCCATACGTCGCGCGCATCGCGCTCGACCAGAAACGCGCGCTCGGGCGCCCGTTCGGCGGCGGCGTCGAGCAGTGCGAGAAGTGTCGCCGGATGCTCGCGCAACGGCTCGCCGCTAAGGCGCAGCGTACCGTCCGCGTCGCGTTGAACTTCGATCAGCTCGACGCGCCCTCCAGCACGGTCCCCTTGATGCGGTAGCACACGCCGCGGAACAACGCGACGAGCTCTCCGTCGCCGCGCGTCACCCGGATGTCGTACACGCCGGTGCGCCCCTTGGACGACTGTTCCTGTGCTTCGGCGACAAGCCGGTCACCCAGATGCACCGCCGAAACGTACGAGATCGATGCCTGCAGCGCGACGTTGGGCTCGTTGCGCGAGTTGCACGCGAACGCGAACGCGGAGTCGGCAAGCGTGAACGTCACACCGCCGTGGGCGATCGCGTGGCCGTTCACCATCGCCTGCGTGACGGTCAACGAAGCGCGCGCGAACCCGGGACGCGCATCGTCGAGCACGATGCCGAGCGCCTGTGACGCGTGGTCGCGCGAGAGCATCGCCTCGGCGCACGCACGCGCGAGCGCGTCGCCGGTCAGCGGGGCGACGCTCACGCGAGCGGCGTGCGGGTTTCGATGATGCGGAACCGGTTCGCAACGAACGCCGCATCCGTCAGCGACGCGTTGCCCGCCGGGTTACCGCCCGTCACGTGGTAGTCGCTGAACGCCGCCGACTGATTCACCAGCAGCGAGCCGGTCAGGTTCACCGCGAGGTTCACCTTGCCGTCTTGCGCCCAGCGCTGCGCTTTCGCCAGCACCGCGTCGTCGGTTGTGTAGACGATCGCCGTGATCGCGCCGCGGCGCTGCGCCCCGCCCGTCGCCAGCCGCAGCGACTCGTCGGTATTTGCCGTGCGCACCACGAACGCGATCGGACCGAACGCCTCGTGGTCGTAGCGCTCGCGGTCGGCCGCATCGACGACGGCGACCAGCGGCGTGCGCACGCGCGCGTCCGGGAACTCCGGGTTGGCGAAGGGCTCGCTCTTGCGCACGACGCCCGGTTTCGCGTTCTCTTCGTCGATCCGCCGCAGCGTCGCGTCGGTCGCGATCGCGCCGAGCGTCGCGGCGCCGCGCGCGGGATCGCCGAGCAATCCGTCGATGCCCTTCACGATCGCGGCGACGACGTCGTCGAACGGCACCTTCTCGCCGCCGGCGGTGATCCCGTCGCGCGGGATGAACAGATTCTGCGGCGTCGTGCACATCTGGCCGGAGTAGAGCGAGAGCGACATCGCCAGGTTGCGCGTCATGCCTTTGAGGTCGTCGACGGAGTCGATGACGACGCTGTTCACCCCGGCCTTCTCCGTGTAGACGAGCGCGCGCGAGTTCTGCTCGAGCCAGTCGCCGAACTCGGTCGAGCCGGTATAGTCGAGCAGCGTGACCTCGGGGCGCTGCGCGAGCACTTTCGCGAGCGGCCGGTCCGGCGTGTCGACGGCGAGCGTGACGGTATGCGGATCGTAGCCCGCTTCACGCAGCACGCCCTGTATGATCTCTACCGTGATCGCGAGCGGAAGCACCGCCTGCGGATGCGGCTTGACGATAACGGCGTTGCCGGTGACGAGGCTGGCGAAGATCCCCGGATACGCGTTCCAGGTGGGGAACGTCGAGCAGCCGATCGTCACGTCGACGCCGCGCGGCACGATGCGATACGTCTTTTCGACGCGGATCGGTTCGGGCTTGGCGGGTTTCTCCCACACGACGCGCTCGGGAATGCGCGACATCTCCTCGTACGCGTACGCGACCGCTTCGAGCGCGCGGTCCTGCGCGTGCGGTCCGCCGGCCTGGAACGCCATCATGAACCCCTGGCCGCTCGTGTGCGACACGGCGTGCGCCATCT
>JAXDMA010000361.1:0-11383 GCA_034666305.1 Vulcanimicrobiota bacterium
TCGACCGGCCGTCACCGCGGGCGCTTCACCGCAGCCAAGACGTCGCGTCGCCCGCGCGGACCGCTTTCGACCTCGTTTGTGAGGTCGAGAAGTGGCCGGTATGGTTGAGCTTCCTGCGCAGCGCGCGCCGCATCGAGCCGTCCGCGCCGCTGGGCCTGGGCAGCGAGGTCGGGATCCGATCGAACCTGCCCGGCGAAGACGAAGAGCTGTTCGAAGTCGACCGGTTCATCGCCGGGCACCAGCTGTCGCTCGTCGGGGCGTTCTCGGTGCGCCGCCGCATCGACATCCGCATCGAGCAGAAGTCGGAGCGCTCCAAGCTCGTGGTGCGGGTCGATTACCCCACGTACGGCGGCGTGCTGGGCGCGCTGCTGGACCGGCTCACGCGGCGCCGTAAGCTCGACATCGCGCTCAACCACTCGCTCATCCACTTCAAGGGGCTGTGCGAGTTCGACCAGGAGCCCGGCGGAGTTCTCGACGACTTTTAGCACTCGTTGACGCGATCTGCTAAAGCCGGTAAACTAGCAGGAGTCGCTTCCGCCGGAGACCCTCTTTGCCGCTGTACGATTACCGCTGCCGTGCCTGCTCGAAGGTTACCGAAGTCCGCCACGGCTTTCGCGAGGGACACCAAGTCGCGTGTCCCGAGTGCGGCGGCGAGCTCGCCCGCGTGTTTTCGCCCGCCGGCATCGTGTTCAAGGGGTCGGGCTTCTATTTGACCGACTCGCGTTCGGCGTCGGAAAAGAAGAAGGCGAAGTCATCCGAGTCCGGCACGACGACGGAAACCGCCAAGCCCGCCGAAACGACGACGGCGTCCGACCCGGCGTCGACGACGCCGGCCGCGGCACCCGCCGCGCCCGCTGCGCCGCCCGCGGCCGGTCCTGCGTCCCCCGCCAAGAAGAACGAGTCGAGCGCGGCGTAGTCGTGTCCGCGCAGGCCATCGTCTGGTGGGCGACCGTGATCGCCCTCGTCGCCGTTCTCGCCCTCGCGGGGGTGCAGGCGGCTCGCGCGCTGCGCGAGCTCAATCGCGTCAAGACGCGCGTCGCGGCCTTCAACGATCTGCCGGTCATGAAGGCGCTCGGGAACGTGGAGGCCGACGTGCAGCGGATCGAGGGCGCTGCCGGCACCGTTGCGCCGCTGCTGGACCGTGTGCAAACGGCGCTGGCCGTCATCCGCAAGGGCCCGATCGCGCCCGAGCTGATCGCGGCGGCGCAGCGCCTGCGCACGGAGATCGTCGCGCTGCGCAGGCTCGCCGCTCGCTAGGGTTCGGGCTTCGGCTCGTCCTCGGGCGGCTCCCAAGCCCAGCCGAACCCTGTGCGCGGCTCCGCGCCGCCGCCGAACGGCGCTTCTTCGCCGGTATCTTCCGGCAGGGCGAAGGGGGCTCCGAACGGAGCCGGCGACCGCGGCGGATTGTCCGCGCCGCTTGAAAACACCAGCGGCGGGGCCGCGGCCGGCGGCGCGGGCGGCGCATAGGGAAGCGGCGGCGCTTCCGCGCTGAAACCGAAGCCGAGCGCCGGCACTTGCGGCGCCGTCGGGCTGTGCGGGTCGGCCGGCGCGGGCGGCGGCGGAGCCGGCGCGAGCGCAGCCGGCGTTTGGGCGGCGGGGGGCGGCGGCGCGGGCGTGACGTTGGGCCGGAACGCCGCGCCGCTTCCCTGCGGAATCGGAACCCCCTCGGCGGTGCCGACCAGCACGATGCGCGAAAGCGGAAGCAGCTGCGCGTCGCGATGCGCGGCGAGCGCGCGGAGCTCGTCGAGGTATTCCTTGGGCATCTCCTCGATCGCCATCGCGTCGAGGATCAACGATACGGTTTCCGCGACGGCCTCCTTGGGCGGCACGCGCGTGAACGTGACGAGGTTTTGATACACGTCGGCTTTGACGAACGCGAGCAGCTTGCGCCAGTACTCGATCGGCTGATAGCCTTCGAACTGGCCCGAATCGCGCTTGGCGCGCGCATACAGCGCCGTGATGCGCTTGCCGAGTGCGTCCGCCGGCGGTGACGGTTCGACGATCGCGACACGCTTTGCGACGCGCGCGAGCTCGCCGACGACCTGCGCGTGAAAGCCCGGGTCGATTTCGTGCAGGTAATGCATTGCGACCGCGACGTCGTACGCGTTCGTGCTCGCGGGAATCATCGTCGCGCTGCCGCGCGTCGCGGTCGCACCGAGCCGTTCGCTTAGCGCCATTGCCGCGTTGGTCGTGGCAAGAACGGTGACGTTCACGCCGATCTCGACCGCGCGCGCGACCCACGCGCCCTCGCCGGCGACGCCGAGGAAAAGCGCGCGCTCACCGGTGCGCAACGCCAGCGAGGCCCAGATCTGCTCGTCGATCCGGTACGACTCGGCCTGAAAATCCGTCACGCCGGTCATTGGGGAAGGTGGGACTCGAACCCACATGAGCTCTCACTCGGTCGCTTTTGAGGCGACTGCGTATACCGTTTCGCCACTTCCCCGCTTTCGCTCGCCGGAGCCGGATTCGCGGCCGCCCAGGCGCGCTCCGCTTCACCGAACCGGCGCCGCTCGTCCGCGGTTTCGGGCCGCCCGGCCGCGTACGTGACGCGGCGCCACGCGCCCGGCGCGAGCACGAGCCGCAACGTCCCGTTGCTTTGCGCCGGTTTCCACGACGCCGCTTCGACGTCGCCCAGCGGCCACGACACCGCGATCATGTCCGCACCAGGGCCGTCGAATCCCAACTCGAGCGTCACGCCGCCGAAGCGCGGGTCGAGGCTGACCTCGCGCTCGAACGGCGTGCGCGAGGCTCCCGCGACGACCGCCGTGCCGCCGGGATCGCCTGGCCACAAGGCCGCGAGCGCAGAGAGCGACACGAGGCGTTGCTGCTCGCCGGGCGCGCTCGGCACAAAACGTTCGTCGACGACGAGCCGGTCGGACGCCGCGCTCAGCGCGAGCACGCGCTCAAACCGCGCGCCGTTCGGCACCACGTCGGGGGCGTCGTATGCGAAGTACGCGCCGGCGCCGCGCGCGCTTTCGAACGTGCAGGCGTCGTACGGCCGGTTGAACATCCCCGCCGGGTACAGGTGCGTGTACTTGGCGATGCGATCGGTCGTGGACGGCGGCAACTGCTGCAGCACGTCGTCGCGCACGCCGCCGGTCGCGTCGAAGACGTTGTGGAACGACGGCGTGTTCGCCGTCGGCTGCAGCAGGTATCGGCCGAACGACACCACGCGCGCGCCGCCGTCGGGCACGGCGACGGCGACGACGCGGGCGTTTTGCAGCACGACGTCCTGCGCGCCGTCTTCGAAGACATCCGAGCGATACGCGTGCGCGCCGGCCGGCAGCGTCACGTCGATGCGCGGCTTGGGGAAGCGCGCGAACCGCGACAACCGCAAGCCGGGGTCGGAGAAATGGTCGGCGCTTACGAGCATCGCGACGTCCTGCAACGCGGCGCCCGGGAGCAACGCGGCGCCGTGGCGATCGTCGACGTTCCAGTGCTCGTGCCGGCCGCGCAGGGTCGCTTCGACCTCGCACGTCGGGCCGTCACGATGCCGGACGGCCACAGCCGCAGGCTCTGCGCCGCCGAAATAGACTCGCCTATCGGCACCGTAGCTGTGGACGGCGCATGACGATGTCAGCCGGTCACCGCGCGCGTACAGCGAGGATAGGAACGCGAGGTCCACGTCGACCGCGATGATGCGCGCCTCGCGCGCGCGCAACGCGAACGGCGGGATCGGCCTCCCGGCGTCAGGGAGGTCGCGAGCGTCGTAGCGCAAGTCGCGGTCGCTCCAGTTCTCGACGACGACGAACGTGCCGTGCGGACTGCGAAGCAGCGTCGCCCCGGGCGTGCTGCGGATGCCGCTCGCCGCGCCCGGTGAAGGAATCACGCGCACGTGCAGCCGCTCCGCGCGCGCAACGAGCGCGCGATATTCCCCGCGTGGAACGACAAGGTAGCGGAACGAGGAGAGCCGTCGGTCGGTGACCGTTGCAGGATCGATTGCGTCGCACGTGATCCCGCGTGTGCGGCAATCGGCAAGCCCCGCCTTCAACAGCGCTGCGGCGCGGTACGCGTCGTGGCGGCCGTCGTAGAGCACGGCAATGTCCGCAATACGGTGCGCTTCGGCGAGCGCCGGACCGTACAGCGCGAGCTGCTGAAACTGCACGTCGGTCTCGCGGAAACGCGAGCCGAAACCGCGATCCAGCATGAACGCCGCATCCCACGCGTAGAGCGCGTTCGAGAAGGGTGCCTCCCAGCCGAACGGCGCGAGCGTGTCCTGCAGCGGGAAGTCGATCAGCCCCTTGAGCCCCCAGCCCGCGAGTTCGCCGAGCGCGAGCGTCGTGTTGCTTGGATCCGCGGCGCGCGGCTGCGGGTCGGCCGGGTCCGCGAGCCAGCCCGCCTGGAACTCGCTCACTGCGAGCGGTCCGCGCGTTTGCGTGCGCAGCGTCGCCGTCGCGAACGCGAGCTCGGCGCGATCGTGCTCCCCGATCGCGTTCGCGTCGCTTTGATACCAGTTGCCCATCGCCCAGACCGGCAGCGACGACGGTACCTTCGTTTCGAACGTGTTGATGAAGGCCGGCGTGCGCGGACCGACGACCTCGCGCACTTGCGTCTCGAGCCAGCGCAGGTACGCGTGGAAGTGCGGTCCGGGAAACGTGTCGTTGTCGAGATACGCGCCTTGATCGTCGTCAAGCTGCACCGCGATCACGCGATCCGCCACGGGCCGGAACTCCGCGAGCGCGCGGTGCAGCCAGCGGCCGGCGTAGCGTAGGTGCATCGCATTGTGCAGCCACTCGGCCGCTGCGTCGTCGCTTTGCTTGTTCTGCAGCGTCGCGGTGGCGGGATACCGGCCTTCGAGTACGTCGTGCTGCTCCATCGCGTATTCGGGCCGCGTCAGAAGCCAGGCCGGATAGCCACCGTTGCGCCACTCATTGCGGATCACGGGGCCGGGTCGCACGATGAAGAAGAAGCCGAGCTCTTTGCCGAGCCGCAGCACCTCGCGCAGATCGCGGCGCGGGCTCGTGCGCCCGTCGAAATCGAAGTCGCCGTCCGCGAGCTCGTGCCAGTTCCACGGCACGTACAGATCGAGCGTATTGGCGCCGAGATCGCGCATCTGCATCATTGACGCGCGCCACTGCGAGCGCGGGATGCGCTCGTAGAAGAACGCGCCGCCCAGGAAGAAGAACGGTTTGCCGTCGAGCCGCAGCACGGGTTCGTCGCGCGCGTCGCGCACGATGAGAGCATGGCCGAAGGAGGGCGTGGTCGCGGGTGCCGGCGGGCGGGGTTGCGCGCCGGCGGCATGCGGCAAGGCGACGCACGCGAGCGCGATCAGCGAAGCGAGCGTCGAGACGCCGAAAGGCCAGCCGCGGACGATTCGCGCGCGCACGAAGTACACGAGCGCGCCCACCACGAGAGTGACGATGCCGAAGATACGCGAGCTCGAATCGGTCGACCAGAACAGGTACAGCCAGCCGGCGAGCGCGATCAGCGGCGGCAGCGGGTACAGCGGGACGCGGAACGGTGCGTCGCGGCGAGTGCGGCGCGCGAGGGCGAGCGCAACGATTTGGCCCGCGCCTTGGATGAGCACGATGCCGGCCGTCAGAGCGTTGATCACCGCGTCGAGCGGCAGCAGCGATGCGGGCAGCGCGAGCAATCCGATGGCGACCAGGGAAACGGCCGGAAACTTTCCGCTCGCGTGCAAACGCGCGAACGGTGCGAGAAAGTCGCCGTCGAGCGCCGCGGCGTACGGCACGCGGGATGCGGCCAGCAGCAGCCCATACGTTGAGGCGAACGCGGTCAACATCACGGCGAGCGTCACGACCGCGGCGAACGGGGCGCCGAACGCGCGCTGGGCGACCAGCGATGCGATCGCGGACGACTTGGCGATGTCGGCGGGGGCCACCGCTGCCGCAACGCCGAGGTTCAGCAGGATGTACGCGGCACAGACCAACGCGATCGAGATCAAGATCGCGCGCGGGATGGTTCGCGCTGGCGCGATGACCTCGTCGCCAAGCGCGCAGACGTCGCCGTAGCCGCCGTAGTCGTAGACCGTCTGAATCAGGGCTTTGCCGAGCGGCGCGATGCCGACGCCGAGGGTGAACGTCATGGCGACCGTTCCCGCGAGCGGAGCATACGGATGCGTCAACCCCGCGAATGCGACGACGAGGAGCGTCGCGAGCGCCACGCCGCCGAGCACGAGCGCGGTGCGTGCGATCTGCGGGATGGCGCGGTACAGCGCGATCAGCGTGACGAGTCCGACCGCGGCGGCAAGCAGGTGCGTCGGCACGAAGCCGCCGAGCGCCGGCACGAGATAGGCTGCGTATTGCGCGAAGCCGATATATCCGGTCGCGAGGATCAGCGGTGCCCAGAACAGGAACTGCCACACGAACAAGAACGCGACGAATCGTCCGGGGCCGTGCGCCCCGAACCCCTCGCGCAGATACGTGTAGGTTCCGCCGCTGCGCGGATAGCGCGACGCGAGCTCGGCCCACACGAGCCCGTCGCACAGTGCGATCAACGCCCCGACGACCCATGCGAGCGCGGAAACCGAGCCGTGGAGCGCCGTGACGACGAGGGGCAGCGTGATGAACGGACCGGCGCCGACCATCGTGGCGACGTTGATCGCGACCGCCGAACGCAGGCCCACGCCTCGAATCATTCGAACGCCTTTCGCCGTCCCGTGAACGAACTCTCGCAACTCCAAGGACTCCGCGGCACGCTGCGCATCGACTTCGTCGAGAGTGCCGCGCTCCACGACAACGCGCTCGGCGATGACTCCGTGCGTCCGCTGGCGATCTACACGCCGCCGGGCTACGACCCCGAAGGGTCGGCCCGCTACCCGGTGCTGTACTGCTTGCACGGCTATACGGGCGACGTCGGGGCGCTGGTCTCGACGCGGCCATGGGAGACCAACGTCGTGCAGTGGATCGACCGGCTCATCACGGAGGGGCGCATGCCGCCCGCGATCCTGGCGATCGTCGACGGGAACACGCGCCTGGGCGGTTCGCAGTACGTCGACTCGGTCCACAACGGCGACTACGCGACGTACACCGTGCGCGACGTCGTCGGGCACGTCGACGCGAACTACCGCACGATCGCGCGCGAAGGCGGACGCGCGGTGTTCGGCAAGTCGTCCGGCGGATTCGGCTCGCTGCACCTCACGCTCGCGCATCCCGGCACGTTCGCGGCGTTCGCTTCGCACAGCGGCGACACGTATTACCGCTATGCGTGCCTGCGCGGCTTTCCCACCGCGCAGCGCGTGCTCGAGGAGTTCGGTACGATCGCCGCGTTCGTCGCCGAGTTCGAGCGCCGTCCGAAGCGGCCGCAGCACTTCTACGAGACGATCGAGATGCTCGGATACGCTTCGGCGTACTCGCCGCGCGCGAAGGAGCGCTGGGCGATCGACCTGCCGTGGGACGAGCACACCGGCGAGATTCGCGACGACGTGTTCGCGCGCTGGCTCGCGTTCGATCCGTGCGAGCGCGTGGCGTCGGGCCGCGCGGCGCTCGAACGGCTGCGCCTGCGGTATCTGGATTGCGGCCGCAAGGACGAGTACGCCCTCGACGTCGGCGCGCGCGTGTTCACCAAACGCTGCCGCGACCTCGGCCTCGAGGTCCGCCACGAAGAGTTCGACGACGACCATCGCAACGTGGGCTACCGTTACGAGATCTCGCTCCCCGCATTAGCAGAAGTCCTCGACCGCGGCTAGCGATCGAGGACTTCGCGGTTTACTGGCCGGCGGGTTTTTGCTGCATCGAGCGCAGCTGTTTCATCTTCTCGGGGCTCACCGCGAGCCGCAGCAAAAAGCCGCCGGGCGTGCTCATGCGGCCGAAACCGCGCGGGTGATCGCCGTTCGGCGCGGCACCGTTGGGAGGCGGACCGTTGGGACCGGGCATGGCGCCGTCGGGGCGCGGCGGCATGTTGGCGCGCATCGACTGCATCATTTTGTCGCGCTCCGCGAGCACGGCTTTGGTCTCGGCGGGCGTGAGCGCCGCGTCGATCTGTTGCGCGGCCGCGCGCAGGTCGGTGAGCTGGCCGTTGTTGACCTGGTCGACGATCGCTTGCACCTTGGCGCGGCTGCCCGCGCTGAGGTCGTTGAAGGCCGCGGTCTTGGCGCCGTCACGCGCCGCTTGCATCTGAGCTCGGATCTCGGGAGACGGGCCGTTCTCCGCCGCGTTGCTCTGCTGCGCGCATGCGGCGAGGGGTAACCCGGTCGCCATTACGAGGGCGAGCACCGGTAGAGATAATTTCATACACCCACCGTAGGGGCTGCTCCCGAGGAAAACCTGGGACTGCGGTGAGCCGATGATGAGAGTACGTCGCGGATCCGGTTAAGGCGGCGCGCTAGGAAGTGGGCGCGCCCTCGCTCTGCGTCGCAGGGATGCCGTCGAGTTTGCGTCCGGTTACGCCGGCGAGCGCCAGCGTTGCGTCGAGCGCTTGGCGCAGGTCCGCGATCAGATCTCGCGCGCTCTCGATCCCGACCGAGAGGCGCAGCAAGCCGTCGGTGATGCCGCGGCGGTCACGCTCTTCTTTGGGGATCGAGCCGTGCGTCATGCGCGCGGGATGGTTGATCAGCGACTCCACGCCGCCGAGGCTTTCCGCGAGCGAGAACAGCTTGGTGCGTTTGGCGAATTCGAGCGCGCGCGACTCCGGCCCGCGCAGCGTCACCGAGACGATCCCGCTGAAGCCGCGCATCTGCTTGCGCGCGAGCTCGTGCTGGGGGTGCGACGCCAAGCCGGGATAGAGCACCTGCGCGACGTCGTCGCGCTCGGCGAGGAAGTGGGCGACGGCGAGCGCGTTGCGCTCGTGTTCGCGCATGCGCACCGCAAGCGTCTTCGCCCCGCGCGAGATCAGGAACGCGTCGAACGGGCTGAGGTTCGCGCCGAGCGTCTTGAGCAGGAAGCGCAGGTTCTCGGCGATCGCGTCATCGTTCGTCATCGCCGCACCGCCGATCACGTCGCTGTGACCGCCGATGTACTTCGTCGCGGAATGGATCACGACGTCCGCGCCCAGGGCCAGCGGTGACTGGAAGTACGGCGTGCAGAACGTGTTGTCGACCACGACGAGCTGGCCCGCAGTCTTGAGCGCGGCGATCGCGGAAATGTCGACGATGCGCAGCATCGGATTGGTCGGCGTCTCGATCCAGAACATCTTGGTGTTCGGGCGCACGGCTGCGCGCACCGCGGCGAGATCGGTGAGATCGACGAAGGTGGATTCGAGGCCGAAGCGTTCGAGCACGCGTGTGAAGAGGCGGTACGTGCCGCCGTACGTGTCGTCGCTGACGACCACGTGGTCGCCGGCGCCGAGCAGCCCGGTGATCGCGTTCTCCGCGCCGAGTCCGGAGGCGAACGCGATGCAGTGCCGGGCGTCTTCTAGCGCGGCGAGCTGGGTCTCCAGCGCGTTGCGGGTGGGGTTCGCGACGCGCGAGTAGTCGAAGCCTTTGTGCTCCCCGACCGCGGCTTGCGTGTACGTCGAGGTCGCATAGATCGGCACGATGGTCGCGCCCGTGGCGGGGTCGGCCTCCTGCCCGGCGTGAATGGCGCGCGTCGCGAAGTCCATGAGCCTCCCGATACGCGCCGTCGCGCGAAGGTTCCGCCCTCGCCCGTCCGCGGCGAAGTGAAAGAGCTTTGAAAGTCCCGCCGCTACGATGGGGCCGCGGTGATCGCTCACCGCCTCTGTACCGCCCAGCAAGTGAGGACACCATGCTCAACATCAGAAACGCCGCGCGAGCGATCGCCCTTGCGGTCTCGTTCGTGGCTGTTAACGGAGCGATCGCCAGCGCTCTCCCGATCGACACGGGATACGACTATACGAATTACGCTCCGTATCCGGCGGCTCCGGGGAACCCTGCACCGTCGTCGATCACCGACAAGTACTGGATCAACATCGCCTCGTTCCCGACCATCCCCGTCAGCCCGGCCTACGTCATCGACCCGAACTTAGCGTGGTTGACGTACCCGGGCTCGCGGTGGATCGGCCCGCGGAACGTTTGGAACAGCAACGCGACGACGAACAATCCGTATTACTCGATCTTCAAGAAGTGCTTCTGTCTCGCACCGCATTTCAATAGTGCGTCGCTGAGCTTCCGCGTGCGCAACGACGACAACATGCAGATCTGGCTCAATACCGTGCTCGACACGCTGATCGGCCCGATTCCAGGCAACTACAACTCAGGCGGCGCAAGCGTCGTCGCCACCCAGTCTCAGCTGAGCTATCTCCATGCGGGCAAGAACTGCATCTATGCTCTGCTCGAGGACACCGGCACGGCGATGGGCTTCGACTTGACGGGAAACTTCAACGCCAACGGGCTGTATCCGTACGCTGCCGCCGGCGTGGACGGAACCTTCCCGTGCGCGTGCGATGCCCACCCGGGGCCGGTGCCGAACTCCGCCGGTAACAATCCTGCGGCAAGGCTCGCGATGCCGGCCGATGACGATCGCGAAGTCGTCAACGCGATCATCAAGATCGCCGAAGCCCGTCACCGTGCGAAACTCAAAACGCAATAGACATCCGAAAGGCAACCGTAACCGCGTCTCCGGGCGCGGTTTCGGCTCGCTCCGACTAGACGCGCAACGGTGGAGCGTTACGTGCTCTGTGCGGACAGGAACGAGATGATGTCCTGGCGCGTCACGACGCCGAGCGGGTCACCGTTTTGCGTGACGACGATCGCCGAGTTGGCCATCGTCAGCAGCTTGTAGGCGACGGTCACTTCCACGTCGTGCTCGAGGGCCGGGAACGCGCGGCCCATGACCTCGCTCACCGGCTTGTGCATGATGTCGGCATGGTCGAACACGGCTTGCATGACCGCGACGTCGTTGATGCCGCCGACGACTTCGTTGCCGCGCACGACCGGCAGCTGCGAGATCCCGTAGCGGCGCAAGAGGTCCAGCGCTTCTTTGACGGGCTGCGTTTCGGTGACGGTGATCAGCTGCGGCAGCGGGCGCTTCGTGTGCAGCACGTCGCCGACGGTGTCCTTGCGGCGGTCGTCTTCCAAGAAGCCGTTGGCGTGCATCCACTCGTCGTTGAATATTTTCGACATGTAGCCGCGGCCGGAATCCGGCATCACCACGACCAGGATCGCTTCGGCGGGCAGCGTTTTTGCGACGCGCGCGGCGGCGGCGACGGCCGTCCCCGACGAGCCGCCGACGAGCAGGCCTTCCTCGCGCGTGATCCGGCGCGCCATGAGGAAGCTCTCTTTGTCGGTAATGCGAATGATCTGGTCGATCACGCGCATGTCGACGGTCTGCGGGAGATAACTCATCCCGATGCCTTCGACTTTGTACGACTTGGGCGTATCGCCGCTGTAGATCGAGCCTTCCGGGTCGGCGCCGACCACGACGATGTTCGGGTTTTTCTCTTTGAGATACCGGGCGGTGCCGGAGATCGTGCCGCCGGTTCCCATCCCGCTCACGAAGTGCGTGATCTTGCCGGCGGTCTGCTCCCA
>JAXDMA010000362.1:0-3692 GCA_034666305.1 Vulcanimicrobiota bacterium
TCTTCACGACCGCGCTGATCGCGCCGAGCAGCGTCGATTTCCCCGCGCCGTTGGAGCCGATCAGCGCGACGATCTCGCCCGGCTCGACGCGCATCGACACGTCCCACAGCACCTGCGTGTCGCCGTAGCCCGCGCTCACGTTGCCGATCACGAGCGGGCTCGTCGTCACCGCGGGCGGCGCCGCGGCGCTCACGTGGTGGCCTCCGGCGGCTGTACGCGCACGGCCTCGGCGCGCTGCGCCTCGATCTCTTTGAGCTGCTCCTGCCGCTTCACCCAGCGCGAGCCGAGGTACGCTTCAATGACCTGCGGCGACGCCAGCACCGTACTCGGCGCGCCCTGCGCAATCTTCTTGCCCTCGGCGAGCACGACGATGGTCGTCGAAATCGACACGATTGCCTTCATCAGATGCTCGACGACGATGAGCGTGACGCCGCGTTTGTTCACGTCACGCAGAAGCTCCAGTGCCTCCTCGACCTCCGTCGCGTTAAGCCCGGCCATCACCTCGTCGAGCAGCAACACGTCGGGGTCGAGGGCGAGCGCCTTCGCCACCTCGAGCCGCTTGCGGTCGGGGATCGTCAGCTCGCTTGCCGGTCGCTCCGCCACGCGTGCCAGGCCGACGATTTCGAGCAGCTCTTGCGCGCGCTCGAACGATGCGCGCGCCGAGCGCTTCGCGCCGTTGCGCCCGTACATCGCGCCGACCGCGACGTTCTCGCGCACGCTCAAGCTCGCGAACGGCTTGACGATCTGGAACGTGCGCG
Organism: Vulcanimicrobiota bacterium; assembly: GCA_034666305.1. GTDB lineage: Bacteria > Vulcanimicrobiota > Vulcanimicrobiia > Vulcanimicrobiales > Vulcanimicrobiaceae > Vulcanimicrobium. The sequence continues at coordinate 759 of JAXDMA010000362.1, forward strand.
CGATGCCGAGGTGGCAGACTTCGTGCGCGGGTACGTCGGCGATGCGCCGGCCGGCGTACGTCACCTCGCCGGTCGTCGGCTTGTACACGCCGCTGATCACGTTCATCAGCGTCGTCTTGCCCGAACCGTTCGGCCCGATGAGCCCGACGACGCTACCGCGTTCCACGTCGAAGCTCACTTCGCTCAGCGCCCACAGCCCGCCGAAGCGCATGCCGATGTCGCTGATGCGCAGCGACACTTCGTGCGCGGGCTGCGCCTGCGCGGGCTGCGCGCTCATGCTTTGTACGCCTGCAGGCTCTTGAGCCACGTGCGCATCCCGCCGCGCAGCCCGATGAGCCACACGAGTCCGCGCGGCAGCAGCAGCACGACGAGCACGATGACGGCACCGAAGAACAGCGAGTGCAGTTTGAGGAAGGTATGCCCGAGCGTCTCGTTCACTGCCGACAGGATGAGCGCTCCGACGAACGGGCCTGCGACGGTACCCGTCCCGCCGAGAATCGTCATGACGATCGGATACACGTTGAAGTCTTCGGCGAACGCGATCGACGGGTCGATGAACCCGTTGCCGCGCGCGTATACCGCGCCGGCCGCACCGGCGATGGCGGCGCTGATCGCCCACGCGATGATCTTGTATTTGGTCGCGGAGATGCCCAGCACCGCGGCGGCGTCCTCGTTCTCGCGGATCGCGACGAACGCGTAGCCGAGCTTGGAGCGCGCGACGAGAAACGTGATCGCGATCGCGGCGGCCGCGACGAGCCATGCCGCGTAGTAGTAGAGCGAGAAGTGCGCCTCATCGACTTGTTTGAGCGCGAGCCCGCCGGTGCCCCCGAACACGTCGAGGTTGCCCACGATGTCGGTCACCGCGAGCGCCGTGCCCAGCGTTGCGATCCCGAAGTAGTGCCCCTTCAGGCGCAGCACCGGAAACCCGATGATCGCCGCGAACGCCGCGTTGACGATGACCGCAAGCGCGACGTCCGCGAACAGGTTGTCGATACCGCGCGCGCTCAGCAGCGCCGCGCAATACGTCCCCAGCCCGAAGAACACCATGTTGCCGAACGACACGTAGCCCGTGTAGCCGCCGATCATGTTCCAGCCGTACGCGAGCGCGACGAAGATCAGCGTCGTCCGAAACAGCGTCTGGTAGCCGGGCAGCACCATCGGCACCAGCAGCATCAGCACCATCAAACCGAGCGCGATGAACAGCGCGGTGCGGTTTCCGGTAATCCCGCCGAGCCCGATCTTGCGGATCACGCCGTGGCGCGTCCCATGATGCCCGTCGGACGCACGATCAGCACGATCAAGAGCACGACCAGCGCGACCGCGTCTTGCAGGCCGGTTCCGCTGATATGCTGCGCGCCGATCGTCAAGTCGATCTGCGAGGCGAACGCCTCGACGATTCCGTAGGCGAGCCCGCCGATCAGCGCGCCTTCGACCGACCCGAGCCCGCCGAGCACGCACACCACGAACCCTTTGATGAGGAACGGCTGCCCCATCGACGGGTTGAGCGAGTACGACAGCGAGATGAGCGTGCCGGCGACGCCTGCGAGGCCGGCGCCCAAGCCGTAAACAATGGCGAAAATCTGCGCGACACGCACGCCCGCGAGCTGCGCCGCACCGATGTCCATCGACGTCGCGCGGATCGCCCGGCCGGTTTTCGACCGGTGCAGCCACAGATACATCACGCCGGTGATGAGCAGCGCGGCGACCAGCGTGTAGAGCTTCGCCCACGGCACCGTGATGCCGGCGAGCGTGAAGTTCGAACCGGAGTACGCCGTGGTAACGCCGCGCGTATCACCGGTCCAGATCAGCAGCGCGATGTTGACGATGAGCAGCGACAGCCCAAAGGTCAGCAAGAACGTGGTCAGCACCGGTGCGCGCGCGACCCAGTTGATTAGGTAGCGCTGGATCAAGTAGCCGAGCACGAACAGCACGACGAACGAGACGGGCAGCGACAAGAACGGGTCGACGTGGAAGCTCGTGAAGAGCTGCCACGTGATGTACGCCCCGAGCATGATGAACGCACCATGCGCGAGGTTGATGATGTTCATGATGCCCCAGACCAGCGAAAAGCCGAGGGCCACCACGGCCAGGATCCCGCCCGCGAGAATCCCGTTGACGAGATCCTGAGCCAGTAGGTGCATTCGCTAGATTATCGCTGGCCCCACGGCGGGGCGGGGTACTTCACCTTCGCTTCGGCCAGGCCCGGCGGATACACGGTGACGAGCCGGCCGCCCTGGATTTGATTGACCACCATCGGCTTGAACACGTTGATGCCGCGGCTGTCGAACTTGAGGATGCCGAAGAACGTCGTCTTGTCGAGCTTCGCCAGCGCGTCGCGCACCTTCTCGGGATCGAGCGAGCCGGCAGCCTGGATCGCGTACTGGAACGCGAGGCACGCCGCGGACGATTCCGCGTTGTGATAGTCCGGCCGGTGATGGTACTCGGCTTCGAAGGCCTTCGCGTAATCTTTCGCGCTGCGGAAGAAGCCGGCGTCGCCGTGATATTTCACCGCGTCCGACCACTGCGCGCCGCCGAGCACGGCGTTTGCGTCCTTGCCGAGCGAGTTCGTGAAGTCCGGCGTGTCGGGGCCGACGGAGTACCCGTAGATCTTCGCCGGAACGTTCTGTTCTTTGAGCCCCTTGTGCACGAGCAGCGCATCCTGCAGATGGCCCGCGTTGAGGATGATGTCGGGGTTGGTCGCCTTCACCGCGGAGATGATCGACGACACGTCGGTCGCGGTGTCGGGGTACTTGTTGTTGTAGACCACCTTCATGCCGTGCGTCTGCGCCCACTCGGCGGCGCCTTGCGCGACCTCTTGCGAGAACGAGTCGCTCGCCGCGGTGATCGCAACCGTCTGCGCGGCCGGCTTCTGATGCTTGCCGATGTCGAGCACGCCTTCGAGGTAGCGCTTCGCGGGCGAGAGCACCGCGAACG
>JAXDMA010000363.1:0-7991 GCA_034666305.1 Vulcanimicrobiota bacterium
GTCAGCGTCTTGATCGACGCCGAGCGCAGCGACGAATCGAACATCGACATCTCGCCGAAGAAGTCGCCTTCTTTGAGAATCGAAAGGATCGTCTCGCGGCCGTCCGGTGAGATCCGGCAGACGGCGACGGAGCCCGATGCGATCACGAAGAACGTGTCGCCCGGCTCGCCTTCGCGCACGACGAATTGATGCTTCGGGAAGCGGCGCTCCGACACCGTGGCCAGCACCTGCGACAATTGCTCGTCGTTGAAATCCCGGAACAACGGGATGCGGCGAAGCGTCGAAAGGTCGATCATCTGGTGCCCCTCTTCGGAGCGTACGGGCAACCGGCCCTTTGTGGGACTCATCTCTTCACCTGGCTCCGTTCCAATTGCGGCCCGCGCGGCCCGAGACTGCGCCGCCCGGTGGCCGGGCACCCGCCCTAGCATGACCAGCGCCCACGAACCGGTCTTGCACGCGTTATCGGTCGAACCGCGTGTCGCGCGTCCAGGCGAGACCGTGTGTGTGATCTTCCGCACTCGAAACCTCGGTACGTCGGCGAGCCCGGCGGGGACGGTCGAGTTCCTGCTCGGCGACGGCTTCGACGCACTCGACGAACCGGCGGTCGCGGTGGATTCGGTGGCGCCCGGCGAGGACGTCACCGCGATGATGCGCGCGCGCATCGCGGCGCCGTGCGACGACCGCAGCGAACTCACCGCGCACGCGGTGCTGCGTGTCCCTAATTCCGCGTTCGGAACCAACGCGTGCACGATGGTGGTGCGCAGCCGGCCGGTGCTCGACGGCGCGGCGAGCGGCACGTTCGTAGAGGCGATCGGAGTGGATTGCGTCCGCGTGCGCGCCGTCGTCACCAACGAAGGCGACGGCGCGGCGCGCGACGTTCGCATTGACGTACCCGCGCCGGTGGGTTGCGTTCGCATCGAAGACCAAGGCCCGGCGACCTTTGCGATCGAGCGGCTCGACGTGGGTGCGTCGGCGACGTTCGCGTTCGACGTGCGGATCGTCGAGCCGGTCGCGGTGATTCAAGCCGACGAAGGCGAGGTGCGCTGCGGCGACGGGCGGCGCGGTACGCTAGCGCCGCGCGAAGTTATTATGATGGAGCCTGTGATCGTTGCGCCGTGCGTCGAGGTGCGACCGGCGCGGCGCTCCGTCGATGTGGCGGTCGAGGTTCGTAATGACGGGTGGGCGGATGCGCGCGACGTACGCGTCCGTATTGCTCTGCCGGCGCCCGTCCGTGCCATTGACGGCAGCATCGCCGTCGACGGCGTTCCCGTCGCCGTGCGCGGCGTGAAGCGCGCGGGCACCGATGCGCCCTTCGCGCGCTTGGAGCGGTCTGGCGGCGCGCACGTCGTGGTGCTGAACGTGCAGGCGCGCCGCACTGCACGGATCGCGTTGACTGCGACGTTGCCGCGCGGCTATTCCGGCGGAGCGATCGTTGCGACCGCGGGACCATACGAGATTGTCGCATCGTTCGAACCGGAACTCGTCCGCGACGTTCGGATGCGTGTGACCGAGAGTCCTCGCTTCGCCGCTCCAGATGCCGAAGTTCGCGTCACGGCGGAGCTGGTCAATGCGGGCGACGTCCCGGAGACGCTCTTCTTCTGCATCACGGGCAGCGGCGTGACGGTTGCACCGCGAGCCTTGTCGCACACGGTCGCGCCGGGTTCTGTCGCGGTCGTCGAGCTCGCCGCGCGCACGCACGAAACTGCGCGGGATTTGGAGACCTTGTTCTTGTCGGTCGTTGCGTGCGACGCGGAGCGCGAACGTGCGCGGTCCGAATGCACCGTCGTCGTTCGCGAGCGACCTGCACCGAATTGCGAGGAGCCTGCCGCCGATATGGATGCGGATTGCCTGGCCGCGGTCGTGCATGCCGCGCTGCGCGGTCCCGACGAAGTTTCCGCCGGCGCGGCGTTCACGCTGCACGCGCACGTGGACGTCGAAGATCCGGTCGAGCGACTCACCGTTCGCGTGCGCGACATCCCAGGGGCAGCATACGTGCCCGGGTCGACGACGCTCGACGGACGGACGCTTCTCGATCGCGCCGGCATATCACCGCTTACGGGCGAAGGCCTCCAGCTCCGCGGCGTGCCTGCGGGGACGCGAATAACCGCGGCGTGGACGCTGCTAGCGCACACGTCGGTGTGCGACGAAGCCCTGATCGCCCAAGCCGTGCTCGACGTCGATGGCCGGGAACACTCGTGTGAGCCGTTCGCGGTGCGCGCTCGCGGCCGTGACGCCTTTGCGGCGCAGCCTGCGGGACTGGCGTATCACGTCGATGCGTGCGTGGTCGGGGAATCGCAAGCGGTCCCCACTCTGCCAGCGATCACCGTTTTGCCGGACGTCGCGCCGCTGCCGGCGCATGACGACGCCTTCACGTTCGCCCTTCGTCTCGAACGGCGTCGAGCCGGCGAGGTTGCGCGGCTGTTGGAGACGGCGAACGGAGGTCTCGTCACCCATGTGCTCGCGTTGCGGATGTTACTGCCGGATTGCGAGACGTCCGGGCACCCCGGCGTCGCGGCTGCGCTCGATGGGGTGCGGTGCGCGCTGCATGACGTCTGCGATCGCCTGTTCGTCAAGCTGCGCATCCCCGGATTCGACATCGCCTGCGACGACGTCGAGGACGTCGTGCTCCGCAGCGCGATGATCGGGCTCTTCGAGCGCCTGCTCGATGCGCCGCCCGGGCGCGACTGCGGCGAGGATGCCACCACGCGGATCACGCGCGAGCGCGTTCGCGAACTGCTGGAGGCCTTTGCTGACGAACCGTACGGTTCGCCGGCGGCCCTGCGCGCGCTCGTCGCGTTGCTGCCCGCGCGATGCCACACCGATCCGGCGTTGAGCGCCGCGCTCACGCGATACGCGTGCGCGTTCGACGACGTCTTGGCACGGTACGAGGGCGCGCCGCTCGAGCTGTTCGACGACGCGCTGGCGCGCACGTCGGATCGTGCGCTGGACGACGCGCGTGCGGCGCTGGCGGCGGCCCTGCGCGAATGCGCGCCGTTCGCGGAGCTCGCATGCTGACGCTGCACACGCCGATGCTGCTCGCGCTGCTCGGAACCGCCTTGATGGCGGTCGTGATCTTCGTGCCGACCCGGGTTGCCACGCCGGCGACGATTTCGTTTTCGCCGCCGGCGTCCGCGTGCGCGATCGCGCGCACACCGGCCTGGCCAACTCTGATCGACCGTCGCGCGGCGGGCTGCGATGCCGCGGCGCGCCTCGGCCTGGTCGAGGCGCTCGCGTCGTTGCGAACGCCGTGGTCCGAAGCGGTTCTCCGCGGCGCGCTGGATGATGAGCCCGATCCGGCCGTGCGCGCCGCCGTCGTAGCCGCGCTCGGCGTTACGTTGGTCTAGCCCGCCGGGCTGGCGTAGGTTCCCACGAGCTCGCCCGATGCGAGGACGTGTCCGCGGATGATGAAGCGGAACTTCGCGTAGGTCGTCGTTTCGTCGACGCCGAGCTTGTCGAGGTCGAGCGCCCAGACGGTGAGATGGTAGTGATGCGCCGGATCGCCCGGCGGCGGGCATGGGCCGCCGTACCGGCTGAAGCCGTAGTCGCCGAAGCCGTGCGTCGCGCGGACGCCCGCGTGTTTGTCCGAGCCTGCGCCCGCGGCGAGCGCCGTGACGTCGGCCGGGATGTCGAAGAGGACCCAATGGCTGAAGCCGACTGTCGTCGGCGCATCGGGATCGTACATCGTGACGGCGAACGATTTCGTGCCGGCCGGAGCCCCCGACCAGGCGAGATCCGGGCTTTGGTTGTTGCCGGTGCAGCCGGCTTGGTCGAAAACCGCGCTCTGCGGGATGGTTTGCCCGTCGCGAAAGACGGCGCTGGTCACGGTCAGTGTAGCCTGCGTTGCCATGGGCGGGTTGTACCCCCGAAACTGCCCCTTCCCTGGGAGGTAGAGACGGCCATGGCTACGGTTCGCATCCAAGACGACATGCTGCACGTCGAGCTCAAAGGCGCCGAAGTGCTGTGGGCAGTGCACGGCTCGTTCCACATTCCCTTGGCGAGCGTCACGCGGGCCGGCACGGACAAGCCGCCCAGCTTCTGGGAGACGTTGAAGCTGATCGGCACGGGCGCGGGACGGCTCAAGATGGCCGGCACGTTCCTGTATCACGGCGAGGTGTGCTTCTTCGACTACGCCGGCGACGAGCGCGTGCTGGTGATCGACGTGACCGACAGCAACTTCAAGCACCTGTTCGTGGCGGTCGATGCTCCGGACACGCCCGAAACTGCAGCGCAGCGAATCAATGCCGCAATCGCGTCGGGCGCCGGCGCGACCTCGTAGCCTCTCGCCTAGCGAACGTCCTCGGCCGTCGAATTGAGCGGTTCGAGATAGATCGAGAGAATTTCGGACGCGGCGTATGGGCCGTCGCCATCCGCATCGACCTGTGGCTCGTCGAACACGACGTAGTACTGCATCGTGGGACCGCTTACTGTTCGCACAAGCCCGTACGATGATCCGCCGGGCGCCTCACTGATCGTGCCGACGGGTTCGTTCGGCCATGGTCCCGGACCGTAGTCGGGGTCCTGGTGAACGCGCACGCGAGCGCCGATAGGAAGTGGGTCCGACGGCGTACGCGGATGCGATGGGTTATCCATGCCAGCTGGCTCCCTACCTACGGCGACGGGCTTTCGATTTGGCTTTAAGATGTACGGCCTCGTATGCGATAGTGCGTGTGGATTACTCCCGTGCCGAAATCGCGCGTCTCGAGGAGTTCCAGATTTCGCCGTAAGGTGGCTCGGAATGCCGGCTTTCCGCCGCCGACGATCACCGGGTGGAGAAACAAGTGACATTCCTCAACGAGATCGGCTTCGAGCGCAAGCCCCGCAAGCTCGGCGCCGCCAATGATAATATCGTGCTCCGATTCCCGCTTGAGGTTCCGAATAGCTTCGGGGTCGAAGTTCCGCTCGACACGCGTTTTGCGCGTCATAGCGTCGGTCAGCGTTCGTGAAAAGACGATTTTCTCGGACTTCTGCCAGATCCGCGCGAAGTCGCGGTGTTCGGGTGAATAGCCTTCCGCCGGCGCATCCCAGTAGGCCATCGCCTCATAGAGTCGCCGACCATAGAGATGCGTTCTGATCGGCCGCACCAAATCGGTGATGAAGGCATGTACTTGATCCGGATTGCCCCAATCGAAGGCACCGGTTTGGTCTTCGATGTAACCGTCGAGCGACGTGTTGGTGATGTAGATCAGCTTCGACATACGAGACCTGCCGTGCGGGCTACGCATGATGGCGTCCTCATCGTCTTCGGAATTCCGGGACCGCGTTGGCGGTGCTCGTCATCCATCCGCTCCACGGCGACCTTGTATCACTTTCTTTGCGATTGGTTGTGCAGTCGGCTCCGTGCGCCTCGGTCGACCGCCTTTCTTGCCGTTCTCTCGGGCAGCAGCGCTCTTTGTCGGCGTCTTTGTCGCACCGCCCCGCCGTCCGAGTTCTTGCATCCACTGTCGCGTACCAAAAGCGCCATCCATAAGACCGCGAACGTCGTGACCGACGTCGAGTTGCGGCCAATATAAGCCCGTTCCGGGACCGGCGATGACAACTGCTCGAAGTTGATCGGTAGACGCAGCGGCGAGGCCTTGCAGTAAATGGCGCGGGAACGCCATTCGTGCGCCGTTTTCGAAGCGGATCATGACTTCGTCGGTCGCAGTCTCATAGCGCGCTTCAACGACTCGCGGGCCGGCGTGAAGCCGACCGCGCGCGATCGCCGCATCGATCTGCTGGTCCGTGGTCACGACCCGACTCAGCGTCTTAGCCAACGTGCATCGCATGCCAAAGCGCGACGAGGTCAACGAAGCGCCGATCAGCAGCCGCGAGAACCTTGCGGACCTCCGCGCGGTTTGCTCCTCGAACGGCGTCGTCACGGTCCGCAAAACCAACGGTTCCATCCATCTTCAGATCCACGATCACTTCAGGCCCTCCGATCCCGCCAACAAGTCCATGCACGTGGCGAGGCTCGTGGTCCTGAGGATAGGCCATGAACTTAATGCCACCGTCGTCGAGGCTACTCACCCCGTCTCCTCACTATACCCTAGCGCGCTTGGGTTTTCAACTCTCCTGCCCATTTTGACGGGTTCAGGGCCGGTCACGCGGACCGCCAATCAATCGGGTGCCCGACGTCCGAAGATGTGATCCCACGTCGCAAAGTCGACGAGTTTTCGCCGCCGCGCCGCGAAGGACACGGCATGGACAACGCCAGCGACGCCGATCTGAAGCAGCTCGTCGATGATCCGGAGGACGCGCCTCTCGTGGAAGCTGCCGCTGAGGAATCAGACGGGAAAGCAACACCGCCGACTAGCCCGTAGCCAGAGCACGGCAAGCTTGTTGGGCGCAGCTGTGGTCTCCACAGGCGGCAAACAGGGACGCCGAGCGCTGTCGCAAGTGCCGCGAGCATCCGCTTGTCGGCCGAGTTTTCGGACTCGAGACTTTGGATCGTGCAGGCGAGGACGCCGGCTGCCGTCGCCAATTCGTAGACGCTGTAGCCGCGTGCAATACGAAGACGCCCAATGCGCCCCGACAGTGGTTCGACCGGAGCGTCTCTGCGGTGTCCGTTCCACCGCTTCGGATGAGGTGATCGCCAATGCTTCGGCGTCATCGCTTCGCCTTGGCGCACCAGTAGGCGGCCTCGATCGCATAGCTGATTGACGCGCGCAGGCAGACACAGGCGAAACGCACGTGCGACGCGCGTGTGGCATCGGTGGCCGCGTAACGAAAGCCGCTGGTCGACTCGTCGGCGGTCGCCTCAATGCCGTTTTCGCGCAGGAAGCGCACGACAACCTCGGCATTGAAGTCGTCGGACTGCACCAGGCCGGCCATGTTCTGGTGCTCTTCATTCGTCACGTCCGCGATCGTGGCGTGGAACTCGGTGAGCGGCGCCATCACGCGGTCACCGGGCTGATTGATGAAACGGATGACCTTCGACGACGGAAAAGCCGCGTCGAGGGCTCGACGTTGATACGTCGAACCCGCATGTGGTCATTCGATGTTCACTCATCGGGTGACGGGCTCGGTCGGTGCGCTAACACCGGCCGGGCCGCTTAGTGATAAATCGCGAAGATTCGCGCAATGGAATTATCGCACGAACATGCGTTCGTATCAATAATTCGGACGAACGAAATTCAAAGCGCGTGACGTGAACTTAGGACTCAGCAGGACGAATCGTCACGGCACCGTCCCGGCGGGGCACTTGCGACGCGATGCCCGGCGCGCACGAGATCGGCGATCGCCGTCTCCACCTCCGCACGCGTCGCGCCGCCCGTCGCTTTCGCTTGTTGCAACGCGGTGTCGACGAGCATCAGCGCCGCGTCGACCGTCAAGGCCGGCGCGACCGTTGCATCGACGCGGCCGACGAGCGCCTTCTGCGCGTTCGACGCCGTGGTGTGGAGTACCGACGCGATGACGGCGAGACGCTTCTCCTCGCCGCGTTCGTGGTCCCAGGCAACGAAGTCTAAGGATGCTTGTTGCCGACCGATTTGGAAAAAGTCGACACACGCAACCGCGGATGACCCTTTCCCTTGAATCCTGCCATTCGAGAAGCCCCGTCGCGGGTTTATCGCGCGACTACGCGCTCTGGTCCTTGGGGCGGTCGGCGAAGATCAACGCCGGGGCTTCGCGCTTTTCGACGACTTCTTTGTTGACGACGCACTTCTTCACGCCTTGCATCGACGGTAGATCGTACATCACGTCGAGCATGATCTCTTCGAGGATCGAGCGTAGGCCGCGGGCGCCCGTTTTGCGCGACTGCGCTTTGATGGCGATCGCGATGAGCGCTTCCTTCGTGAAGGTGAGCTCCACGCCGTCCATGCCCATGATCTTCTGGAACTGGCGCACCAGCGCGTTGCGCGGCTCGACCAGGATGCGGCGCAGCGCGAGCTCGTCGAGCGCGTCGAGCGTCACGACGATCGGCAGGCGGCCGATGAATTCCGGGATCAGGCCGAACTTGAGCAAGTCCTCGGGCATCAATTGCACGAGCAGCTTGGAGTTGCGGGCGTCCTTCT
>JAXDMA010000364.1:0-5473 GCA_034666305.1 Vulcanimicrobiota bacterium
CGCATGGTGCGCGACGCGGAAGCGTTCGCGGCCGCGGACAAGGCGAAAAAAGAAGACGCCGAGATTCGCAACACCGCGTCGTCGCTGATCTACTCCACGGAGAAGTCGCTCAAAGAAGTCGGGGACAAGGCGGAAGCCGGAGTCCGCGGCGACGTCGAGACGGCGCTCACGGAGCTCAAGAAGATCAGCGAGAACGGCAGCGCCGAAGAGATCAAGGCGGCGACCGAAAAGCTGCAGCAGGCGTCGTACAAGATGGCCGAGACGCTCTACAAGTCGACGGGCGCGTCGACCGAAGACGGCGCGGCCGACGGCGCGGGCGGCGGACACCACGACGGTGCCTCGGCGAACGGCGCGAGCGCGCCGAACGAAGACGTGATCGACGCCGAGTTCAAGGAAGCGAAGTAACGCAACCGTGAACGAAGACACCGCGACGGGCACACCGCCTGACGAGGCGGCGGTGCACAACGGAGCGGCGGTTACGGAGCAAGACGGCGAGGTTGCGGACAGCGACCTCGCCGGCGAGCTCGCCGCGGCGCGCGCCAAAGCGGACGAGAACTACAACAAGTTCCTCTACGCGATGGCGGATTTCGAGAACTACAAGAAGCGCATCGAGCGTCAGCTCGGCGACATCGCGCTGCACGGGCGCAAGTCCGTGCTGACCAAGATCCTTCCCGTGCTCGACAACCTCGAGCGCGCGGTCGCGTTCGAGGATTCCGACGGTTTGCGCGGCGGGCTGCAGGCGACGCTGCGGATGTTCGAGTCGGCGCTCGCCGGCGAGGGCGTCAAAGCGGTTTCGCTCAAAGGCCTGCCGTTCGATCCGCGGCTGGCGGAAGCGATCGCGACGCAGCCGCCGCCCGACGGCATCGCCGAGGACACCGTCCTCGACGAAGCTCGCAAGGCGTACACGATGGGCGACGAGGTGCTGCGTCCCGCGCAAGTCGTCGTCGCAAAAACTGCGTGAACTATAAGGACTATTACGCGATCCTCGGCGTGCCGAAAAACGGCGCCGAGAAAGACATCAAGAGCGCGTATCGCAAGCTCGCGCGCAAATGGCACCCGGATCAGAATCCGGACAACCAGCGCGCGGCCGAAGAGAAGTTCAAGGACATCCAGGAAGCGTACGAGGTTCTCGGCGACCCCGAGAAGCGCAAAAAGTACGACGTCTTGGGCTCGGATTGGCAGCGCGCCGCGCGCGAGGCCGACCAGCAGCGTTCGTACCGCCAAGCGCAAACCGCCGACTTCGGCGGCTTCAGCGGCTTCGGCAACGCGGGCGGTGCGGCCGGCCCGGGTGCGACCAGCGGCTTCTCCGATTTCTTCGACATGTTCTTCTCCGGCATCGGCCGCCAGCGCGCGGCCGGTGCGTCGGGGTTCGGCACATCACAGCAGCGAGGTGAGGATTTGGAGTCCACCATCGAGCTCACGCTGCACGAGGCATTCGAGGGCGGCAAGAAATCCGTCGCGCTGCAGGTCGAAGATCCGTGCCCGCGCTGTCACGGCACCGGCACCGATCGCAACAAGATCTGCACGCAATGCCACGGCACGGGTCGCGTGCGCGAGACCAAGCGTTTCGACGTGACGGTCCCGCGCGGCGTCAAGGACGGCCAGCGCATCCGGCTGGCGGGCCAAGGCGCGACGGGCGCGGGCGGCGGACCGCGCGGCGATCTCTACCTCGTCGTCCATCTCAACGACGACGGACGCTACGAGCGCAAGGGGGACGATCTGTATCTCGATCTTCCCGTCAGCATCTACGAGCTGATCCTCGGCGGTGACGTGCGCGTGCCCACGATGACCGGCGACGTCACGATGACGATTCCGGCCGGGACGCAGAACAACAAGATGCTGCGCCTCTCCGGCAAAGGGATGCCCAAGCTCAAAGACGGCGGGTACGGCGACGAGTACGTGCGCCTCATCGGCCAGCTTCCCACGAACCTGACCGACAAAGAGCACAAGCTCTATCGCGAGCTCGCGGGCATTCGCAACGGCAAACGCTGAGCCAAGGAAGCCCCCAAAGCGGCCGGTAATCCTCACGGATGACGACCGCGAACGAAACCGTCAGCAGCCGCGAGGTCCGGCTCGCCTCACGCCCGCAGGGTGAGCCGACAGCCGCGAACTTCAGCGTCGCGGCCGCGGACGTCGGACCGCCCGGCGACGGCGAACTGCTCGTGCAGAACTCGATGATGTCCGTCGAGCCGTACATGCGCGGCCGCATGAACGACGCGAAGTCGTACGTGCCGCCGTTCGCAATCGGTGAACCGCTGAGCGGCGCCGCGGTGGGAACCGTGCTCGCGTCCCGCGTCCCCGAGATTCCCGCCGGCGCCACGGTCTTGCACGACCGCGGTTGGCGCGAGCTCGCGATCGTCCCCGCGAAGAGCGCGCGCATGATCGACACCAGCCGCGTTCCGGCCGAGACGTATCTCGGCGCGCTCGGCACCACCGGATTCACCGCGTGGGTCGGGCTGCGCGCGATCGCGGACGTGCAAGCGGGCGAGACGATCTTCGTCTCCGCCGCCGCGGGCGCGGTCGGCTCGATGGCGGTGCAGCTCGCGAAGCGCTGGGGATTGCGCGTCATCGGCTCCGCGAGCTCGGCGGAAAAAGCGCGCGTGGTGCGCGAGGAGTTCGGCGCCGACGCCGCGTTCGACTATCACGCCGGTGCGCACGCGCAGCTGCAGGAGATCGCGCCCGACGGCATCGACGTCTACTTCGACAATGTCGGCGGCGAGCAGCTCGAAGCCGCCATTTCCGCGACGCGCGCGCACGCGCGCATCGTCCTGTGCGGCGCCATCTCGCAGTACAACGCGTCCGCGGCGGAACCGCCGCCGGGCCCGCGCAACCTGGCCATGGCGATCGGGAAGCGCTTGCGCCTGCAAGGGTTCATCGTCACCGACCACCTCGCGCGCTTCCGAGATTTTCTCGCTGAGGTCGCACCCCTCGTCGCGAGCGGCGAGCTGCGCACGCCGACGACGTTCGTCGACGGCCTCGACAATGCACCGGCCGCGCTCATCGGAATCCTGCGCTCGAACGCGACCGTGGGCAAGGTCGTCGTCCGCGTGGGCTAATGCGTCATTGCTGCAAGAGCGTCGCCAACGCGTTGTCGGGGATGAACGAAGCGATCTGCGCGGCCGCGGTTCCGCCGAGTCCGTTGCGCGGCCACAGATTCCATTGATACTGCGACGCCGCGACCGTGCCGGTCGCCGGCAACGCAGACGCGGGGACAACGACCTGGATCGTGTCCGGCGCCAGCAATCCCGCTGCCACGGTCTGAGGCTGCGCGCCGTTGAGCAGGTTGACCACCGCGGTCAGCGCCGTGCCGTTCGCGGGGTCGGCCGTCACGACGACGACCGCGTTGAACTTCACGTTCGGCTCGTCGGGGAATGGCGCGCTGGTCGCGCCGCCGCGGTCGATCCCCCACACGAAGTAGTTCGGCCCGCCGGCAAATACCGGTCCCGCCATTTTCGCCGTCAATACGATCGTCTGCGACGCCGACACGAAGCTCCCGTCGGCTGCGATCGCGTTGAGCGCCGGTCGCTGCGGTCCCGTGTAGTCCCGGTAGAACTGGCCGACGCTCTCGGTAAACCGAAACGCGAACGTGTTGCCGGAACCAAGCGTGGGAGGCGAAGCGCTTCCGCCGTTGCATGCGGCGAGCAGGCCGGACAGCGACACCAACGCGAGAATGAGCCGGGGGGAGCGCATGGACAATCCTTTCAGACGGGTTGCGCAGAGACCGTAGCGGCGGGATGTGAAGCATTTCTGAAAAATGCCGGTCCATTGATGTGAGCAGGTTCGATCACGAGGCCCAGACGTACGACTCGCGGTCCGGTATCCCAGTCGACAAACGTTCGGAGATCGTGCGCTCGCTCACGAAGTTGACGGGAGTTGCGGCCGGGGACGTTCTGCTCGAGCTCGGCGCGGGAACCGGGCAGCTCGGTGCGTGTTTTCCTGCCCTGGGCTTGCGCTATGTCGGGCTCGACGCTTCCGCGCCGATGCTCGAAGTGTTCGAAAGGCGCCGTACCGCCGGCGACACGTCGAGTACGCTGATCCACGCGAACGTCGACGCGGACTGGCCCGTGCGCAGCGCGAGCGTGCGCGCGGTGTTCAGCTCGCGCGCGGTTCATCTCTTCGATCTCGAACACGTCGTCGCCGAAACGCTGCGCGTAGCGCTCGGGCCGGGCGCAACGTTTACGCTCGGCCGCCTGCAGCGCGACGCGAACAGCGTTCGCAGCATCATGCGCCGCGAGATGCGGGCCATGCTTACGGCACGCGGGTTCGTGCCGCGCGACGGCGATCGGGGGCAGCGCCGCGTGCTCGCGGCGTTCCGCGCGCGCGGTGCAACGGCGTTGGGCCCGGTCGCGGTCGCAACGTGGCCGGACCATCGCTCGGCAACAAACGTGCTCGACGCCTGGCGCCGCAAACCGGGGCTCGGGGGCTGCGAGCCGCCTGGCGCGGCGAAAGCGGCGATCTTGGCAGACCTTGCGGAGTGGACCGCGGCCCGCTTCGGGTCGCTGGATGCAGCCGATGCGGCGCAAGAAACGTACATCCTCGAAGGCGTCACGTTACCGGCGGGATAAAGCGCGCATCCGAAGGGGTGGTACTTTGAAGAGCGATCTTTTGACCGATCTCGGGGCTGCGATGCTGTCCGGTTCGCTCACCGACGAACTGCTGATGGCACAAACGGACAAGACGCCGCCGGTGCGGCTGTTACCCGAGGCCAACGTGGTCAAAGTCGGTGGACAGAGCTTCATCGACCGCGGGCGCGCGGCGGTGTTTCCGCTGATCGACGAGATCGTCGCGAACTTGCCGCACCACAAGATGATCATCGGCACGGGCGCCGGGACGCGCGCGCGCCACGCGTACAGCGTCGGGCTCGATCTCGGCATGCCGACCGGCGTGCTCAGCGTGCTCGGCACGTTCGTGAGCATGCAGAACGCGCGCATGATCCACTACTTGCTGGCCAAGCACGGCATTCCGTTCATCGAGCCCGCGCAGTTCGCCCAGCTACCGCTGTATCTCTCCGAGCGCCGCGCCGCGGTGTTCTTCGGCATGCCGCCGTACACGTTCTGGCAAGAGAACCCTACGCTCGGGCGGATCCCGCCGCACCGCACGGATACGGGTGCATTCCTGGTGAGCGAAGTGTTCGCGGCGCGTTCGATGATCTACGTCAAGGACGAGGACGGCCTCTACACGGCCGATCCGAAGAAGGATAAGCACGCGCGTTTCATCCCGAAGGCGACGGTGGCGGAGATCGAAGCGATGGACCTCGACGACGTCGTCGTGGAGCGCGCGGTGCTCGAGCTTTTGAAGAACGCGGAACACCGCCGCTCGGTCCAGGTCATCAACGGGCTCAAACCGGGGCAGCTGACGCGCGCGCTCAACGGCGAGCACGTCGGCACCATCATCACGGCGGACGAAGCATGAGCGACGCGACCGACGGACGCCATCACGTTTCGTCCTTCCTCATGCGCGAGAGCCTGGTGGA
>JAXDMA010000365.1:0-3321 GCA_034666305.1 Vulcanimicrobiota bacterium
CGCTTGCCGCCAACACGCGCTATTCCGCGAGCGCGGACGTGCTCGTCTCCGCCGGAACCGGACCGCTCGGCTGCGACGTGCGCCGCCTGTACGTTCTGGGCTCGTTCACCACGCAGTAGCGCCCTACAAACGGAACGCGTCGATTCCGCCGGGGTCGGGGAACACTTTGCCGGGATTCATGATGCCCAGCGGGTCGATCGCATCTTTGATCTTGCGCATCACCGCGATCGCGTCGGCGCCCAGGTCCAGCTCCATGAACTGCTTTTTCAGCAAGCCGATGCCGTGCTCGCCCGACAGCGTGCCGCCGAGTTCTACCGTCGCTTCGAAGATCGCGCGCGCGGCGCCGGCGACGCGCGTCATCTCTTCGCGATTCGTTTTGTCGCAGAGAATGTTCGGGTGCAAGTTGCCGTCGCCGATGTGCCCGAACACCGGGATCTCCAGCGCGTACTGCGCCGCGATCTCGCGCACGCGGCGGATCAGCGCGGCGATCGCGCGCGGCGGGATGCACACGTCCTCGCCCAGCTTGTTCGGGCGGCGCCGCGCCAGCGCCGGCGCGATCGAACGCCGCGCCGTCCAGAGCCGCGCCGCCTCGGCGTCGTCCGCGGCGACGCGCACGTCGCGCGCACCGTGCGCGCGCGCGATGCGCTCGATCGTCGCGAGCTCGTCGCCGAGCACGGCTTCGTAGTTGCCGTCCACGCCGAAGATCAGGATCGCGTCGGCGTCGAGCGGTAGGCCGATCGGCGAGTTCTCCTCGACGCAGCGCATCGTGAAGTTGTCCACGAGCTCGATCGCCGCGGGCAGCACGCCGCTCGACATCACCGCGGTCGTCGCTTGCGCCGCGTCTTCGATGCGGTCGAACACCGCGAGCGCCGCACGCGCGAACTTCGGCTTCGACAACAGCCGCAGCGTGATCTCGGTGATCGTGCCCAGCGTTCCTTCGGCGCCGGTGAACAGCCGCCGCAAGTCGTAGCCCGTCACGTTCTTCACCGTGCGGCCGCCGGTGCGAATCACGGTGCCGTCGGGCAGCACCACCTCGAGCGCGAGCACGTAGTCGCCGGTCACGCCGTACTTCAGGCAGCGCGCGCCGCCCGCGTTCTCGGCGACGTTGCCGCCGATCGCGCTCTGCTTCAGACTCGACGGATCGGGCGGATAGAACAGCCCGCGCTTCTCGACTTGCGCCTGCAGTGTGGCGTTGATCACGCCGGCCTGGACCACGGCCACGCGATCGATCTCGTCGATCTCCAGGATGCGGTCCATCCGCGCGACGCCCAGCACGATGCTGCCGTCGAGCGGAACGGCCCCGCCGGAGAGTCCGCTGCCCATCGCGCGCGGCGTCAGCGCGATGCGCCGCCGCGTCGCGATGCGGTGCACGGCGCTGACCTCGGCGGTGGTCGCCGGCAGGATGACCAGCGGCGGCGTGCGCTCGTAGAACGTCCCGTCGAAGCCGTAGGCGATCAGATCCTCGGCCGCCGTGAGGATCCCGCCCGGAACCGCCGCCCGCAGGTCGGCGACGAGGTCGTCGTCGAGAAGAGGCATCGGTCGTAGGTTCGGCGCGGCCGTGAGGGTACACTACCGGCATGGCCGACGTCATCACGTCCGAGTATCGCCTTGCGACCGAGCCCGGGCTCCGAACCTTCGTCACGACCGTCCTGGAGAAGGTCGGCGTCCCCGCGGAGGACGCGGCGACGGTGGCCGACGTCCTGATCGCCGCCGACCTGCGCGGCGTCGAGTCGCACGGCGTCGCGCGGCTCGAATCGTATTACGTGAGCCGCATCCGCGCCGGGCAGCTCGATCCGCATCCCGAGCTCAAAACGGTGCGCGAGACGGCGGCGTCCGTGCTCACCGACGCGGGCAACGGTTTGGGCCATCCCGCCGGGAAGCGCACGATGGAGCGCGTACTCGACAAAGCCGCGCAGACCGGCGCCGCGTTCGGGGCCGTTCGTAATTCGAACCACTTCGGGATCGCGGGTTATTACGCCATGCTCGCGCTCGACCGCGACATGATCGGCATCGCGTCGACCAACAGCGTGCGCTACGGCGCGCCGACGTTCGGCCGCGACATCATGCTCGGCACCAACCCGCTCGCGTTCGCGATCCCCGCGAAGAACGAGCCGGCGTTCGTGCTCGACTTCGCAACCACGACCGTGCCCAAGGGCAAGCTCGAAGTGTACAACCGCAAGAACAAGCAGCTCAACCCGGGCTGGGCGATCGACGCGAGCGGTCACGAAACGCTCGATCCCCAAGTCGCGTTGAAAGGCGCGCTGCTGCCGCTGGGCGGTTACGGCGTGGACAACGGCGGCCACAAAGGTTACGGCCTCGGATTGCTCGTCGACATCCTTTGCGGCGTACTCTCGGGGGGCGCATTCGGCAACGATCTTCCGAGCCCGAGCGACGGCCCGCTGCCCGGCAAGATCTCGCACTTCTTCGCTGCGTTCAAAATCGACGGCTTCCGCGATCCAGAACAGTTCAAAGCCGACATGGACACCGAGCTGCGCGCGTTCAAAGATTCGGCGAAAGCCCCCGGTCACGAGCGCATCTACGTCGCGGGCGAGATCGAGCACGAGAAGACGCTGTACAACCGCGAGCACGGCGTGCCGGTGCACGTGAAAGTGTGGGACGGTTTGCAGACGATGGCTTCGAATCTGGGCGTCGCGTTCGACTTCGAGCAACAAGCCTAGGAGCTCGTCGGACTGTGTCCGACGAGCGACGATGGGCGGATCGGCCGAAGGCCGAACGCGAGCGTGGCTCGGGCGAAGCCCGAACACGCACCTAGTTTTTCAGCTCGACCGTTCCCGTGCAGCGCAGGCCGTTGCAGTTGGCGGGGATGAAGTGCGCCGCGAGCAGTCGCGTGCGCAGCTCTTCGCGCTGCGTCGTATCCGCGGGCGCGCGCACGAACTCGATCGACGTCGCGCGGCCGCTCTCGTCGACGGTGATGCGTACGACGATGCCGCTGATCCCCGCGAACAGCGTCGCGCGCAGCGACGGCTCCACCGATGCGGGATACGTTTCGCCGAAGTTCCCGATCCCGTCCTCACCACGCGCGGCGACGGGGCTCGGTGCCGGCGACGCCGGCGGCGCGGTCGGCACGGACTGTGACGCCGCGTCCGTCTTTTGCTGCGCCGCCGCGGCGGCCAGCCGAGCCGGCGCGTAGTTCGCGACCGGCATTTGCTTCGGTGCCGCCGCGTTTTGCGGAACGTACGCCGCGCGCGCTTCCGTCGCAACGAGCATAGCGCGGGTCGCTCGTCCCGTCGCGACGATCGTGTGGATCACGGGCCGAGCCGCTTGCTGTTGCACCGGCGCAGGGGCGGCGGGCGCTCGCCG
>JAXDMA010000366.1:0-4294 GCA_034666305.1 Vulcanimicrobiota bacterium
CCTTGCGTTCTGCCTGTTGCCGGGGCTCCTCGGTCGCAAGAAACCGAATGCCGTGAAGTCCCAAGCGTACGAGTGCGGCGTCGAGCCGACCTCCGACGTGTCAGGCCGCTTCCCGGTGAAGTTCTACCTGGTCGCGATGCTGTTCGTGGTCTTCGACGTCGAAGCGGCGTCGTTCTATCCCTGGGCGGTCCAGATGCACCAGCTCCGGGTGTTCGGGCTGCTCGAGATGCTGATGTTCGTCGTCGTGCTCGCGATCGGGTATGCGTACGTCTGGAAGCGAGGCGGATTCCAATGGCGTTAGGTTCGGGCGGCGACTTTCTCCTGACCACGGTCGACTCGGTTGCCCGCTGGGCGCAGGCGTCGAGCGTCTGGCCGCTCACGATGGGCTTGGCCTGCTGCGCCATCGAGATGATGACCGCGACCGCGCCCGAGTACGACATCGCGCGACTTGGGTCCGAGGTGTTCCGCGCGTCGCCGCGCCAGGCCGACCTGATGATCGTATCGGGTCGTGTCGCGCGCAAGATGGGCCCCATCGTCAAGCGCCTCTACGATCAAATGGCCGACCCGAAGTGGGTGATCTCGATGGGCGCGTGCGCATCGAGCGGCGGTGTGTTCGACAACTACGCCATCGTGCAAGGCGTCGACACGATCATCCCGGTCGACGTGTACGTGCCCGGGTGCCCGCCCACGCCCGACGGCTTGCTCTACGCCGTCAACCTCATCCAGCAGCAAATCAAACAAGGCGGGCGCGGCGGGATCCTCGCCCGCGCCTGATCGCACATGCCGTCTTCACAAGCGCCGCCGGCCGGGGCGACCGCCCTCGACCCCACGGCGGTACGTCCAGACATTGCTGACGCGCGCATTCTGCGCGTGACGCCCGCCGAAATTCGCGCGACCCTCGCAGGCTTGCGCGACGACGGTTTCACGATGCTGCTCGACGTGGGCGGCGCCGATTATCCTGGCCGCGAGCCCGCGCGCTTCGACGTGGTGTACCATCTGCTGCGCATGCCCACCAAGATCGCGAGCGTCGCCGAAGTCGGCACGCCCGAACGCGTTCGCGTGCTCTGCGGCGTGCCCGAGAACGACCCCGTCGTGCCGACGGTGTGCGATCTGTGGCCGAGCGCCGACTGGGCCGAGCGCGAGATCTTCGACTTGTTCGGCGTGCGCTTCGAGGGCCACCCGGACATGCGCCGCATCCAGATGCCAGACGACTGGGAAGGCTATCCGCTGCGCAAGGACTACCCGCTGCGCGGCGTCGCGCGCGAGCGCACGCCGCGGCCGTCGTTCGCGCTGAAATCGAACGTCGCCGCCGGCACGCCGGCCTCCGGGAAAACAGCCGCGGCGCTTCAGAAGCAGATCTCGCAAGCCCGTGGCCGCAGCGACTTCCACGGCGCCGCCGATCCCGCCCAAGCCGCGCAGAGCGGCACGCAGCCCGGCGGCGCGAACACTGCCGGCGCGGCGACGCCGCAGCAGCTCGCGCAGCAGCCGGTCAACCTCAAACAGGAGCCGCCGAAGTGACCACCGCGACGACGCCCGGCGACACCACGCAGACCGGCGGCTACGCGGTCGACGTCGTCGAGCGCACCGAAAACCGCATGGTGCTGTCGATGGGACCGCAGCACCCGTCCACGCACGGCGTCTTGCAAGTGATCACGGAGATCCAAGGCGAGAACATCACCAAGGCGTCGCCGGAGATCGGCTACCTGCACACGGGCATTGAGAAGAGCGCCGAAAATCTGTTCTGGTCGCAGGCCTCGACGGTCATCGAGCGGATGGATTACCTTTCGCCGCTCACCAACGCGCTGTGCTACTACCTCGCGGTCGAAAAGCTGCTCGGCATCGACGCGCAGATCCCCGAGCGCGCGAACCAGGTCCGCGTGCTGCTCTCGGAGCTGTCGCGCATCGCGTCGCATTGCGTGTGGCTGGGCACCGGCGGCATCGACATCGGTGCGCTCACGCCGTTCTTCTATTGCTTCGACTTGCGCGAGCGCATCCTCGATTTGTTCGAAGCGTCGGGCGGCGCGCGCATGCACCCGAATTACATCCGCGTCGGCGGCCTGCGCGACGATCTGCCCGAGGGCTTTCTCGGCCGGCTCGACGCGGTGATCGCGATGTTCGAGCCCCGCATGCGCGACCTGCGCGGGCTGCTGCAGAAGAACCCGATTTTCCAAGACCGCACGATCGACATCGGCATCATCTCGGCCGATGATGCCGTCGCGTGGAGCCTCACCGGGCCGGTCCTGCGCGCGAGCGGGATCGCGTACGACGTGCGCAAGGCGTTCCCGTACTCGGGCTACGGCGAGTACGAGTTCGACGTGCCGGTGCGCACCGAAGGCGACGCGTACGCGCGCTTCCTGGTGCGCCTGGACGAGATGGACGAGTCGATGCGCATCATTCGCCAAGTGCGCAAGCGCCTCGACGCGCCCGGCCCGGTGCAAATCGCGGATACGAAGTTCGCGCCGCCGCCGAAAGAGACGATCGCGCTCTCGATGGAGGCGCTGATCCACCACTTCAAGCTGGTGTCGGAGTCGTTTCGCGTGCCGCCCGGCGACGTGTATCAAGCCGTCGAAGGACCGCGCGGCGAGCTCGGCTACTACGTCGTGTCCAACGGCGACAACCGCCCGTGGCGCGTGCGCACGCGCCCGCCGTCGATGTACAACTTGCAAGTGCTCAAGAAGCTCGCCATCGGCGAGCTGATCGCCGACATGGTCGTGATGATCGGCTCGCTCGATCCCGTATTCGGTGAGGTCGACCGCTAACATCGAGCGCAAACGCGGCGGCGCGCGGTCCTGCTATAACAAGAACGGCGCACCGAAAGCCTCGTTCGCCACGAAGAAGCTCGCCGAGCGCGCGATCCCCAAGCTTACGCGCGGTCTGCGCCCCTACCCGTGCGAGAAACACGGCTGGCATCTCGGCCACGGATCGCGCTGAGTCTGCGCCTCACAGGAAGCGCATTCGTCACGATGAATAGGCCGGGCGCATGACGCGGTTTTCCTTGGCCGGCCTCGTGTTCTTCGCCGGAGCGGTTGGTCTCGTGGCGTGCCAAGGGGGCGGCGGCAGTACGCCCGTGACGACGCCGGTGGCGAGCGTCGCAACGATGACGCCGTTGACGGGCGCGGTCGCGACGCTGACCCTGACGATCCCGCGTGACGCGAGCACGAGCTCCGATCAGCGCGCGCCGCGATACGTGTCGGTGAATTCCGCCGCGCTCGTCACCACGGTGAAAACGGTCGACGGCAGGCCGCCGACCGCGACGCAAGTGCCGGTCAACCCGTCGACGGTGCCGCTGTCGACCGCCTCCGGCGGTAACTGCACCAGCGGGCCGTCCGGCTTCACGTGCACGGTAACGATCCCTGCTCCCACGGGAGCGGTGGTGTATCAGTTCGACCTGCTCGACGCCGGCAGCCATAAGCTGGCCACGAACACGGTAACGTTCCAAATCCAGCCCGGCGCGAACCCGAACCTGCAAGTGCAGCTGCGCGGCATCGTCGCGGCGGTTACGATCGGCGCGCCGGCGCTGCATCAAGGCACCGCGTTCTCGGGGCCGATCACGTTTCAAGCGTTCGACGCGAGCGGAGCGCAAATCACGGGTGCCGCGCCGTACGCGCTCGCGTTGACGGTCACCGACAACGACCCCAGCACGCACACGAGCCTTACGGCAAGCGGCCAAACCGCGAAGAGCGTCGCCGCGAACGATCCGAACACCGTCGTGATCCTGAACTACGACGGCGGCGCGACGTCGTCGTTCACCATTACCGTGACAAATGCGAACGGCTCGGTCCCCGTAACCGGCGGCACCGTGCAAGTCGTACCGCTGGCGACCCCGAGTCCGACGCCGACGCCGACGCCCACACCGACGCCGACTCCAACACCCACGCCGACGCCGACGCCTACCCCGACCGCGACTCCGACGCCGACTGCGACGCCTACGGCGACACCCACGCCGAGTCCGACACCGGGGCCGTAGCGGCCGGCACGCAGCCGATGCTGAGTTGACCAGATTGCTCGAGACGAGCTGACGTCGGGCATGAACGATCGCGCCGTGCTCATCGCGGCGGCGGTTCTCGCCGGGGTTCTGGTCAGCGTCGGGGCGCTGTGGACGCTGCGCGATTACGCGCGCCCGGTGTTCGTGAACGGACACGCCATGGCTCATCACGCGGACATCATGGTCGCCGACATGATCGCCGCGCGTTTCCCAGACGTCCGGGTCGGACACGCGCGGTGTCCGCCCCTGGTCAACCTCACCGGCGAGCGCAGCGCGCGGTGCGTCGTACCGATCGAGGGGGAGGAGCTG
>JAXDMA010000367.1:0-3192 GCA_034666305.1 Vulcanimicrobiota bacterium
AAGACGGTCGGCATCGATGCGACGGTGCGGGCGCAGGAATGGGTGTCATATGCCGATCAGAACAACCGGCGCGCGCTGACGCCGCTGTACGAGCTGGGGTGGAACCAGCCGTCGGCCGATGCGGACGGTATCGTGACCTCGCTCTTCGTGTCTACCGCGCCGACGTCGACGTACAGTAATCCCGAGATCGACAAGCTCGCCGACCAAGCGCGCGGCGAGCTGAATCCCGTCAAGCGAAAGGCGCTCTACAAGAAGATCGCGCTGATCCTGCGCGACGATCCGCCGTGGATCGTGCTGTTCCAGTACGAAGACCTCTACGCGACGTCCAAACGGCTGCACTGGCAGCCGCGCGGCGACGAGTCCATTCGCGCCAACGAGATGTCGGTGAGCTGACGACTTGACGGCCTACCTCGGACGGCGCGCTATCGGAGCGCTGTGGGCGCTTGCCGGCGTTGCGATCGTCGTCTTTCTCATCTTGCACATCACGGGCGATCCGGCGGCGGTCATGATGCCGCCGGAGTCGACCCGCGCCGAAATCGACGCGTTCCGCCACGCGCAGGGCTTCGACCGGCCGCTGATCGTGCAGTTCGCGACGTTCGCCGCAGCGGCCGCGCACGGCGACATGGGCTTGTCGCTGCGCCACCAGGAGCCGGCGATGGGCCTCGCGCTCCAGCGCCTGCCGGCGACGATCGAGCTGGCGGGGTGCGCGTTCTTGATCGTCGCGCTGATCGGCGTTCCGGCCGGCGTGCTGTCGGCGCTGCGCCCGCGCACGTGGATCGATTACACGGCGCGCGTGATCGCGCTGATCGGGCAGAGCGCGCCGACGTACTGGATCGGCCTCATGCTGATATTGCTCTTCGCGGTGCGGCTGGGATGGGTGCCGGCAAGCGGCATCGGCGACTGGCGCAATCTCGTGCTGCCCGCCGCGACGCTCGGGTTCTTTTCGACGGCGAAAATCATGCGGCTGACGCGCGCGGCGATGCTCGAAATCCTCGAAGCCGACTACCTCCGCACCGCGCGCGCGAAAGGGCTGACGGCGTTGCGCGTTTCGCTCGGGCACGGGCTGCGCAACGCGTGGCTGCCGATCGTCACGCAGCTCGGCGTCGAGCTGGGCACGCTGCTGTCGGGCGCGATCATCACCGAGACCGTTTTCGCCTGGCCCGGCGTCGGACGGCTCGCGGTGCAGGCCGTGTTCGAGCGCGACTTCCCGGTCGTCGAATCGGTTGTGCTGCTCGCCGCGACGATCTTCGTGGTGCTCAACCTCGTGGTCGATCTGCTGTACGCGGTGCTCGACCCGCGCATCCGGTACGCGTAGTGGCAACCGCGATCGCGGGCGCCGCCGCCGGGCACGCCGGCGCTGAAGGCGTCACGTCGCGCACCGCCGCATTGCGCAAGCTCGCGCGAGATCCGGCGGCGGTGATCGGCGCGGTGATCGTCGCCGTCGTCGTCGTGTGCGCGGTGTTCGCTCCGTTGATCGCGCGCGCCGATCCGAACGCGCAAGACCTCACGTCCACGCTCGTGCCGCCGATGTGGATCGCGGGCGGCGTGCACGCGCACCCGCTCGGCACCGACAACCTCGGCCGCGACGTGCTCACGCGGATCGTGTGGGGCGCGCGCGTGTCGGCGATCGTCGGCATATCCGTGGTGTTGATCGGCGGCACGATCGGCGTGACGGCGGGCCTGCTCGCGGGCTACCGGCGCGGCTGGGTCGACGCGGTGATCGCGCGCATCACCGACGTGCAACTCGCCTTTCCGCTCGTGCTGCTCGCGGTCGCGATCGTGGCCGTCGTCGGTCCGGGCTTGTGGACGGTGATCGCGGCGATCGGCTTGACGTCGTGGGTGCAATACGTGCGCGTCGTGCGCGCGGAGACGCTGAGCCTGCGCGAGCGCGAGTTCGTGCTCGCGGCACAAGCGGCGGGCGCAACGACGACGCGTGTGATCGGCCGCCATCTGCTTCCGAATGTCGCATCGGCCGCGATCGTGCTCGGTACGTTCGAGATCGCGCGCGCGATCGTGCTGGAGTCGTCGTTGTCGTTCCTCGGCCTGGGCGTCCCGCCCACCACACCCTCGTGGGGCGGGATGCTCGCGGACGGCCGCCAGTACCTCGACACGGCCTGGTGGACCGCACTGTTCCCGGGCCTCGCGATCATGACCGCGGTGATGGGCGTGAACCTGCTGGGCGACGGCCTCAGGGACGCGCTCGATCCTGCGTCACGCTAACCGCGCCTGGTTTTTCGCAGCGCCTCGCGAAGCTCACGGGCGTGGACCCGCTCATCATTACCGTCGCGCCCGTCGGGGCCGAAGTCATGCCCGAGCAGTCGCCCTATCTGCCGATCACGCCCGCGCAGCTCGGCGAGACCGCCCGCGCGATTCGGGCGGCCGGAGCGAGCATCGTCCACGTGCACTGCCGCAACGACGACGGGTCGAACACGCACGACGTCGAGCGCTTCCGGCAAGCCTACGCAGCGATCCGCGCCGCGAGCGACCTCATCGTGCAGTTCTCCACCGGCGGGGCGATCGGGATGACGCCCGAGGAGCGTTCCGCGCCGCTCGCGCTGCGGCCGGAGATGGCGACGCTGACGTGCGGCACGGTCAACTTCGGCGACGACGTGTTCGAGAACAGCTTTCCGATCATGCGCGGTATCGCGGCCAAGCTGCACGAGTTCGGGGTCACGCCCGAGCTGGAGATCTTCGACCTCGGCCACCTCTCCAACGCCAAACGTCTCGCGGACGAGGGCGCCATCAGGCTGCCGGCCCACGTCGACTTCGTGCTCGGCGTTCCTGGTGGGCTCGAGGCGTCGGTGGAGCACCTCGTCGACTGCGTGCGCGCGCTCCCCGCGGGCTGCACCTGGTCGGTCGCCGGTGTCGGCCGGATGCAGCTGACGCTCGCGGCGGTCGCGGTCGCGATGGGCGGGCACGTCCGGGTGGGGCTCGAGGACAACCTCTATTACAGTAAGGGGCGGCTCGCGCGCAACGAGGAGCTCGTCGCCCGGGTGGTCCGCATCGCCGAGGAGCTCGGCCGCCCCGTGGCCACGCCGGACGAGGCGCGCCGAATCCTCAAACTGCCAACCGCCGCCGCCGCGTAGCCGTTCCCGAGGGGAAAGCATAGCCGGACCGGAAATCGCGTCGGCCCGCTTCCCGGAGAGGTCCACCGCTGCTCACGTACGTCGTCCGCCGGACTCTGCAGAACAT
>JAXDMA010000368.1:0-2772 GCA_034666305.1 Vulcanimicrobiota bacterium
TTCGGAAAGAGGACGCGCGTGCTCCCGGAGCGCTCGACGTCGTCGACGCGCGCGTAGCTGCGGCCGACGAAGTCCATGCTGGGGTTCGTCACGCCGAACCACATGCGCTCGTTCTTGAAATGATGCCGGAGGTGGTACTTCTTGATCCAGCGGCCGAACCGCGTCTTGGGCACGAACGGGATGTGCGCCACGTAGTGCACCCACTCGTAGTAGCACAGGCCGAGCAACGCGCCCAGCAGCATCGCTGAGCTCACGCCGAGGTCGCGCGTGACCGCGAAGAAGATTCCGAACGTGAGCGACGCGACCGGGATCACGAACCACACCGGGAGGAACAGCAGGCCCAACTCGCCGGGCGTGACGTGGTGGTCGTAATGTAAGCGGTGCTGCAGCTTGAGCACGAACGCGTTGCGCTGCGGGGGCGCGTGGAACATGAAGCGGTGCGTCGTGTACTCGGAGGTGAAGAATACGAGCGCGCCGATCGCCACGGCGGGAAGCGACAACGGCGTGAAAACGAGGACGTGCGCGGCGAACAGCGCGCACAGTCCAAGCGCGATCGCGATGAGCACGGTGTTGCTGCCGTGCCGAAAGAACGTCCCGGCCATTAGCGCTCCTCCTGCGGCCGCCTTCGCGGCAACGCGTACCAAGCCTCGTCGGTGGGGAAGCACTATGGAGCGCCTAACACAGAGCGGAGCCTCATTCCCAGGAACGGTGAACCGCGTGTCCATGACCGACCATGCACCGCCGGCCTCGGTTCGCGCCCGCGCGAAGGGCGGCGAGATCCGGTCGCTCGCGAGGCTGATCGTCTTCATCGGGATTTACGCCCTCGTCGAAGCGAAAACGTCGTACCACAGCGTTTGGCCGCTGGTCGCGACCGTTGTAGGCGCAAGCGCCGCTGCTGCGGGTCTCGCGCTGCGCTACGTGTGGGCGTATCCCGGTACGCTCGCTCGCAACGCATTCGCGGTCGCGGTCGGCGCGGTCGGCGCGTTCGGTTTGTGGCGGTCCATCGGACTCGATGCCGGGGTTCCCGGCGTGTTCGAGCTCGCGACGATGCCGATTTGGCCCGTCATCGGTGCCGTCTCCTTGGTCCCGGCGCTCCGCGCGCGCGTTCGTCCGTCGGGCACGGTTGAGATCGCGCCTCCGCTGCGCGGCCGCATGATGACGGTGAACGGCGGTTCCACGCGCGCGACCAATCATCACCTCGTCGAGCCGTCGATGCGTTACGCGATCGATCTCGTGGTCGTGGGCCCCAATGGAATGCGCGGCGACGGTCTCGCGCCGGCAGCGCTCGACCGCTACCTCGTGTTCGGCCGCGACGTGCACAGCGTCGTCGGCGGGCGCGTGCTCGTCGCACATGACGAGTTCCCCGACCAGCTACCGGGCTGGCTCAACGAACAGCCGTTGCGCGGCAACCACGTCGTCGTCTCCGACGGCGAGAACGAGCTGACCTACGCTCATCTCAAGCACGGTTCGGTCCGCGTCGCCGTGGGAGACCGCGTCGAGCGGGGCCAGGTCATCGCCGCCGTCGGCAATACCGGCAACTCTTCCGAGCCACATCTGCACCTTCACGCGACATGCGGCGACGAATCCGTGCCCCTCACGATCGGCGGCCGCTATCTCGTGCGCAACGATCTCGTCGTAACGGAAGAACCATGATCGATAGATCTAGCATCAGTCCGGCCCGCCGGCCCTCTTGCGCCGAGCCCCCGCAACGTACGCGTTGCGCGCTGCAGAAGCACGGTGTTGCTGCCGTGCCGAAAGAACGTCCCGGCCATTAGCGCTCCTCCTGCGGCCGCCTTCGCGGCAACGCGTACCACGCCTCGTCGCACGCGGCGCGGTCCTCGTCGTCGAGCTCCACCTCGAGCGCTTTGAGCGAATCGCGCAACTGCTCGGCGCGGCTCGCGCCGACGATCGCGGCGGTCACGCCGGGCTGGTCGAGCACCCAGCGCAGCGCGACGTGGGTGAGCGATTTCCCACGCGAAGCGACGTTCTCGGCGAGCCGCTCGACGACGTCGAGCTGTGCGTCTTGCCAGTAGCGCTGCTGGTACAGTGACGCCGCGTTGCCCAGCGTAAAGCGCGTACCTTCGCGCGGCGCGTCGCCGCGCCGATATTTTCCCGTCAGCATGCCGGCCGCGAGCGGGTTGAACACGACCGCGCCGACGCCGTTTGCGTGCGCGGCCGGCAGCAGCTCGCTCTCGATCGCGCGAAAGAGGATGTTGTAGCGCGGCTGCACCGCATCGAAGCGCACGAGCGCGTGGCGTTCGGAGGTCGCAAGCGCATCCATCATCTGCCACGCGGCGACGTTGCTGCAGCCGGCATAGCGAATCTTGCCGGCGCTGCGAAGGTCGTCGAACGCCGCGAGCGTTTCATCGATCGGCGTGTCCGCGTCCCAGCGGTGGATATAATACAAGTCGATGTAGTCTGTGCGCAGCCGCCGCAGCGAGGCGTCGCACGCGGCCATAATGTGGCGGCGCGACAGACCGGCGTCGTTCGGCCCCGGCCCCATCGCGCCGTACACCTTCGTCGCGAGCACGAACCGGTCGCGCTTGCTCGCGAGCCATTCGCCGACGATCTCTTCCGTGCGGCCGGCGGTCTCGAGCGTGCCGCCTACCGGATACACGTCGGCGACATCGAGGAAATCGATTCCTGCGTACTCGGCGGCATCCATGATGTCGAACGACTCGCCGCGATCGGTCTGCAGCCCGAACGTCATCGTGCCCAGGCAAACTTCGGAGATCTTGAGCCCGGTACGGCCAAGTCGAACGGTGCGCATCG
>JAXDMA010000369.1:0-4516 GCA_034666305.1 Vulcanimicrobiota bacterium
AGGAACGTCGTGCCGGTGGAGCGTTCAGGCTCGTGATCGTCACCATCTCGCGCGCGTATGGCGCCTCGGCGCTCGCGGTGTCGCGCGCGGTCGCCGAAAAGCTCGGGTACCGGCTGGTGGACGAGCAGCTCCCCGTCCTCGCGTCCTGGCGACTGGGGACGTCGGCCGACGTCGTGCAGACCGCCACGGAGCGGCCGCGCGGCTTCGGCGAACGCGTGCTGGAGCAGCTCGGCGGCGGCGTGCCCGAGGCCGTGCAGCCGCCGGCGTCCGACGATTCCGCCGCCGAGACCCGGCGCGCGATCGAGGAAGCCGTGCGCGAGGAGGCGGCGGCGGGCAATGCGGTGATCGTGGGCCGGATGGGCGGCACGATCTTGGGCGCTGGTCCCGGCGTGCTGCGCGTGTTCGTGAAAGCGCCGCTCGAGTGGCGCGCGGCGCACGTCGCGGAGTCGCTCGGCATCGACGACGCCGCAGCGCGCGCGGAGATCGCGCGAATCGACGAGGCGCGTCGCGCGTACGCGCGTGAAGGGTACCGCGTGACCTGGGGCGACCCGCGCAATTACGATCTCGTCGTCGACACGTCGAAGTTCGACATCGACGGCAGCGCCGCCGTGATCGTTGCGGCCGTTCGCGCCGCGGGCGGGTGAGCGCCGAACCGCGGATCCCCGATCGCCGTCCCGGCTTCTTCGGACCGTTCCGCTTCAAAGATTTCCGCTTGCTGTGGAGCGGGCTGCTCGTCGCGAACCTCGGCACGTGGATGCAGTTCACCGCGTTGGGCTACTACGTCGCGTCGATGGCGCCCAACGCGCGCGTCGGCTCGCTGGACATCGGGTTGCTCGGCCTCGCGCGCGCCGTCCCGGTGCTGATCCTGTCGCCGCTCGCGGGTGTCGTGGCGGACCGCTATCCGCGCCGCGTCGTGCTGTTCGTCACCAACGGCTGCACGTCGGCGCTTTCGTTCGTGCTGTTCGCGCTCGTCGCGACGAACCACGCTCCGCTCTGGACGCTGATGATCACCAGCGGCCTGCAAGCGGCCACGCAGTCGTTCGACGCTCCCGCGCGGCAGAGCTGGGTTCCGCTGATGGTTCCGCGCGAATACATCGGCGGCGCGATCGGGCTCAACTCGGTCGCGTTCAACGCGCCCAGCGTCGCGGGTCCGCCGCTCGCGGGCCTGCTGATCGCGGCGATCGGCGTCGCGCCGTGCTTCCTCGTCAACGCGCTCAGCACGCTCGCCGTGGTCGTCGCGCTGCTCTTCATGCGGCCGGCGCCGCCGTCGAGCACGCGGCGCGGGAACGTGTTCGGCGCGATTCTCGAAGGCGTGCGTTACTTGATGCGCCATCCGGTGCTGCGCTGGGTGGTGCTGCTGATGATCGTCACGTCGCTGACCTACCGGCCCTACAACTTCATCCTCCCGGCGTACGCCGTGCACGTGATCCACACCGACGCCAAAGGGTTGGGCTGGCTGATGGCGGCCAGCGGGCTGGGCGCGATCGCCGGCGCGTTCTTCACCGCCGCCACCGGCGGCGACCGCCGCGGCAGCATCTGGCTGCTCTCGGTGATCGTGGGCGCCGTCGGCGTGGCCGCGCTGGGGCTGACCGACCACTTCGGGCTCGCCGCGGCCGTGCTCGTCGTCGTGGGCCTCGCAACGATGAGCTTCATCGGGTCGTCGAACATTCTGTTGCAGACGCTGGCACCCGACGACATGCGCGGTCGCGCGATCTCGGTCTATTCGATGATCATCCTGGGTCTCGTGCCCCTCGGCTCGCTGATCGTCGGCGCGCTCGCGACGTGGCTCGAGCTGCGCTGGACGTTCGTGCTGGGCGGCGCGATCTCGGTGGCGTTCGCGCTCTGGATCGCGCTGACGCAGCGCGAGGTGCGTGAGGTATGACCGGCATCTTTCTGACGGTGCTCCTCTCGGCGATCGTCGCGCTCGCGCTGATCGCGAAAAAGCTGCGCGTGCCGTATCCGATCGTGTTCGTGGTGGGCGGGCTCGTGCTCGCGCTCATCCCCGGCGTGCCGACCGTCACGCTGGCGCCGGAGACGGTGTTCCTGCTGTTTCTTCCGGCGCTGATCTTTGGCGACGGCTGGACGACGGACTACCGCGCGTTCAAGCGCTTCTACCAGCCGATCTTCATGCTGGCGATCGGCTTGGTCGCGTTCACGTCGGTCATCGTCGCGTACGTCGCCCATTGGATGATGGGTTTTCCGCTCGCGCTCGGCTTCGTGCTCGGCGCGATTCTTTCGCCGACCGACGCCGTCGCCACGGATGCGATCGCGGAGGAGGTCGGCCTGCCGCGTTCGCTGCTGACCATCGTGAGCGGCGAAAGCCTCGTCAATGACGCGACCGGCCTGGTGATCTATCGCTTCGCGGTGATCGCCGTCGCGACCGGCGCGTTCTCGCTGCTCGCCGCGACGCTGAGCTTCGTGTACGTCGTGGTCGCCGGCGTGGCGGCCGGCATCGCGATCGGCTGGGTCATCACGAAAGTCGCGGTCGCGATCCGCCGCGCCGGCCTGTCCGACAATTTGATCGCCGTGTCGATCTCGCTCGTCACGCCGTTCGCGCTGTACGTCCCGGCCGAAGCGATCCACGCGTCGGGCGTGCTGGCCGCGATGAGCGGCGGCATCTACATGAGCCGCAAGTCGACGCAGATTTTCGACGCCGACGCGCGCATCGCGGCGGCGTCGGTCTGGAATCTGCTGTTCTTCGTGTTCAACGGCGCCGCGTTCGTGCTGATCGGGCTGCAGCTGCGCAGCATCGTGCACGGTTTGTCCGGCTATTCGCTCGCGACGCTGATCGGCTGGTCGCTGGTGATCGCGCTCGTCGTCATCGTCGTGCGCTATGTCTGGATGTTCCCGGCGGCTTACGGCCGGCGACATCTCTTTCCGAAGGTTCGCGAGACGGAGGGGCCCGATCCGCCGTGGCAGTGGGTCTTCGTCCTGAGTACCGCGGGCATGCGCGGCATCGTATCGCTCGCCGCGGCGCTTGCGCTGCCGGAGACCATCGCCGGCGGTGCGCCGTTCCCGCAGCGCGATTTGATCCTGTTCGTGACGTTCGTCGTGATCCTGGTGACGCTCGTCGGCGAAGGGCTCGCCATGCCGTGGCTGATCCGGCGGTGGGGCATCCAAGACGCCGACGACGGCGGCAAGACCGTCGCCGCGGTGCGCGTACGCATCGCCGAATCGGTGCGCGATCATTTGCGGACGCTCGAAACGTCGTTCTCGACGACGGCGGAATGGGAAGTCGCCGGCCGGCTGCACGCCGATTACGAACAGCGGATGTCGCATTTCGGCGCCCACGCCGAAGGCGTCGAACCGTTCGACGACGCGCTCCAGCACGACATCGAGCGCCGGTTGCGCCGCGAAGCATACGACGCCGAGCGCCGCACGCTGCTGCTGCTCCGGCGCAGCGGCGACATCACCGACGACGTCTACCGGAACCTGGAATGGGATCTGGACCTCGCGGAGTCGCGCCTGGAGTAGGCCTGAACTGGAACGCGCCGGCCCTCGACGAAGAGGAGAAGATGAAGACACGGCTCGCCGTCCTCGCCGTCGTGCTGCTCCCGCTGGCCGCGAGCGCGCAGGGACCCGCGCTACCGCGGCTCCCGGGCGCCGGCGGCATCACCGTTCAAGGCGCCGGCTCCGTGCGCATCCCCGTGAAAACGCTGCAGCTGATCGCGCAAGTGCGCGGCGTGGTGGACGAGACGGGCGCGCTGGCGGCGTTGCGTGCCGCAGGCGTCGAGGACCCCGTCATCGGGCCGAACGGATCGCGGATCGGGAGTGGGACGCAGGTGCTGGTGCGCGGCATAATCCGCGGCGTGACGCGCGCGAAACTCGACCACATCGGGGAAGCCGCCGTGGCGTACATGGCGGCGCACCCCGGCGCGTCGCTCGACAACGTCTCGTTCGCGCCGCGGCTCGACGACTGCGCGCCGTCGGAGCAGACCGCGCGTGTCGCGGCGTTCGCGGACGCCCGCCGGAAAGCGGATGCGATCGCGGCACTCGCGGGCGTGTCGATCGACGGCGTTGCGACGGTGAACGAGAACGGCGGTTGTCCGGCGACGACGGACTCCGGTTACGGTGGACAAGGACAACTGGACATCGGTGCGCTCACCACGACGATCGTCGTCAACGAGTACATCACGTACGCGATCTCACCCGGCACGGCATCGACCCGCCGCCGCGCGCTCTGACCGCAGCGCGCGCGACCCCGCGGTGAACGCCGAAGCGGCGGCGGAATACGCCGAGCGCCACGCGCTCCACGCGCTGCTCGTGCAGCGCGGCGGCGAGATCGTATTCGAGCGCTACGGCGGCGGCTACGACGCCGGCAAGCCGCACGCGCTCTACAGCGGCACCAAAAGCTTTTGGGGCGTGCTCGCGGTCGCCGCACAGCACGATGGCCTGCTCGACGTCGACGAGCCGGTGGCGCACACCCTGCCGGAGTGGTCGAGCGGCGCGAAGGCGCGCGTGCGCTTGCGCGATTTGCTGCAGCTCACCAGCGGGATCGGGTTCGGCGGGCTCGGTG
>JAXDMA010000370.1:0-7504 GCA_034666305.1 Vulcanimicrobiota bacterium
GGCGCGAGCGGCCGGCGGTTCGGGACGTCGAGCCACAGCCGCAGCATGTGGCGTTTGCGTTCGGGCTCGTCGTAGTCGTCGTAGCCGGTTCGGTCGTGCAGCGTCACGTAGCTGTTGAGCAGCTGGAAATCTCCCGGCTCGAGGTCCATCGAGAGCGTGTGCCGCTCGCAGACGTCGTAGAACGTATCGATCGCTTCGGCCTGCGCCGCGTTGAGCGGGCGGCCGACGCGTTCTTGCCCTGACCGGATGTATGTCGCGTTTGCGCCGCAACTCAGCGCGCCGCCGAAGTAGCTGTAGACCGGGCGGTAATACACCGGCGGCTCACCGTCGCGTTCCTCGCCGCGCAAGTCGATCGCGAACGGCGTATACAGCGTACCGAGATGCCACGGGTGACGTTCGAGCAGCTCGTTGTGCACGCGCACCGAGCTCACGACGCGGCTCGTCCCGCCGGACTTTGCTTTGTTCACGCAGAGCAGCCCGACGACGTCGCAGCGGTCGACGTGCAAACTTTGCGCGACGCGCGTTTGGTAGCCGCGCGCGGTGGGATCGCTCAGCTCCTTGCCCTCGTCGCGGACGTGCCCGACCAGATCGCCGCGCGCGTTCTGGGGGATCGCGCGACCCAGATACGTGCCGATTCCCCACAAGGCGCGCGCGGTTTCGAGCGTGCCCCAGCGCGCCACGGGAAGGCCGCGCAGCAAGTACATGCCGCGCCCGCTCTCGAGCGCGTCGCCGATGCGCGCGAGGCGCGCGCTGAAGGCCGCCAGCGGGAAGTCCGCGCGAGTGGACGCTTCGGGGACGGGGGACCGTTCGCGCGCGACGTCGAGCGCGGCGTCGAGTTCGCGGACGTCGCTTTCGCTCAGACGGTACGTCCAGGTCTCGTCCGGCGCGAGTTCCGGGCCGCTCCAGGCGACGGCCCCTCGTACCGGTTCGGTAAGGATGGCCCCCATGAGGAGGCCTTCGCAACCGGCGAAACAATTCTCTTCCCGGGTTTCCGCTGCTTTCGGAGGGTTTCGTTCATGACGCTGCGCCGTACGTTTCTTTCGCTCGTCGCCGCGCTAGCCATCATCGCGCTGGTCCCCGGGCCCGTCCCGGCTGCGAGCGATGCGCCGTCCACCGTGACCATCGGGTATCAGCCCGGCATCGGCTACGCCACGCTGATCGTGATGAAGCAGTTGGGCGTCCTGGAGAAGCGTTTTCCGGGAACCAAGTTCGATTGGCGCGTGCTCACCAACGGCGACGCGATCCGCGACGGGATCATCGCGGGCCAAATCCAAATCGGCGCCGGCGGGAACGGACCGTTCTTGATCGGCTGGGATCGCGGCGTCGGCTACAAGCTCATCGCGCCGATGAACGTGATGAACCTGTGGATGGTCGCTCGCGCCGACGAGCCGAACATCAAGACGCTCAAGGACATCCCGCCCAATGCGAAGATCGGCATGCCGTCACCCGACGCCGTGCAGGCGATCGCGCTGCGCAAGGCCGCGCAAGAGACGTTCGGCGACGCGCACAAGTTCGATACCAACATCGTCGCGATCCAGCACCCGCTCGGCGTTCAGGCGATGGCCGCCAAACAGCTCGAGTTGCACATGAGCGCGCCGCCGTTCCAGCAGCAGGAAGTCGAGGCGGGCGGACACGTCGTGTTCCGCAGCTTCGTGGCCTTCGGCCGTAGCACGTTCAACAGCGTCTACACCACGGAGAACTTCGCCAAGCAGTATCCCGTGCTCACCAAGACGATCTTCGACGAGATGCGCAACGCGACGAACATGCTCAAGAACGATACCGACCAGGCTGCCGCGCTGCTGTCGAAAGACACCGACGGGAAGACGCCGGCGGGGAGGTTCAAGGGCTGGATCACCGGCGCCGACGTGTCTTGGGACATGACGCCGCACGCGTTCGTTCGCACGGCGGCGTTTATGAAAGAGATCGGCATGCTGACGAAGGTGCCGGCGACCGTTCGTGATTTGGAGCTGCCGCTGCTCAAAGGCGCGGGCGACTGAGCACCGCCGCGGCGGCCACGTCCGTCGTCGTCGCCGACGGCGTCGCGATGGAGTACGTCGGCCTTTCCGGCCGGCGGACGCTCGCGGTGGAAAACGCGAGTTTCGACGTGCGGCAAGGCGAGACGTTCGTCATCATCGGGCCGTCGGGCTGCGGCAAGACCACGCTGCTCAAGGCGATCGCCGGATTTCTTCGTCCCGCGCGCGGCCGGCTGCTGGTGGACGGCTCGCCCGCGCGCGAACCAGGACCGGACCGCGCCGTCGTGTTTCAAGACTTCGACCAGCTGTTCGCGTGGCGCACCGTGCGCGACAACATCGTGTATGCACTGCGCGTCGCGCGCAACATCCGCGGGAGCGACGCGCGCAAGCGCGCCGACGACGTACTCGCACTCGTCGACATCACCCGGGCCGCGGACCGCTACCCGCACGAGCTCTCGGGCGGCATGAAGCAGCGTGCCGCCATCGCGCGTGCGCTCGCGCTCGAGCCCACCATGCTCTTGATGGACGAACCGTTCGGCGCGCTCGATGCGATCACGCGCAACCAGCTGCAGATCGAGCTCGCCAACATCCACCGGCGGACGGGCGTGACGATCGTGCTCGTGACCCATTCGATTCAAGAAGCGCTGTATCTGGGTGATCGCGTCATGGTGATGACGGCGCATCCCGCGCGCATTCGCGAGATCGTGGACACCTCGGGCGCGCGCGACGTCGACACCGCCCACTTCGCGGAGCTGACGGGCCGGTTACGCGAGCTGCTGGTTCACCGCGACGAAGACGACATCGCCGACGGCGATCGGGCGGCGCGCGCATGACCTGGTCGCGGATTCCGGTCGCGGTGCGCTACGCACTGCTCGTCCTGGCCATCGTGATCGTTTGGCAGGCGTACGTGTCCCTGTGGCACGTCAACAAGCTGCTGGTGTCGTCGCCGCTCGACGTCGGCGCGGCGCTCGCCGAAGACCTGCGGAGCGGCAAGCTGTTCGCGGTCACGTTTGCGACGCTGCAGAATCTGCTCGTGGGCATGCTCGCCGGGGCGCTCGTGGGCTTTGCGCTCGCGTCGTTCGCGGTGTTCTCCAAGGTCGGCCACGATCTGCTCACCGTGCTCAGCGCGATCTTCAACCCGCTGCCGTCGATCGCGATCCTTCCGTTGGCGATGATCTGGTTCGGGCTGAGGCCGGAATCGATCATCTTCGTCGTCGCGCTCGCGAGCGTCTGGCCCGTGGCGATCAACACCGACACGGGCTTTCGCACGATCAGCCTCACCACGCAGCTGGCCGCGCGCAACTTGGGTTTGCGCGGCTGGCGCCTCGTGCTCGACGTCCTGTTGCCCGCCGCGCTGCCGTCCATTCTCAGCGGACTGAAATCGTCGTGGGCGTTCGGCTGGCGCACCGTGGTGGCGGCCGAGCTGGTGTTCGGTGTCGCGGGTTCGGCGGGTGGACTCGGCTGGTACATCAACAACGCGCGCTACTTCTTGAACACGTCGACGATCTTCGCGGGCCTCGTCGTGATCTCGGTGCTGGGAATCCTCGTCGAAGCGATCTTCGGGATCGTCGAACGCAACACCGTCGTCAAGTGGGGGATGAAGCGCGCCGGCTGACGGCGTTCAGTGGACGATCAGCGCCTCGTGCGGGACGTCGATCGTCACGCGCCACGCGCGCAGCGCCTCACCGCCCAAGTCACCCTCGACCTTCATTGCGAACATGCGCGTCAGGTTCGCGTACGTCTCGGCATCCTCGCGAACCGCGAACCACGTCGGCGGGGCGCGGTGCGTGCCGATCGTGAACTCCGCAACGCGCAGCAGCGTGACGGGCCCTTTCGACTCCGCCATGTGCGCAGCACCGGTGAGCACGCTCCAGCCGGGCTGACGGGCGCGGAGCCGCTCGAACAGACCGGTCGTGATGAGCGGCAAGCTGCGCGTCGCGGCCGCGTCGTCGAAGCTTGCGCGGTGCGCCGCGTCGATGGCGACGTCGGCTCCGGTATCGAGCAGCATCATGATGCGTTCGCCGTCGATCGTCACGGGAACCAGCGCGAACGCGGTCGGCGCGAGGCCGGGTATCGCAGGCGGTCCCAGACCTACCGTCATCGTCACGCGATCGCCGCCCGGCTGCACTTCGCCCAGCGTCACCGTCTTGTGCGGGAAATCGATCGTCAGCGGCTGCGCCGCGAACCGCCCGAGCCCGAGCGTGCCGTCGACCGGTTCGACGAACGTGGACTCCAGCGCACCCGGCCGCGCTTGCAGCAAGAGGTCGGCGGACAATGCGGACGGCTGCGGCAACTCGAACGTGCCGCGGTCGCCGCTCTGGAGGTGCGCGGCCGCACCCGGTTTGAGCCGTACGCGTTGCGCCGCCGCGGCAGTCACGAGATCGTATCCGCCGGTGTCCAGCCGGAGGGCGAACGCGCGCGCGTTGCTCGACGGGATCAAGAACACGGCGTTTCCGACGAACGTCGAAGCGATGCCGGCTGCGGCGACGAGGGCGGTAATCATCGTGCCTCACTCCTCCGCGAGACGCGGCAGACCCTAGTGAGCGGTTGCGCACATCGTGCGCAGGGTCCGGCGGCGGCGAAACCCAAACCGCGGCTCCATGGCGATGCGAGCGCGCGTCCGGGCGCGGGTTACCGTTGAAGTGGCGTTCTTAGCGCTGCTCGGTATCGCGTTCCCGACGCTGTTCGGGATCGCGGTCGTCATCGCCGCCGTGGCGTTTATTCTGTTCGTCAGGGCGTTCGCGATCTTTTTCATCAAGATCTTGTGGGTGCTCGTGTTCCCGCTGTTTGCGGCGTTACGCGTGTTGTGGAGCGCTCGACCGGCGCCGGCGGCCGGCGAGCCGCTCGTCGCGGCGCAGTCGCCTGAGCTGTTCGCTACGATCGAAAGGTTGCGCGTCGCCGCCGCCGCGGGCCCGATCGATGGCGTGTTCCTCACCGGAGATCTCAACGCCGCGATGGTGCAGACGCCGCGCTACGGGCTGTTCGGTGGCCTGCGGAATCAGCTTTGGCTCGGGTTGCCGTTGATGGCTTCGATGGATGAGGTGCATTTCACAGCGGCCCTCGCGCACGAGATCGGACACCTTGCGCGCAGGCACGGCAGCTTCAGCGCCCGCATCTACGCGATGCGCCGCACGCTCGACGTCATGGTGGACGACCTCTCGGAAAAGGGCTCGTGGCTCGTGTATCCGCTCGTGGCGTTCTATCGCGTCTTCACGCCGCGCTTCGACCGGGCCACGCTGGAACTGTCGCGCGCCGTCGAGTACGAGGCGGACACCGAAGCGGCCGACGCGGTCGGCGCGCAGGCCGCCGCCGAATCGCTCGTCGTGCTGCGCGGCTTCTCGTCGTATGCCGACGACGAGGTGTGGCCGCAAATCTTCAAGCAAGCCGCCGACGACGCGGAGCCGCCCGCGGACGTGTACGCAACGTTCACCGAACTGGTTCGCCGGCCGATCGCCGACGTGCAGCGATTCGTCAACGAGGCTCTCGACCGTGAGACGTCTGCGGACGACACGCATCCGGCCCTGATCGACCGCTTGCGCAACCTTGGCTTTGCGCCCGCGGACTTGGAACATGCGCTCGACGGATACGCGTTGCGCGGCCCAAGCGCCGCGAGCG
Organism: Vulcanimicrobiota bacterium; assembly: GCA_034666305.1. Taxonomy (GTDB): domain Bacteria; phylum Vulcanimicrobiota; class Vulcanimicrobiia; order Vulcanimicrobiales; family Vulcanimicrobiaceae; genus Vulcanimicrobium. The sequence goes on from JAXDMA010000370.1 coordinate 5,589, forward strand.
TGTTCCTCGCGGGCGCGACCGCGCAGCGCCAAGCGATCGCGAGGGAGTGGCGCGATGCCGTGCGCCCGCACTGGCTCGAAGCGCATGCGGAGGCGGCGAAGCTGCGCACGGAATTCGACGAGTTGAATGCACTCGGCGACGCGGCCAGCGCAGAGCAGCGCCGCGCGCGAGCGCTGGCGGCGGCGCGGCTGGGCCGTCCCGAAGCGGGGGCGCTGCTCACGGCCGCGTCGGACTCGTCCCCAGGCGACGCGGAGTTGGCGTTGCGGGCGGGCGACGTGCTGACGGGACGCGACGACGAGCGCGGGATCGCCTTTCTTGAGCGCGCGATGCACGTCGACCCGTTCGCGACCTTTGCGGCCGCGCCGGCAGCGCGCGCATTCTATCTCCGGCGCGCGGACCGCGAGCGCGCGGCGACGTTCGAAGCGCGGATGGATGTGTTCCGCGCTGAGGTCGCACGCGCCGCCCAAGAACGTGGCGCGTTCACCGGAGCAGAGCCGATCGAGCCGCATGGCCTCTCCGATGATGCGATCGCGATGGTGCGCCACGCCGTCGACTTGCCGGACATCGACGGCGTGTTTCTCGCGCGCCGCGTGCTCGTCCATCTGCCGAACAGCCCGCACTTCGTCCTCGGCGTGCAGCGGCGCAAGACGAAGTACGGCTCGTCCGACGAAAACATCGCAAACGTCGTGACGAGCGATCTCACCGAGTTCCCGCACGGCCTCTCGGTCATCGTCTCAACCCGGGCGGCGCACCCGGCGATCGCGGCGCTGCGCGCTTGCCGAGGTTGCGCCGTCGCGGACGCCGTTAAGCCTGGACTCGAATAAACGCCGCGATGTGTGGTGCGATCTCTTCGCGCCACGTGCGGCCGCTGAAGATACCGTAGTGGCCGACGTTCGGCTGAAACAGATTCTCGCGCCGATCGGCGGAGATCCCGGTGCAAAGCGCGTGCGCGGCCAACGTCTGGCCTGGCGCGGAGATGTCGTCGAGCTCGCCTTCAATCGTGAGCAGCGCCGTCTTGGAAATCGCGGCAGGATCGACGTGCTCGCCGCGCCACGTCATCGTGCCGCTCGCGAGCGTCGCGCGCTGGAACACTTCGTCGACGGTTTGGAGGTAGAACTCGGCGGTGATGTCCATGACGCTGAGGTACTCGTCGTAGAACGCCCGCTGCTTCTGCGCGGACTCGCCGTCGCCGCGCACGAGATCCTGAAAAATCTTGAGGTGCGCGTCCATGTGCCGTTGCGGATGCATCGACATGAACGCGCCGATTTGCAGAAACCCGGGATACACCGCGCGCCCGGCGCCGGCATACCATTGCGGAACGCGCATCGTGAGCTCGCGCTCGAACCACTCCAATGAGTTCGCCGCCGCGAGCTTCGTCGGCGCCGTCGGTGCGGTGCGCACGTCGACGGGGCCGCCCATCAGCGTCATCGAGCGCGGCTGCGCCGGATCGTCTCCGGCCGCCAAGAGGGCGACCGCGGCAAGGACCGCCGGGGCGGGCTGGCAGACCGCGATGACGTGCACGTCGGGCCCCAGCGCGCGGATGAAGTCCTTCACGTACCCGATGTAATCATCCAAATCGAAGCGGCCGGCACTGAGCGGGACGTCACGTGCGTCGGCCCAATCCGTCACGTACACGTCGTGCTCGTCGAGCAGCGCTTCGACCGTGCCGCGCAGCAGCGTCGCGTAATGTCCCGACATCGGCGCGACCAGCAGCACGCGCGGGCGCTCGCGGCGGTCGCCCGTTACAAATCGAATCAGCCGGCCGAACGGGCGATCGTCGCACACCGCCACGGTCGCCGGCAAGTTCCAGGCCGGCTTCCCGCGCTTGCGCGTCATCCCGGCGAACACGTCGGCCGACGCGTTCATCATCCGGCCGGGGAGCGTATAGGTGAAGGGGTTGAACGGGTTGGCGAAGA
>JAXDMA010000371.1:0-3036 GCA_034666305.1 Vulcanimicrobiota bacterium
GATTCAGGATCGCGATACCGGTGAACGCAAAGAGCGCGGCGCCGGCGAGGAGCACCCTGCGATCGGCACTGCGCGCACCGTTCGCGACGAGCAGCGCCGCCTCCACGGCGAACACGTCGATCCGCGATGTGGCGTGGAAGAGCGCCGGGATCGCCAGCGTTGCCGCTGCCGTGCCCACAAACGCATAGGTTTGACGCAGCGGACCCGGCAGCGCTCGGATGCGCGTCGCGACGAGCAGCGCCGCCGCGAGGGCGACCAGCAAGAGGCCCAGCGTGGTCTGTTTGTCGTCGAACAGCAGTTCCAGCGCGGAGACGTAGATGATGGTGCTCGAGGTCAGCAGCACGACGCGAGCTTTGGACGCGGCGCCGTCGCGAAGTGCACCGAGCGTGAACGCGCTCGCGAGCGCCGCATAGAACAGGGTTGCGACGACCGCGGCGTCGGCGTCGCCCCAAAAGTGATCGACCGCAAATGCCGGCGCGTAGCACACCAGCGCAACGAGCGTCAGCGCTTCGACGAAACGGAACGAAGACCGGACGCTCACCCACAGCATCGCGCCCGCCAGCACCAGCAAGTACGCGGCAAGCATGGGGCGATCCGGCGTCCCGGTGGCGAGCAAGAGCGGCGTGATGAAGCCGCCGAACATGCCCATCAGCGCGAGGCGCTCGGAGCGCCGCGCGGTCGCGAGCACGCTCAGCACCGCGGTCACCGCGATCATCGCCGCGAACACCGCGGGCCGCGGCACGTGCAACTGCGGAAATTTCGCCACGGCCGCCCACAGCGACAAGTACAGAATCCCCGCGCCGAGCCCGATGAGGCCCTCGGCAAGGAACGTGTACGCGGCGCCGATGCGCCGCGCTGCGATCAGCATGAGCGCCGAGCCGGCGACCAGTCCCAGCACGATGCGTTGGAGCGGACCGATCCACCCGTTGCGGAACGCCTGATCGAGAAAGAACGCGGCGGCGAGGAGCACCAGCAGCAGCCCCGCGACCGGCATCGCGCGCCCGGCGAGCAGCGTTTCGAAGGAGCCGCGCGCGGCTTTCGGCCGCGGCGCCACGGCGCGGTTGGCCACGCCGGGTACCGGCTGTCCGAACATTTGCTGGTACGCCGGCCGCACGGGATCGGGCGGTGGCGGCGCAGGCGGAGGCTCCACGTGCCCGGTCGCGCGCGACGCGTCGAGCTCGGCGCGCAAGCCGCGCACGGAATTTTCCAAGTCGCGCACGCGCGCATCGAGCCGTTCGAAGAAGTCGGAGCTCACGTTCCGCCAGGATTCAGCCGCGAGCGCGGCGCTTCATCTTTCGATGCGGCTCTTCGCGCGCCAAGCGTTCCTTCCCGAAGGCTGGGCGCCCGACGTGGTCCTTGACATCGCGCCGGACGGGACGCTCGTGGACGTGCGCGCCGGCGGTTCGCCCAGCCATGCGGAGATGCTCGACGGACCCGTGCTGCCCGGAATGGCGAACCTGCATTCCCACGCGTTCCAGCGCGCGATGGCCGGGACCGCGGAGCGGCGCGTTGCCGCCCTTCGACAGGCTCAGGATGACACTGACGACTTTTGGTCGTGGCGCGAGGCGATGTACGCGCTTGCGACGACGCTCGAACCCGACGCGCTCTATTCGATCGCGCTGGCTGCTTACCGCGCAATGCTCGCCGCGGGCTACACCGCGGTCGCCGAGTTCCACTACCTGCACCGCGACCCGCGCGGCGCGTGGTACGCCGACAAAGCCGCGACGGCGCGCGCGCTGATCGCGGCCGCGACGGACGCGGGCATCGCGATCTGTCTGCTGCCCGCGCTCTACGCGCACGGCGCCGCGGGCGGCGCGCCGCTGCACGCGCGACAGCGCCGCTTCGCGACGGACCCCGACGACGTGCTGGCGATTGCCGCGGCGCTGCGCGCCGATCACGCGAACGATGCCGACGTGGTGATCGGCGCGTGCGCGCATTCGTTGCGTGCCGTCACGCCGCAGCAGCTGCGCGCGCTCGTCGACGGCTCGCCGCGCGACGTGCCGATGCACCTGCACGCGGCCGAACAGATGCGCGAGGTCGACGCGGTTCGCGCGGTGCTCGGCGCGCGCCCGGTCGCATGGCTGCTCGCGAACTTCGCGGTGGACGCGCGGTGGTGCCTCGTGCACGCGACGCACCTCGACGATGCGGAGCGCGACGCGCTCGCGCGCAGCGGCGCGGTCGCCGGCCTCTGCCCCACCACCGAGGCGAACCTCGGCGACGGAATCTTTCCGCTCGCGCCGTACCTCGCGGCCGGCGGTGCGATTGGGATCGGTTCCGACAGCAACGTCTCGATCGCGCCCGTCGAAGAGCTGCGCTGGCTCGAGTACGGCCAGCGGCTTCAGGCGCGCCGGCGCGTCGTCGGGGCGGCCGCGGCGGGGACGTCGTGCGGCGAGACGCTGTATGCGGGCGCCGCGCGCGGCGGTGCACGGGCTTGCGGGATGCGTGCCGGCGTCCTCGCGCCCGGGAACCGCGCCGACCTGGTGGTGCTCGACGACCGTGAAGGACCGCTCGCCGCTGCCGAGCCTGGCGAGATCCTGGACCGCTACGTGTTCGCGACGGATCGCGCGGCGCCGCGCCACGTGATGGTGCGCGGCCGCTGGCGCGTGCGCGACGGCGTCGTCGCGGGCTGACGCCAAGGGACGGCGGACGGCGGTTCGGAATCGCCCGGCGTATGGCGATGATCGAGTTCACCCAGAACTACGAAGATCTCTCGACGGATCAGGGCTTCCAGTTCAAGTTCTTGTGCGACCGCTGCGGCAACGGCTACATGTCGACGTTTCAGTCGAACCCGCTCGGGATGGCAGGCGGCTTGCTCCGCGCGGCGGGCGGCTTGTTCGGCGGGATGCTCGGCAACGCCGGCAACAGCGCGTACGATATCCAGCGCGCCGTCGGGGGACCGCAGCACGATGCCGCGCTGAAGTCGGCGGTCGAAGAGATCAAACCGCACTTCCATCAGTGCAAGCGCTGCGGCACGTGGGTGTGCGGCGAGGTGTGTTGGAACGCGGACCGCAGCCTGTGCAAACAGTGCGCGCCGAT
>JAXDMA010000372.1:0-2835 GCA_034666305.1 Vulcanimicrobiota bacterium
CGCGGGCGCGCGACCGGCAGCGCCGCTTCGGGAACTTGCGCGGGTGACGGTGCGGGCGCGCCGGTGGGCGGCGGGGTTTCGATCGTCGTCTCGACCAGCGCATCCACCGGTACCGTGAATTTTTCGACGCCGCGGTTGCGCCCGCGCACGACGAACGCGTCGAGCAGACGGCGCACGCCCGCCAGCGGGACGCCGTTGACCGGCACGAGCTGGTACTCGTCGAGGTGCGACGCGCACGTCGAGCGCGCCGCGACGATGTAGGCGTTCAGCACGAACGCGGCTTCTTGAAGGCGGTGCGCCATCGTCGCCTCGCTGCCGACGACGGTGAACTCGCGGCGCTCGCGGAAGCCGGCGTCGCCCGCGATCACGTCGCCCGTGTTGATGCCGATGCCGACCGTGAACGGCTTGCGGTGCTGCTTCGCCCAGCGCTCGCGCATGGCGACGACGTGGCGCACGACGTCGAGCGCGGCTTGGAGCGCATCGTCTTCCTGCGTCGGGTTATCGAGCGGCACGCCGAACACCGCGACGATCCCGTCGCCTAAGAACGTGTCGATGATGCCGCGGTGGCGCTGGATCGCCGTGCCTGCGAGGCCGTAGAACTCGTTGAGGTAGCGCAGCGTCTGCTCGGGCGTGAGCGGCTCGATGAAGTGCGCGAAGTTGCGGATGCGGCAGACGAGGATGGTGGCGCGCACGGCCCGGCCGGTGAAGAGGCGCTCGTCTTTTCGGGCGAGCAGCACGTCGACGACCGACGGCGCGACGTAGCGCGAAAAGGTCGCGCGCACGCGCGCAAGCTCGCGCCGCGCCACGCGCCAGCGGCGCCACGCGACAAAGCACCCGGCGATTCCGCCGAGGGCGATGAGCCCCACGAGGACGGACATACCGGGGTGATCGGCCGAAAAGCGCCGTACCCGGAGGGATGACCGACCTCGAGCAGCTCCAGGCCCGAATCCCGGGCTACGCGGACTACGCCGACACGGACGCGCGCCACCAAGTCGACAAGCAGATCCGGGCCTGGCTCGGGGAGGCGCTTTCGGAGGCCCGGGACCGCCTCCAGCCGGCGGACGGGCTCGGCGAACGCCTCGACGGCCTGCTGCTGCGCTGCGAGTTCTCGGACCAGCGCGTCATTCGCGCCGCCGACCACGCCCGCTTCGACAGCGAGCTGGTGGACCACGTCCACGCGCTGGACCGCCGGATCGTCGAGGCGGGCGACGCCATTCGTGCCGCGGCGACGGCCGACGAGCTCGGCAACGCGCTGGACGACGCGGCCCGCGTGCTCGACGAGCGCTTCGGTGCGATCGCCGACGCGCCGTCGGTATGAGAGTGCGGTGAAGCGAAGCTGAGAGTTTGCTGAATGCGGCTATACGGCCGGCGAGCGAGCGCGTTAGGCTGGCATCACGCGACGCGATCGCGTCGCGACATGATCGCATTCATTCCGAGGTAACACATGAACGTTCGTCTCATCGTCCTGGGCGCGGCGCTCGCCGGAACCGCGCTCACCACCGTCGCCTCCGCGCAGATCCAACAGCCGCAGCCGTACGCCGTCACCGGACAGCAACAGCGTCTGCGCGGCAATCGCGGCAGCGACCAGAACATTCGCCGCGAGTACCGCCGTCTCGAACAGGTCATTGACGGCCTCCAGCGCGATCAGCGCGACTACGGCGGGCATCGCGCGCAAGCGATCGACGCGCTTCAGCAGGCGCGCCGGCAGCTCGACGAAGCGCTCGAGTACGACCGCACCCACGGCCCCGGCCGCTAACGTGCAGCGTCACCGCCGGCGGCCTCAGCGGTCGTCGGCGGTGAAGGTCATCAACTTGTGCGCGGGTGCGCGCAGCGTGCGCGCAATGACCGCGCCGCACACGAGCGCGAGCACGCACCACGCGAGGCCTTGCCCCACATCACCTAGCACGAGCCGGCCGATGCCGAACAGCGTTCCGTAAACGAGACCCAGGCCGGCAACCCAGTCCAGCAGCGCGATCCCGAGCTTGTCTTCGGAACCGCCGCCGACGCGCTTCGCGATCGCCGCCCAGCCGGCGCCGCTCGGGCGCACGCGCTCGTAGAACCGCATCAGCGTCGCGTCGCTTTCGGGTTTCGTCACCAGCGTGACGACCACCCACACGAGCGTCGTCGCGACGACCGTGATCAGCAGGCGTTTCGCGGTCGCATTCGGATCGTCGCCGGTGATGAACGGCAGCTTGTAGCACAGCGTGCCGACGATCGCCGAAGCGGCGAGCGCGGAGATCTCGCTCCACGCGTTGATGCGCCACCAGTACCAGCGCAGGATCATCACGAGCCCGACGCCCGCCGTCAGCGTGAGCATGTACTTCCACGCTTCGCCGACCGAGGTCATGTACACCGTGACGATCGCGGCCAGGATCATGGCGACGACCGTCATCCAGCGCGACGCGACGACGTAGTGCTGTTCGCTCGCCTTCGTGTTCACGAACCGCCGGTACAGGTCGTTGGTGAGGTACGACGCGCCGAGGTTGAGCTGCGTGCCGATGGTCGACATGTACGCGGCGAGGAAGCCCGCCATCATCAGGCCGCGCAGCGCCACCGGAAGATGGTCGACCAATACTTGCACGTAGCCCAGCTCGGGATCGGGTTTACCGTTCGCGCCGATCACGCCGTGCGGGTACAGCACGAGTGCTGCGAGCGCGACGAGGATCCACGGCCACGGCCGCAACGCGTAATGCGCGACGTTGAAGAAGAGCGTCGCGATGACGGCGTCCTTCTCGGTGCGCGACGCAAAGATGCGCTGCGCGATGTACGAGCCGCCGCCGGGCTCCGCGCCCGGGTACGACGACGCCCACCAGCTCACGCCGACGAACACCAAGA
>JAXDMA010000373.1:0-4895 GCA_034666305.1 Vulcanimicrobiota bacterium
CGCGTCGAGCTGCAGCGTCTCTTCGAGCAGCAGCTCGGTGCCGTAGCGCAGCCACACGTGGCGGCGCAGGTTCGCGTTGAGCAGCGCGGATGGGACGTACGCGAGCGGCGCGCGCGCGCGCAGCTCAGCGGGTTTATCCGGGTTTTCCGCGTCGACGATCACGACGCCGGGCGAGCTGCGGCGCGAGAGCCACTGCACCGGGCCTTGGAAGTCGAGCGGCGCGACCCAGACCAGCCGCCCGTTTTCGGATTGCACGTTGTACGTGCCGACGCGGTAGTACGCGCCGAGCTGGCCGACGACTTTCTCGCCGGCGAACACCGCGGACTCTTCCGGCACGACGCGCACGTGACGCGGGTCGGCGGCGGGCGCGCCGGTGGTCGCCGTCACCGCGCCGACGCGATCGCGCAGTCCGCCCGCATCGACGATCGGCGCAACGATCATGACGACCGAGAACAGCCCGACGATGCCGACGGCGACGACGAGCGGCCACACGGGCGTGCGGCGCAGCGAGACGATCCGGCGCGAGATCACCATCGTGCGCGCCGCCGTCACCGACGTGATCAGCACGTTGGGGACGAGCGTGAGCAGCAGCAGCGTGATCGCCTGCGGGAACACGAGCGGCGGCAACGCGACGTAACAGTACGCGCCCGCGAGCGGGACGCCGACGGCGAACCGGCGGAGCTGTCCGCGCCACCAGCCGCGCGAGAAGTCCAAGTTGACGAGTCCCAGCGAGAGGAACACCGTGCCGAGCAGCCAGATCACGCTCGCTCGGCCTACGGCGCACCTCGCGGATGCGCCTTCCTTGCCGTTAGCCGACTTGGCGTGAACGGACGAGCGGAGGTGACCATGCAGGTCAGATACAGCGGCACGGTGACGACGCCGCCCAGTTTCTTTCGCTCGAAGCACTCGCACCGCGAGCACGAGCAGTTCGACGTGCGCGGCGACGACGGCTCATCGTTTCGGGTCGTCGACAACGTGACGATCGCGCCGCGCGTGCCGGCGCACCCCGGCGACCGCGTCACCGTGGAGGGCGAGCTGATCCGCTTTCGTCACGACGCGCGGCTGCCGATCGTGCACTGGACGCATCACGATCCACGCGGCCGCCACCCCGGCGGTTCCATAGCACTGGGCGGCCGCGTGTATGCGTGAGGGGTTCGGCTAGCGGCGGCCCTTCTTCGCCGCGCTCTTCTTCGCGGCGCCCTTCTTCGCGCCGGTGCTCTTCTTCGCGGCGGGCGCGGCCTTGCGGGCCGGCGCTGCTTTGCGCGCGGGCGCGGCCTTTGCGGTCGACTTCTTCGCTGCGGGCGCAGACTTCTTGGCGCCGGTCTTCTTGGCGCCGGTCTTCTTGGCTCCAGCCTTCTTCGCGCCGCCGCGGCCGGGCTTCGCCGTGCCGACGGCTTCCTTGAGCGCACGTCCCGCGATGAACTTCAGCACGCGCTTCGCCGGAACGTTGACCGGTGCGCCGGTCTGCGGATTGCGGGCGATGCGCGCCGCCCGGTCGCGGATCTTGAACTGCCCGAACGGCGTGAGCTGCACCTTGTCGCCCGATTTGAGCACCGCGGTGATCCGGTCGAGCAGCGCCTCGACGAGCTCGGTTATCTGGCGCCGGGGAAGCTCGAACTCATCGGCGAGCTCTCGGGCCAGTTCGTTTTTGGTCATGGGGTCCTTTCGTACGCGTATCGGCTCGTGGACAAGCCGTGTTGCCGACAGTATACGCCAAAAAACCCATATTTCCGGCTATTTTTGCTCTTTTTGCGCGAAAAGCTGATCGAGCGTGACGAAGCCGTAGCCCCGTGCGCGCAGCGCCGCGATCACGCGCGGCGTCAGCGCCGCTTCGTAGGCGCGCGCGCCTGCGTCGCCCCGGCCTTGGTCACCGTCGTGGAGCACCACGATCGCGCCGTCGCCGACCTGTCGCAACAGCGTCTGGACCAACGCATCCGGCGCGGCCGCGGGCGACGTCTCATCGAGCATTGCGCTCCACAGCGCGACGCGCAGACCGTGCCGGCGCGCCGCATCCAGCACCGCGGCATCGCGCGCGCCGAACGGCGGACGCAGCCAGCGCGCATGCGCGCCGGTCGCGGCGACGATCGCGGCGTCGGCGTTTTCAAGCTCGGCATCGAGCGCGCGCGCGAACAGGATCGTGTTGAGATGCGCGTGCGAGTCTGAGTGATTCTCGATCTCGTCGCCGTCCGCGCGCATGCGCCGCAGCAGCGCCGGCTCGCGGCGCGCGGCCTGCCCCACCACGAAAAACGTCGCGGGGACACGCTCGCGCTCGAGCACGTCGAGCACGCGATCGGTGACGCCGCGCGTCGGACCGTCGTCGTACGTCAGCGCGACCACGTGCCCGGTGCCGTGCGTCACGACGGGCGCAAACGCTCCGGCGCGCGACGACTCGACCAGCTCGTACAGGCCGAACGATCCGGCCGCGAGCAGCACGATCGCAGCAAGAACGCGTAGCGCGCTCACGAGCGGCACCTGCTGGTGCTCACGAGCTCAGGAGCTTCTCCCGCGCCGCCGCGACGGTCTTCTTGAAACGCGGCGGGCCGAACGACGCGAAGTCGTCGACGACTTTCTGGTAGCGCGGATCGGCGACGGACGTGGACTGCAGCGTCAGCAAGTTCGGCACCGGCTTGTTCTTGTCGAGATGGATCTTGTACTGGCGTCCGGCAGCGATCGCGAGATAGTGCGGGTCGGTGAACGTGAACTTGTGCGAGCCGCTGCGGTCGCCGGCGACCTGCGCGATGGAGACCGTGTAGACGTCGTCCGTCTTGCCCTTGAGCGGACGCGTTTGCAGCTCCCAGATTCCGTCCTGCACCAGCTTCTCGAACGCGAACGTCACGTCGTAGCCGGGGATGGGTTCGGTGAACTTCGCGATGCGCGAGCCCGCGCGGTTCTCCGCCGTATACGACGCCGTCGATTTGCCGTCGACGTTGTCCAGCCGCCACTCCTCGCGCGCGATCGGTCCCTTGTCGTGGGCGATCGTTTGGCCGAAGTGCAGCTCCGAGCGCTGCTGGCGAATTTGCTGGACGGCGTGGAAGCGTTGGGTTTCGTCGTGATAAAAGATCTTCCAGCCGACGATCATCGCGATGACGGCGAGAATGATGGCGAACGTCGTGGTGGGGAAGCGGCGCATCGTGTACTAGAACGCCGCGCAGGCCGCGGAAGTGTCAGCGATGCGCATCGAGGACCGCATTGACCACGGCGTCGGCCGCCTTGTTCTGCTTGCGAGGGACGTGGCGCACGTCGACGTGCCCGAACTTGCGCAGCAGCGCTTTCGCCTCGGCGTGCAGCGGGATCAAACCCGGGTGCTTGACGCGGTACGCACCGCTGAGCTGTTTGACGACGAGCTCGGAATCGAGGCGCACCGCAAGATCATCGACCCCGTGGGCGAGCGCCGCTTTGAGCCCGCCGAGCAGGCCAGTCCACTCGGCAACGTTATTGGTCGCGATCCCCAAGAACGTTCCGATTTCTTCCAGCACCTCACCGTCGTCGGCGTACAGCACGGCGCCGCCCGCGGCGGGGCCGGGGTTGCCGCGGGAACCGCCGTCGGCGTAAAGCGTCGCTTTCACGAGGAAAGGGACAACCACATCGAACGGCACAATACCTCCACCGGCCTCCGTCGGGCAGTAGCGCAGCTTGGTAGCGCATCAGTCTGGGGGACTGGGGGTCGCAGGTTCAAATCCTGTCTGCCCGACCAACATAAAAACGGCTCGCACGACGTGCGGGCCGTTTTTCAATGCAGCGCTTCTTGGACTACTGCTACTTGCGGTGGTGCAGGATGAACTGATTGCCTTCCGGATCTTCGCCGAAGGCCATGTGGCACACGGGCGTGTCGGTGATCTCGTCGTCGTGGAACTTCACGCCGCGCGCTTTCGCGTCCGCCATCGCTTGCGCGACGTCGTCGACCGCGAACATCGCGCTGCCGCCCGGGCTTCCTTCCGCGGTTCCGTACAGCCCGAAGCTGGCGCCGTCGGCGAACGTCCATTCCGCCACCGGGCCGTTGCTCATCGTGGGCTCAGTGCCGAGCAAGCCGGTGTAAAACGTCGTCAACGCGCCGAGGTCCTTCGCGGTGTAATAGACCGCGTCCATGCCCGTGACTTTCATCGCGGTTACTTCTTTCTTCCGGTCTTCTTGGCGCCGCGCTTGGGTCCGCCGACGGCGTCCTTGAGGCCCTTGCCGGCGGAAAACGCGGGAACTTTGCGTGCGGCGATCTTGATGGTCTCGCCGGTTTGCGGGTTGCGCCCGGTGCGCGCCTTGCGCTCGCGCACGACGAAACTGCCGAACGGAATCAATTGGACTTTGTCGCCGTCCTTCAGCGCGGACGTGATCTCGTCGAGGATCAGATCGACGATCTCGCCCGCCTGACGCTTCGACAGTTCGTGTTCGTTGGCCAGCGAGTCGACGATATCGGCTTTGGTCACTGTCTGGTTTGCACCTCACGGGAACGTCGTACGAAAAACGGCGGCTTACGGTACGCGCCGCTCGCTCGGTGGAGTACGCTTGCACCCCGCGCCCTCCTTCCGTCCCGGCACGGAAAAACACGACGCTCGCCCCGCGCCGCGCAACGGGAAAAAGACGCGAACGGTTATCGGAGGAGAATGGATCGCATCATGACCGCCTCGGCCGCGCGCGGCACGGTATCGCTCGTGGCCGGGATCACGTCCGGGCTCGTCCGCGAGGCGCGCGAGCGGCATGACCTGGCGCCCACGGCGAGCGCGGCGGTCGGCCGCCTGCTGACCACCGCGGCGCTGCTGGGTGCGTCGCTCAAGGGGCGCGAGCGGCTCACGCTCCAGATCGCCGGCGACGGCCCGATCGGCAGCATCACCGCCGATGCGTGGAGCACCGACACGCATGCGATCGGCGCGGGCGCGTACCCCCCCCACCGCCCCCCCCCCCGG
>JAXDMA010000374.1:0-19148 GCA_034666305.1 Vulcanimicrobiota bacterium
CAGACCAAGCAGTTGCGCGCGCGCATCGAGAACATCGTGTACGGCATGCCCGACCTCTCGCGCGTGCAGCCGAAGAAAGACTCGCGCCTGGACACGCTGCTGCACAACATCAACACGATGGCGAAGTCGCTCGACACCGCGACCGGCAAAGCGACCGAGACCATCGGCGGCGTCGGCTCGCTCGAGCGCAACAAAGAAGGCGGGCTGCTCAAGGAAAACGCCGACATCCTTACCGAGCTCGGCGCGCCCCTCAAACTCGATGCGCCGCCGCCGCAAGCGCTTGCGACGTTCCCGTCGTATCCGCGGATGCTGGCATCGGTCGGTGCGGCGGACTCCGACATGCTGCGCGGCGTCGACGCGGGCCGCGCGTCGCTCGCGATTCTCGACGTCGGGCTCGGCGATCTCGATCTGTTCGTGAACGAGTTGCGCCACGTGAACATCGACGGCAGCGGCGACATCGTGTTGGCCGACTACCACCGCATCGAGCCGTACATGACCAAGGCCGTCGACTCGCTCAACAAGGCCGCGGTCGGTGCCACGCAGGCGTCGCAGCTGTTCAACATGGCGCGTTCGCGCCAGCTTATCACCCGCATCGACATGCTCGGGCTGCAAGAGTCGCCGGACCGTTACGCGACGTTCCAGAAGGCGCTCGACGTTCGCTTCCACACCAAAGGCGTCGACTACGACCAGCTCCTGCGCCAAGATCTGACGCCCGGCGACGTCGCCGCCGCGGCAATCGTCGGCGCCGACACGAACGCCGCGCCGCAAGGCGTGCTCGCCGAGGCCAAGGCGAGCGGCAAGAGCATCGTCGACCTCGCCAACTCGCGCGGAATGTACTCGCAGTCGCTGGAGATCTTCCTCGGGCTGATCTACCTCGACTACACCGACGATCCCGACAAGGAAGCACGCGGCCGCACGTAACCGCCGGGCCGCGACCGGCGGGGGCGTAACGTCCTCCGCCGCGCGGGGTACGAGCGTAGCGTGAACGCCATGTCCGCCGTCGCGGCTTTTCAGCGCCTGCGCGGTTCGCTCAATGCCGAGCGGGTGCACGCGGGCGCTCGCCGCCCCTTCAAGTTCTTCGTGTGCGGCGATCCCGCGCTGTTGGGCGAGCTGCGCGCCGCGCTGCTGGCCGGCTACGAGGGAGACTCCATCCCGCCCGAAGCGGCGGCGACCTTCGAATCGCTCGGCACGCAGCGCAACATCGACACGACCGACGCGCGCGCGGTGATCTGCGTCGGCCGCGCGACTGACCGCGACTCCCTGGGGCTCGAGAAGCTCTCCCCGCTGCGGCTGCCGCTGCTGGTGCTCGTCGTCGATCCCGACGTGACGGCGCCGAGCGGACCGGCGCAAGCCCCGGGGCCGGGCGGCGTCGAGGACTACGTCGTGGACCGGATCGCGCTCGAAACGCTGCGCGGACGCTTTCTCCCGCATCTGATCGACTGCTGCCGCGGCATCGAGGTCGCCGTCGGGCGCCGCCTGCCGGCCCTGCGCGACACCGTTGCCGCGAAGCTCACGCGCGACGCGGCGATGAACGCGCTCAAGGTCGCCGGCGCGAGCGCCGTCGTCGATCACGTTCCGCTGTTGGGCATCGTGCTCGGCGCGTTCGCTTCGGGCGCGGACATGTTCGCGATCACCGGGATCCAGATGAATTTGATGCTCAACATCGGCGCCACGTACGGCCGCGATCCCGATCTCTCGGCGATGTGGGAGCTGCTGCCCGTGGTGGGCGGGGGCTTCGGCTGGCGCGCACTCGCCCGCGAGATCTCCGGCTTCATCCCGGTCGGAGGGATCTTCATCAAGGCGGCGATCGCGTATGCCGGCACGGTCGTCGTCGGCGAAGGCGTCGCGTATTACTACCGCAACAACGGGCGCCACATGGGCGTCGAAGACGCCGCGCACGTCTACGATGACGCGAAGGCGAGCGCGATGACGTTCGCGCGCGACATCCTCGCGCGCTTCCGCCGCAACGGCGACGGCGGCACGCCGTAAGTCAGTTTCCCGCGAGAAACTCCAGCAACGTCTCGTCGTCGAGCTGCGGGTACTGCACTCGCAGCGTGGGGCGTACCCGCTCGGCGATGCGCGCCGCGAGCCGCTCGCGCGCCGATCGCTCCAGCGCCGCGCGCCGCGCGAGAAAGCGGTCGACCAGGAGGCGGTCGTCGGCCGACAGCCCGAGGTCGGTGCGCGCTGCGCGCGCCAGATACGCGTCGAGGTCGGGCACCGCGTCGGCGCGGTCGCGCACGACCAGCGTTCCGGCGGCGAAATCGCCCAGCCGTTTGTTCTCCTTGGACACCAGCGTGCTGATCGCGGAGAGCGCGTAGAATCCCAGCGCGAACTCGGCGATGCGCACCAGGTTGCGAATGATCGCCGCGCCCGCGTCGAGCGGAAAACCGCCGTCGCGCACGACGCGCAGCCCCAGCGCGCGCTTGCCCGGCGTGCGCCCGGACCACCACGTCTCGAACACGATGAACCAGCCGAAGAAGATCAGGAAGAGCAGCGCGATCACGAACGCGATCAGCCAGGCGGTGACGTTCTTGCCGGCGAGCGGCAGCCGCGAGAGCCCCGGCGCGGCGAAGCTGAACGCGATCAGCAGCGCGATGGTGATCGCAGCCTGCGCGAGCATGTCCACGCTCAGCGCCAGAAAGCGGCTCCCGAGACCGGCCAGCTCGTAGCGGATCTCGACGGCCTCACCGGTGCGAACGTCGACGGAACGGAGCATGTCGGTGCTGGACTTCGGCACGGGCGTCGCGAAAGCCGTGCAGCATGCGAGAACGGCGGTTCGTGACGGTGCGGCGCGCGCGGTGGGACCGCCTGGCGGCGCTGGTGGATCGTGCGGCGCGCAAAGGCGTTCGCGAGTTGCCGCCCGACGAGATCGACGAGCTCGCGCTCGCATACCGCGCGACGACCAGCGACCTCGCCATCGCGCGCACGCGCGGCGAGGATCCCGTCGTGCTCGATCACCTCAACCGGCTCACCGCGCGCGCGCACTCGGTGGTCTACGTGGGCACGGCGCGCACCGGCTGGAGCCGCTTCGTCGACTTCGTCGTGCGCGGGTTTCCGCGCGAGGTGCGCCGCTCGTGGGCGCCGATCGGGTTCTGCGCGCTGGTCACGATCGTGTCCGCGCTCATCGCGTTCGGATCGGTCTCGGCCGACCCCACCAACGTGCACGCGCTGCTGCCGGGCATGGCGCTGCCGCCCGTGGACAAGGCGCTGCACGACTCGAACTTCGGCTTCGACCGCGCGAACTCGCCGACCGTCGCGTCCGAAGTCATCACGAACAACGTGAAGGTTGCCGCGGCCGCGTTTGCCGGCGGGATGACGGGCGGTCTTTTGACCGCGTGGATCATCCTCACCAACGGCTTGATGGTGGGCGCGCTCGCCGCGCTCTACGCGAACGCGGGCTTCGGGCCCGACTTCTGGGCGACGATCGCGCCGCACGGCGTCATCGAGCTCAGCGCGATCCAGATCGCCGGCGGCGCGGGCTTCGTTCTCGCCGGCGGCTACCTGCGGCCGGGACGCGCGCGACGCGGTGACGCGATCGTCGCGGCAGGGCGCCGCGCGGGGACGCTGGTGATGGGCGTGGCGCTGCTGCTCTGCGTCGCCGGCACGATCGAAGGCTTCGTGTCGCCGCAGCGGCTGCCGATCTACGCGCGCGACATGATCGGCGCGGTCACCGCGGTCGCGCTGCTGGCGTATCTCCTGGGTTCCGGTTCAAACCGGAACCCGTCGCCTGCGGGCGATGGGCTCACAGCAGACCGCGCGTCTTGATGTCCACGTAGGCGTCGAGCAGGGCGATGCTCAGCTCCGCGGCCGGGACGTCCACGACGAGAATGCCGCGGTTCTGCAGCGTCGCGACCGCGTGCGCGCGTTCGTCGGAAAGCGTCGCGGCAACGGCGGCGCGGTACGCGTCTTCGGCATCCTGCGGCGTGCGGCGCAGCGCGCCGGCGATCGCGGCGTCGTTCATCAGCACGACGAGCACGAGGTGGCGCGCGGTGAGCAGCTTCGCGGCGCCGAGCACGGCGCTCGACGCGACCGGATCGAACAGATCCGTGAACAGCACGACCAGGCTGCGCCGCCGCAGCGTGCGCTCGATGTCGAGGAACGCGCGCTCGTAGTCCGCCTCTTCGAAACGCGGCTCGAGATCCGACAGCACGTCGGTGAGCTGCGCGCTGTGCTGCGCGCCCGCGCCCGGCGCCACGCGCGTTAGCACGTTTGCCGCGAACGCGACGACGCCGACGCGGTCGGCTGCGAGCCGCGCGATCGCCGCGATCGCGAGCGCCGCGCTGACCGCGTAGTCGAGCTTGCGCCGATCGCCCAGCCGTGCCGCCATGAGCCGGCCGGCATCGATCGCGACGACGATCTGTTGCGCGCGCTCCACTTCGTATTGCGCGACCATCGCCTTGCCGCGGCGCGCGGTCGCTTTCCAGTCGATGGCGCGAAACGGGTCGTCGGTCGTGTACTCGCGCAAGCTCTCGAACTCGCCGCCGATGCCGCGCCGGCGCAACCGGCGCAACCCGGACTCGATGAGCTTGGTGCGCGCCACGAGATCGCCGCTGCGATCGAGCCCGGACAGATCGGGCATCACGCGCAACGGGACGGCGACGCGGAAGGTGCGGCGCAGTTCCACGATCCCCAGCCGCGACAGCACGCGCGCATGATACGAACGCAGCGCCGTGCGGCCGCGCTCGCGCGGAACCACGCCGATCGTCACCGCCGCACGCGCGCGCGGCGGCAGCACGGCGCGCGCTTCGGCGACGTCGATCGCGAGCCGCGCGGCCGGCGCCTCGACGATCGCGATCCGGCGCTCGTGCGGCGTGCGGTTCGCGATCTCGTAGCGCAGCACGTCGCGCCGCGCAAGGGCGAACCGCGGCGGAACGATGCGCACGATCTCGACGTCGCCACGGAGCAGCAGGACGTCGTACGCGACGAGCACGGCGAAGGCCAGCAGCGCCGTCGCGAGCGCGACGGGCCACGGAAACGCGCGCGCGACGATGTACGCGACGAGGGCCAGCCCCAGCAGCGCCGCGATCCCGCGGGGCGCGATCCGCGGCAGGTCAGGTCTCCGGCGCGGCAACGCTCGCCAGCACGCGCGTGACGACGTCGTCCGCGCTCGTACCGTCGAGCTCCGCTTCGGGGCGCACGATGATGCGGTGCGCGAGCACGCTCGTCGCAACGTCCTTGACGTCGTCCGGCGTCGCGAAGTCACGGCCGTCGAGGTACGCCGACGCCTGCGCCGCGACGACGAGCGCGAGCGCGGCACGCGGGCTCGCGCCCAGCGCGACGTCGGGCGAACTGCGCGTCGCCGCGACGATCTCGTACAGGTATCCCTGCAGCGATTCGGCGACGTGGACCGCGCGTACCGCGCGCTGCGCGGCGAGCAGCTCGTCGCTCGTCACCACGGTGCCCACGCCGGCCGCGTCGAGATCGCGCGCGTCAAAACCGCCCACCGCGCGCGCGATCAGCGCCCGCTCGTCGGCCGGCGACGGATAGCCGGTGCGCACGCGGACGAGAAAGCGGTCGAGCTGCGCTTCCGGCAGCGGATACGTTCCTTCGAACTCCACGGGATTCTGCGTCGCGCATACCATGAACGGCGGCGGAAGCGGGTACGTGGTGCCGTCGATGGTGACGTGGCGCTCCTCCATCGCTTCGAGCAGCGCCGCTTGCGTCTTGGGCGGCGTGCGATTGATTTCGTCGGCGAGCAGCACGTTGGAGAAGATCGGACCGCGCCGCAGCGAGAACGTGGCGCTGCGCTGATCGAACACCGTCGTACCGACGACGTCCGACGGCATCAGATCGGGCGTGAACTGGATGCGCCCGTACGAAACGCCCAGCAGCCGCGCGAGAACGCGCACCGTCAGCGTCTTCGCCGTCCCGGGCACACCTTCGATCAGCGCGTGTCCGCCCGCGAGCAGGGCGATGGTCAGCGTGAAATGGGCCTGCTCACCGCCGACGACGACGCGCGCCAGCCCGTCGCGCAAGCGCGTGGCTGTGGTTGTCGGGACTGCTTCCACGGATGATCTCCTGTCGGGCGGTGCGGGCGATTGTTGCGAGCGCGATGAGCGCGGCGTCGTTCGCGAGCGGCGCCGTTGCGGCTGCGGCGACGCGCGCCGCGAGCGCGGTGTTGGCGGCCGTGCGCGGTGCCCGCTCGAGCGCGCGGCGCGCGTCGGTAACGAGCGCGTCACGGGCGTGATCGCGGGCGCGCGCGCGTTCGTACAGCGCGGCAACCGCATCGACGAACTCCTCCGACGTCGGCTCGCGCGCCGCGCGCAACCGCACCGGCGGACCCAGCGGGATGATGCCGTACAGCAGCCAGAGCAGCCCGGCCAGGGCGGCGACCGCGAGGGCGACGAGCACCGGCGCATCCAGCGCGCGATACCACGGCTTCTCGACGACGTCGCCGCGCACGGCTTCGTCGAACGCGACCACGCCGCCGTGGCCGGGACGACCCACGAGATACGCGAGGCGCGCGTCGTCACCGCGGCCGAGCGCGCGGTTTTCGAAGAACGCCGGCGTCGCGACGCCGATCACTTCGCCGCGGCCGTACCGATAGCGGACGACGAGCGGCCCGCTGCGGTCGGCGAGGAGCGTGTCGACGGGCGCGTGCTTCACGGGCACCAGGCGCTGTACGCCGCGGTCGCCGAGCGAGCCGACGAGCGCGGCCCACGGCCCGTGCAGCGCACCCTGATCCTTGGCTTTCTTTTCGAGATACACGAGCTCGCCTTTGGGGTCCTCGCTGCTCTCGGGCGGCCACTCACCGATGTCCACGAGCCGCCCGCCGCCGCGCACCCACGCGCGCAGCGCGTTGTGCTCGCTCGCACTCCACGAACTCGCCTCGCCGTCGTCGGGGAACGCGACGATCAGCGTGTCGATCTTGCTCTCGCGCAGCGCGTCATGATGACGCCGCAAGCGCCCCACGCTGACGCCCTCGCGCGCGAGCAGCTCGTACCACGCGCGATATCCGCCGAAGCTGTAATCGACGCTCGCGTGCGTCGCGGCTTTGGGTCCTTCGGGCCGGTGACCGAGCATCGAGACGCCGATCAGCACGGCGAGCAGGAACGCGC
Organism: Vulcanimicrobiota bacterium; assembly: GCA_034666305.1. GTDB lineage: Bacteria > Vulcanimicrobiota > Vulcanimicrobiia > Vulcanimicrobiales > Vulcanimicrobiaceae > Vulcanimicrobium. Next base: position 7,059 of record JAXDMA010000374.1, read on the forward strand.
CGACGAACGCGTCGCGCTTCATGCGGGCGCCACGACGCGGTCGTACGACGCGCGCATCCGCGTCACGAGCGCGGCGTCCGCGCCGCGGTTGCCGAACAATGCGACGACCGCGTCGCGTGCCAGCGCATCGAACGCGGGGTCGCGGACCGCGCGCCGCCACTCGCCCGGAGTACGCGCAGCATCGTAGCGCACGTTGCCGCGCTCGTCGAGCGCCCGCAGCGCCGATGCCCACAACAGCGCCGCGGCGTCGTGATGACGTCCTTGCGCAGCTGCGGCCAACGCGCGCGCGAGCAGCGTGCGCGCGTCTGCGTCGGCGTCGAGCGCGAACGTCGCGGCATGCGCGCGGGCCCTCTGCGTGCGGCGAATGGTTCGCGCGAACCGCACGACGACCAGCGCCAAGAACGCGAGCAGCACGACCAGGACGGCGATGCCGATCACCGACGTGAGCGTCTTGTCGCCGAGCAGGTGTCCCAGCGGCGCCATCATCCGCCGCCACAGCTCGCCCACCGCGTCACCGAGCAGCTCGGGCCACGATTTGTCGCCCGGCTGCTGCGGCGCGAGCTGAAACTGCCCGTCGGCAAGAATGCGCTGCGCGACGGCGCGCGGATCGCCGTGCGGCCAGGGCGGGGTCATTGCAGGAGCGGCGGCGGCTCCGCGGCGATGATGTCGAAGCCCTCCCGCCGGACGCGCACATCGACTGCAAAGACGACGACGAATGCGGCGACGATCCCCTCGAGCAGCACGCTGCCGACGCCGAGGACCGCGAAGTAGAGCACGTCGACGTGAGTCAGCGCGGTCAGCGTGACGGCGACGGCGATCAGCGGCAGCGAGCCCACGTAGCTCACGACGAACACGACGAGCCCGCCGACGATCGTGCGCACCCGCATCCCGCGCGCGAAGCCGCGGCGCAGCCCGATCCCGATCGCCTCGACGGGATTGGACGTCTCGGTGACGACCGCGACCGCTGCGAGCTCGTACATCATGAACACCCACGACAGGACGACGGCAAACCCCCCGATCACGATCAAACCGCCGACGATGCCGGCCGCGACCGCGGCGATGAACTGATTGAAGCCGGCCAGCACGCCGATCACGATGGCCACCAGCAAGTACGAGAGCACCAGCGGCACCGCGGTCACGGCCCCAAGCACGAAAAACGTCAGCGCGACGACCACTTGCTGCAGCCACCGCTGCACGCCGACGCGGTACGCCTGCCCGAACGTGATACGCGAGCCGGCATACGCGCTTGCGACCAGCGCGACGATCGCGCTCCACATCAGCAGCCGTGCCACGATGCCGGCCGCGGACACCAGAAACTGCAGCGCGCTCGAGCCGCTGTCGCGCGAGAGGGCGGCGGTGGCGGCCTCGGTCGCGCCGCGATTCCCCGCGGCCGAGAAGATGCGTCCGAGGTCGGCGAAGACCTGGCCCGATTTCGGCGCGACGATCGCGGAAAGGGCGACGATCGGGACGATGACGACCGCCAGCACGGTGACGATCGGGACGAAGTCGCGCACGAAGAGCGTGACCGCACGATCGAGCAGTTCGCCCGCACCCAACGGGCGCAATTCCGTCTGCCGGAGTTCCGTGTTCTGCACGCCGCAAAAGCGTTCGCGCGCGCGCGGGGCGAATCCCGGGGCGTGGACGTCGGGCGGATCGCGGGGCTGTGGCGTTACCCCATCAAGAGTCTCAAGGCGGAGCCGCTCCGGCGCGCGGCCGTGCTCGCCGACGGGCTCGAGGGCGATCGTACGGCCGCGCTGGTGGTCGAAACCCCGTCGCACGCGCGGGCAGGCAAGCCGTACCGCGGCAAGGAGTCCGCGCAGCTCCACCTCACGGCCGACCCGGTCACGGCCGCGTCCTACGCCGCCGACGCGAACGTGATGGTCACGCTGGACCGCGCGCAGCCGCGCTGGTTCGACGCAGGCGCGGTATCGGTGCTGCTCGATCTGTGGGTGCGCGACGTGGAAGCGCTCGTGGGCGAACCGCTGGACCCGCTGCGCTGGCGCCCCAACCTGTACGTCGCGGCGGCGCCGGACTTCGTCAAGCGCGAGTCGGACCTGGTGGGCTCCGCGCTGCGCGCCGGCGGCGCCGTCCTGCGCGTCGTCGCCACGATCCGCCGCTGCGTCACGCCGACGTACGACATCGCGAACGGCGACTCGCTGCCGCTCGTGCTCGAAGCCGTCGCGGCGGAGCGCGCCAACGTGGTCGGCGTGTACTGCGACGTCGAGGTACCGGGCGACGTCGCGCTCGACGACATCATGCGCCTGAGCTGATTAGAGCGCCCGGCGGCCTTCGATCGCGCGCGCCAGCGTGTTTTCGTCTGCGTAATCGAGGTCGCCGCCGATCGGTAAACCGTACGCGAGGCGCGTCACCTTGACGCCGCTCGGCGCGAGCAGCCGCGACAGATACAGCGCGGTCGCTTCCCCCTCGGCATTCGGGTTCGTCGCGACGACGATCTCCGCGGGGTTGTCCGCCGCGACGCGGTCGACCAGCTCGCGCACGCGCAGCTGCGACGGGCCGATCCCGTCCATCGGCGAGATGAGTCCGCCGAGCACGTGATAGCGGCCGTCGTACGCCGACGTGCGCTCGATCGCGAACAGATCCTTGGCGTCGGCGACGACGCAGATCATTGATGCGTCACGCTGCGGGTCCGCGCACACCGGGCACGGATCGTGCTCGGTGATCGAGAAGCAGCGCGAGCACAGCCGCACGCGCTCCTTCAGCGCGACGATGGCGTCCGCGAGCGCATCGGCGTCGCCGCGCGGCCGGTTGAGCAGGTGGAACACGAGGCGCGCAGCTGTTTTCGGGCCGATCGTCGGCAACTTGCTGAACTCGTTGATGAGCGCCTGAACCGGTCCGGCGATGCTGGTAGAAATCGTCTACTTCCTTGCTCACATTCCCGGGATCTTGAAGCCGTCCATGCGCTTCGCGGCGAACTCTTCGGCCTTCGCGCGCGCGTCGTTACAGGCCGCGACGATCAAGTCTTCGAGCGTCTCGACGTCGTCGGGATCCACGGCCGCTTTGTCGAGCATGATCTTCGTCATGCGAAAGTCACCCGTCATGGTGACCTTTACCATCCCGCCGCCGGCGGCACCGTCGACGGTGGCGCTTTGGATCTCTTCCTGAGCCTTCGCAAGGTCTGCCTGCATCTTGCGAATCTGGTTCATCATTTGCGGATTCAATCGGTCCTCGTCATTTCAAGAGAGCTTTTCGAGCGCATAGCGCATCAGGTCGGAGTCTTCGCCGCCGCCGTTCGCGCCGCCGGTGTCGGGCGCCCCGCCCGGATCGGGCGGCGGTGTGCCCGCGCCGAGCGCGATGCGCAGGTCGAGGTTGCGCCCGGTCACGTCCGCGATCGCCTTCTTCACGGTGGCGGCGTCGCGCCGGAGCACCTCGGCGGCCGGGGGATCCGGGACGCGCAGCGTGAGCACGTCGCCGTCGAGCGCGGCGACGTTCGCGCGCGAAAGGCTGGCTCGCAGCGACCCTTTCTCGCCCTCGGCGCGCATGCGAATGCTCTGCCACAACGACCGGATCTTGGTGAGCGACAAGTCGTTCGGCGCAGGCGCCGGCGCCGGCGCAGGCACGGGCACAGGCGCAGCTGCGGGCGCGGGTTCTGGGGCTTGCGCACGCGGCACCGGCGCGACGACCGCCTCTTCTCTGCGCGGCGTCTCGGCTCGCGGCGGTGCGGCCCGTGCGGGCGCGGGCGGCTCGCCGCCTTCGAGCGCGGTGAGCCGGGCCGCCAGCGCGTCGAGCGTCACGTCCTCGCCTTGCAACACGAAGCGCAGCACCGCGCTCTCGAGTTCCAGCCGCGCGTTCCCGGACCCGCGCGCTGCGGCGAGCGCGTCGGCGAGCAGCCGCAGCGCACGCACCAAACGCGACTGCGGCGTCGCGCCGGCCCGCTCGCGCGCGATGCGCGCGTCGTCCTCGGCGAGGTCGCGCGAGAGCAGCTCCGGGTTGACGCGCGCGACGAGCAAATGACGAAATTCCGCGATCGTCGCGCGGATCAAGCCGCTCATGTCGGCACCCGCGTCCGACGCCTCGTCGACGATCCGCAATGCCTCCGCGGCGTCGCCGTCGAGCGTCACGTCGCGCAGCGCGCGCGCGAACGCGCGCCCGGTTTGCCCGAACGCGGCCTCGACGGTACCGGCGTCGACGGGACCCCCGGCGAACGACGATACCTGCTCGAGCATCGTGAGCGCGTCGCGCAAACCGCCGTCGGCGCGGTACGCGATCGCGCCGAGCGCTGCGTCGTCGATCGGGATGCCTTCCGCGTCCGCGATCTCGCGCATGCGCGCGATCATCGTGGGGATCGCGATGCGCCGGAACGCGTAGCGCTGGCAGCGCGACAAGATCGTCGGCGGCAGCGACTCAGGTGCCGTCGTCGCGAGCACAAACACCGCCCAGTCGGGCGGCTCTTCCAGCGTTTTCAAAAACGCGTTGGCGCCCTCTTTGGTGAGCATGTGCGCTTCGTCGATGATGTACACTTTTTTGCGCATCGCCGCCGGCGCGAATTTCACCGCATCGCGCAGCGCGCGGATCTCGTCGATCCCGCGGTTCGACGCCGCGTCGATCTCGAGCACGTCGAGCGCCGTGCCGTCGAGGATCGCGACGCAGTTCTCGCACGTGTTGTCGGGCGTCGCGGTCGGCCCGTTGACGCATTCGATGCAGCGCGCGAGAATTTTCGCGGCCGACGTTTTGCCGGAACCACGCGGTCCGGAAAACAGGTACGCGTGCGCGAGGCGCCCCGTTTCGAGCGCGGTGGTGAGCGTCTTGACCACCGCGTCCTGCCCGACCAGGTCGGCGAACGTCCGGGGCCGCCAGGTTCGGTAGAGCGACACCCCCATTAGGTTTTTCCTAATTAGTCCTGAGCCTGTCATCCTGAGCTCGTCGAAGGGCGAAGAGCGGGCGGCCCAAACAGGAACCCCGCTCCCGTTCACGGCGTTTTAAGGGGTGCCGGGGAGGGTACCCCGGAGTGCACCGGCTTCGAACGCCAGTGACGCCCGCTTTCCAAGCGAGGCGTCGCCTGTCGTCCGCGCCGTGCGGCAACCTGAGAGGAACGATGGAGACCACGGTCGACCTGCGCGGTGCGCTGCGCGAAAAGTTTGGTTACGAGCATTTCAATCCCGGCCAGGAAGAGGTTATCAACCGCATCCTGGCCGGTGAAGACACGCTCGCCATCCTCGCGACCGGCGCCGGCAAATCGTTGTGCTATCAGCTGCCCGCACTTCTCATCGAGGGGACGACGATCGTCGTGTCGCCGCTGATCGCGCTCATGAAAGATCAGCTCGACATGCTCTCCGAGCGCGGCATCACCGCGACGGCCGCGTTGAACTCGACGCTGTCCGAGGACCAAGAGCTCGCGGCAATGGCGCGCATCGCGTCGGGTCAGCTCAAGATCGTTTTCGTCACGCCCGAGAAGCTCGAGGACGACGCGTTCGTCGGCATCCTCCAACAGCTCACCATCCCGCTGTTCGTCGTCGACGAAGCGCACTGCATCTCGCAGTGGGGCCACGACTTCCGCCCCGCGTATCTCAACCTCGGCAAAGTGATCGGCCAGCTGCGCCATCCGACGGTGCTCGCGCTGACCGCGACCGCGACGCCCGCCGTGCGCGAAGACATTCTCATTCAGCTCGGCATCCCCAACGTCAAGCCCATCGTCAAAGGCTTCGACCGCCCCAACTTGCAGTACGTCGTCAAGCGCGCCGAAAGCGAAGCCGGCAAACTCAAGCAGCTCAAGGAGCTGTTCGAAAAGGGCGAGCTCGAGCAAACCGGCATCGTGTACACCGCGACGATCAAGAACGCGCTCGAAGTGCAGAAGTACCTGCACGACGAGCTCGGCCTGCCCGCCGCGGTCTACCATTCGAAGCTGCAGAAACACGATCGCACGGCCGTTCACGAGCTGTTCATGCAGGAAGCGATCCGCGCCGTCGTCGCGACCAACGCGTTCGGCCTGGGCATCGACAAGCCGAACATCCGCTTCGTCGTGCACTACGATCTGCCCGGCAGCGTCGAGGCGTACACGCAGGAAGCCGGCCGCGCGGGCCGCGACGGCGACCCGTCCAAGTGCGTGCTCGTTTACCGGATGAGCGACACGCGCGTGCAGAATTACTTCCTGACCGGGAAGTACCCCGACGTCGAGGAAGTGCAGAAAGTGTTCGGCACGCTGGAGATCTTCGGCGCGCAAGAAGGCGGCGTGAGCCTCACGGATCTCCGCAAGATCACGCAGCTCCCGCTCACCAAGCTCAAAGTGATCATCGCGCTGCTGAAAAAGAGCGGCTTCATCGAGAACGCGATGCGCGGCAAGTACGTGCTGACCGACGCGGCGCGCGAGCAGCGCGAGATGGTCCTCAACCTCGCCAACTACGAGACCAAGAAGAAGTACGACCAGTCGAAGCTCGCGATGATGCTGCAGTACGCCGAGAACACGGGCTGCCGCCGGCGGTTCATCCTGAACTACTTCGGCGAGGACTACGATGCCGAGACCTGCGGGGCGTGCGACAACTGCCTGCAAGGCCACCGGGTCCTCACGTCGTCGGGTTACCGGATCGCCGACGTGGTCTACCACCCGAAGTTCGGACAAGGCACGGTCGAGCGCGCCGAGAAGGACCTCGTCACCGTGCTGTTCCCGAACGTCGGCTACAAGACGCTCCTGGCATCGGCCGTGTCGCGGGAACCGGCCGCGCAAAAGATCGCCTGACGTCTGTCACCTTCGATAAGGAGTCACTTGCGACGCGTCCTCGCGCCGTTAACTAGCCTCGCCGCCGTCTGCGCCGTCGCGCTCGCCGCGGCGGCGCAAGTGAATCCCCCGGTACCGCCCCCGTCAGGCCCGGTCAATCCGCCCGGCTCCGTCGCGACGCCGGTGCCGGGCAGCCCGGTCACGCCCGCCCCCGGCCCGGCGGAAACTCCCGGCGCGTACACGCCCGCCCCGATCGCCACCCCGACGCCGCCGCCGATCATCGTCGAGCCGCCGCAAGTCAGCGTCGAGCCCGGCAAGACGGTGACGGCACGCGTGAACAGCTCGCTGGGCGCCATCACCGTCACGATCGCCGACCCCGCCGTCGCGACCGCGGTCGTCGACCCGGTGCAGCGCGTCCTGTACGTCACCGGGGTCAAGGTCGGTGCCACGACGGCCACGGTGACCGACTCGCGCGGCGTGGCGCGCGACGTTCCGATCCGCGTCGCCTTCGCGGCCGGCTCCGTCGCCGACGAGACGACGCTGCGCGTCACCGGCAACCCGACGTCGGCGGATTATTTGCGCGAAGCGATCGCGCTGGCGGTCACCCGCGCCGCGACGTTGCGATCGGGCGCGTCGATCAACGTCCCGCTCGACACGATCCCGGTCCACGGGAATCTGAAGATCGACGATCGCGCCGAGTTCAACGTCCCGTCGCAGATCGCCGGCAACGGTTACTTGCCCGTCAACGGCATGACGCACGTGATCGTCGAGAACACCGCGCTCCCGTCGATCCAGCCCGCGCGCCTGCTGGTGAGCGACTATCCCGAACGCCTCACCGCCAACGGCGTCCTCTTCACCGCGCGTCTCGACCGCGCGCAAGCACAGCGCTTCCTGTACTACCACTTCAACCCCGCCACCGAACCCGCGCGCCGCATCCTGCTCAAAGCGCGCAATGCCTCGAACGCGCCGGCCACCGTGCAGATCATCGACGGCAGCGCCGGTCCCGGCACCAACGAGATGGAGGTCGGCCACCTCTCGACCAAACGATTCCTCGTTCGCGAAGCGCGCAACGAAGGCCAAGTGATGACGATCGCGCCCGGCGCGACGATGAACCTCGTCGACCATCCGCTCCCCGCGGCAAACGTCGTCAGCGCGATCCTGCAGTTGCGCCTGGTCAGCGGCGACCCGCTCGACTTGACGCTGGTCGCGCAAGACGCGCTCGCACCGACCGATCAATCCGTCGACACCGTGCAACTCCTGGCCGGCGGCGCACCGCATGCGCGCGGTGTGTACCCGGTGCCGACGTTCTTCTTCGAGCGCACGTACGACGTCGACGGCGCCGACCTCGACATCCCGATCGGCCAGCTCCCGCTCCCCAACCTGCGCGAAGGCGAAGCGCTCAGCGGCGATTACGGCGTGGAGCAATCGATGAACGTCGTCATCGTGAACATGACCCGCGGTCCGCGCGCGATCGCGCTCTACGCCAACCCGCGCGGCGGCCGCGCAACCGGCACGTTCCTGATCGACGGCACGCTCGTGCAAGCGCACGCGCTCGCAGCGTTCTCACGCTTCAAGATCTGGCAAGAGACGATCAACGCCGGCACGTTCCGCCGCATCCGCATCGTGACGATGCCGGAAGGCGGCTCATCGTACCCATTACGCCTAACGTTTGCGCAAGACGACGGCTCGGTCGGGCCTGGGGCGCCTGGGTCGCCGATCTACTAACTCACCCAATCGTGCCGAAGGGTGGGTGGCGGACGGTGCTGTGGCGGGGCGTTTCGCAGCGAGCGGAGCCCGGAGGGCGGGAGCGAGCGGAGAACCGAGTGACCAGAGCCGCAGGGATGCGGCGGCGGGAGCGTCCCCGCCACAGCACTGTCCGCCACCCACCCTGGCCACACGGCGTTACGAGCGCGCAACGCGATCGTAGATCGCACCCATCTGCGAAGCAGCCGTAGCCCACGAAAATCTTGCAATTGCGTCTTCGCGTATCGCGTCGGCGTTGTGTGCGGCCGCATCGCGATCGTCCAGCAGCGTGTTGATCGCGTCGATCCATGCCGTGATGTCGTCGGGTGGGACGAGCGGTATTTTGTCGGCGGCGACTTCCACCAACGAGGATGCGTTTGCGGCGATTGCCGGGACGCCCGCGCACATCGCCTCCGCCAAGGCGTAGCCGAAGCCTTCGTACGTCGACGGGACGAGCGCGCACGTAGCGGAGGCGTACAGCGCGTCGAGTTGCTCGCGTTCGACGTAGCCGCTCAGATCCACGCGATCTGCGACGTTCAGCTCGGCGGCGCGCGCGCGAACGGCGTCGGCGTACGGTGTCGGTGGTCCGACCGAGACGATGCGCAGTGCCGGGAGCGACGGCAGCGCCTCGACGAGCACGAGCAGGTTCTTGCGCGCTTCGACCGTGCCGACGACCAGTGCGAATGGGGACGGATCCGGGTAGCGTTCGATCGCTGCGAAGCGTTCGTCGACGCCGGGATAGACCACGTCGATGGTCGCCGATGCATCGACGAGCTCGCGGAATTCGTTTGCGCTGAAGTTCGAGTCGCAGACGATTGCCGCCGCGTTTTTGTACGCGCGGGCTTGCAGCTTGCCGAAGTACGTGCGTGCGTATGCGCGCGTGTGGGCTTGCACGCGGTGCCAGGCCAGGTCGTGGACCGTCACGACGGTTGGGAGCGTGCGGACGAACGGCATCGTACCCCCGCTTGCGTGCAGCAGCGTTGCGCCGCTGCGCGCTGCTTGCAGCGGGAGGAGCACTTGGTCCCACAGCACGCGGCGGTCGAAGCGCCACGGATTCAGCCACGGCGCGCAGAGGGCGCGCACGTCGACGTTTTCCGCGCGGAGCGCCCGAGCGAGGTCGCGCTGGTAGACGCCGACGCCCGTTGCGGTGCCGACCGCGAGCTGCGTATCGAGCGCGACGATCACGCGCTGGGGCGCAGCCGTCACGTCGTACAGCGTTTGAGTGCCGGGCCGACGAGCGGTGCGTCGACCGGGTCCAGCGCTGGTGCGGCCGTCATCGCCGCGCGCAGTTCGCGTGCGCGTGCCAAGCTGTCGCGCGCGCGCGCGCAGTCGTGCGATGCGGCGGCCGTCCAGGCAAGGCCCGCGTACGCGTCCGCGCTGTTCGGGACGACGTCGGCGGCACGCGCGTACCACCGGGCTGCGGCGGCCACGTCGCCGTTCGCCAGCGACTGGAAGCCCGCGGCGAGCAAATACGTTTCCTCGTTCGGTGCGAGGTCGAGCGCGCGCTCGTACGACGCTTCCGCTTTGCGCCAGAAGTCCGCGCGATGGCGGGGATCGCGGTAGCCCGCCGCGGCCTGCAATTGGCCCAGGCGCCACCATGCTTCGCCGCGGACCTCGCCGGCGTTGGCGTCATCCTGGTGCGCCGCCACCAGCAGCGCCTGGTCGGCCAGCGCGAGGTCGGGCGACGTTGCCGCCAGCGCATCGATCAGCGCCTGCGCGCGCACCACGTCGCCGGCGCGCACGTACAGCTGCACCGCTGCGTCGCGGTCGCCGCGCGCTTGTGCGATGCGGCCGCGGACGTCGGCGGTCTCGGCGTCGTCCGGCAGCGTGGCGGCAAGACGTTCGGCCGTCGCGAGGTCGCCGTCGTGTACCGCCGCCGCTGCACGTGCGCGCGTGCTTCCGAGCAACGGGCGGAACAACGCCGGGGCGCGGTCGTGCAGCGTCGCGGGGAGCGACGGGCGCACGGCCAGGTCGCCGTACGCCGCCGATGACGCCAGCTGGACCGCGCCGAGCAGCGCGGCGAGCGCGAGGCCGGCGAGCGCGACGACCGTTCGAATCACGACAACCCCTACAACGAGAACGCCCCGAGACCTCGCGGTCCCGGGGCGACTCTGTTTGCCGAAGGGGCGGACGGCCGAACTAAAACCGGATCGAGAAGTTCAGGTCTTCGCGGTTCTGGTTGAAGTTGTACGTCGGGACCACGGCGTCGGTGTACTTCTGGTTGCGGAAGAGTACGCCGATCGAGCTCGTCGTCTTGGGGATGTTGTAGATGAGCGTCGCGTCGTACATGTCCTTGCGCTGCGAGATGTTCTGCCCGAGCGTCGTACCGTACGCGCCGTGATAGGTCTGGGTGTTGTACGCGACGCCGAAGTTGAGGTCTTTGGTGACCGGCAGCGTCAGGCCGGCCGCGATCGTCGAATGATACTCGTCGACGAAGTTGGGATAGAACAGCACCGGCGTGTTGCCGGGGAGCGCCAGGTAGGCGTTCAGCGCCGCCGCGGAGCTCGCGTCCGGACCGCCCGCCCCGGTGTTGAACGGCACGTAGCTGTACGCCGTCGTGTCGTTGCGGAACAGGTGCTCTGTGGAGGCCGACAGATTGACCGACGCCTTCGTGTTGAAGATCGGCACGCCGAACTGCACGCCGCCTTCGAACTTGTCGAACTTCAACCGCAAGTTCGACGCGAAGCCCGGGCCGTACGCGAGCTGGCCATACCCGTTTGGCACCATCTCTTGAAGGTGCTGCCCGAGGAAGCGCGTGTTGAGCGTGGTTCCGCCCATGCTGATCGGCGCGGTGATGTTCGCCGTGAACCCTTGCGAGTTGGGTGCGAACGCGCTGAAGAACTGCGGGCCGCTCGCGACGAACGGGTTGAACACCGGATAGATGTACGTCGTCGCGGCGTTGTTCCGCGTGCAGGCCGTGCCTGCGCACGCGGGCGTGATGGTGTTGTCGAACGTCGTATTGATCGCGACGTTGTTCCCGAAGCCGAAGAACTGCGGGAAGAAGTTACCGCGCCAGAACTGGAACGTCGACGGCGCCGGGCCGAAGTAGCGCAGCGGGCCGCCGTCCATGAAGTTCGGGCCGACGGCTTGGTACTGCACGGTGGCGGTCGCGGTCGACAGCTTGAGGCGCAGGCCCACGACCAGCGCGCTGTCGGTGATGGCCGGCGTGTTGTAGAAGTCCGGCGTGAACTTGCTGTACGCGCCTTCGCCGAAGAGCACCGGGTGGTTCGTGCGGTCGCTGCCCAGCGTGATGAACGACAGCGGCAGCTGCGCGTCGATTCCGAACACCGTGTCGCTGATGGCGCCGTATCCGTTACCGGCCGGGCTGCCGTTGGGCGCCGACTGGAAGAACGTTTGGCCCTGCGACGTGCTGACGTCGGCGAAATCGAAGATGCGGCTGACCGAAAGGCCGATCTCGGCGCCCGGCAGACCCTTGATCTTCTGGTTGACCCGCGCGTTGAAGTGGTAGCGCTGGTACTGGGAGTTGTTGTTGTAGGTCAGGCCGACGTAGGTGATCTGTACGGTCGAGCCGACCGGCAGCGGCGAGGTGAACACGACCTGGTTCGTCGCATCGATGTAGTACCAAGCGCCGCCGGCGATCGGGCAAGCGCCACCGCTCGGCGCGAGCGCAGCGCTGCTGCAGGGCGTGCCGTTGATCGATGAGACGTAGACGGTAC
>JAXDMA010000375.1:0-6939 GCA_034666305.1 Vulcanimicrobiota bacterium
CAGCTCCGGGCGGAAACGCAGCCGCGAGCAAGAGCCAGCTGAAAGCCGAGAGCAAGCCCGACGCGGTCGCCGTCGTCGTGCTGCGTGTCCGAGGCGCCGAAACCCAGGTGCTCTTGCTGCGGCGAGCTCATGGAGCGTTCGCCGGTGCGTGGACGTTCGTGATGGGCGGTGTCGAGGACGGCGAGCGCGCCACCGACGCCGCGCGGCGCGAGCTGACCGAAGAGACCGGGCTCACGGCCGCGGCGCTGTTCACGGCGGGCGAGCTCGATGCGTTCTACGATCCGCTGCGCGATCGTATCGTGCACGTGCCGTTCTTCGTCGCCCGCGCCGGCGCCGGCGACGTCGCCTTGGAAGCGGATGTCCATGACGAGCACCGCTGGGTGGCGTTCGCGGAAGCGGCCGAGCTGCTTGAGTTTGCCTCGCACCGGCGCGTGCTCGGCGAGATCCATCGCGAATTCGTGGCCCGTACGCCCCAGGCGTGGCGCACGATCCGCTGAGGGCGGACAAGAGGCGCCGCGCGCGGAAACATCGCGCGGCGTGAGTATCGTGGAAGAAGCCAAGCCCCGCGTATCGATGGAGGAGATCACCGCGCTCGCGAAGCGGCGCGGCTTCATCTTTCCGTCCAGCGACATCTACGGCGGGATCGGCGGATTCTTCGACTACGGTCCGCTCGGCGCGGTCCTCAAGCGCAACGTCAAGGAAGCGTGGTGGCGCGAGAACGTCGAGCTGCGCGACGACGTCGTCGCCTTCGACAGCGCGATCATCATGCACCCGCGCACGTGGGAGGCGTCGGGCCACGTCGCCGCGTTCCACGACATGCTGGTGGACTGCCGCAACTGCAAGCACCGTTTTCGCGCGGACCACATCGCGTCGCTCGACAAGTGCCCCGACTGCGGGATGACCGGCACGCTGACCGAGCCGCGCAGCTTCAACCTGATGATGAAGACCGCGATCGGGCCGATGGAGGACACGTCGGCGCAGACGTATCTGCGCCCGGAGACCGCTCAGGGCATCTTCGTCAACTTCAAGAACATCTACCAAAGCGCGCGCAAGAAGCCGCCGTTCGGCGTCGCGCAGATCGGCAAGTCGTTTCGAAACGAGATCACGCCGGGCAACTTCACGTACCGCGTGCGCGAGTTCGAACAGGCCGAGCTCGAGTTCTTCGTGCCGCAAGACGGCAACGACATGGCGTGGTTCCAGACCTGGGTGAACGCACGCAAGAAATGGTACAGCGACTACGGCATCAATGCGGACCGCTTGCGGTTCTACGAGCTCACGGAAAAAGAACGGCCGTTTTACGCCAAGGCCGGAATTGACGTCGAGTATCTGTTCCCGTGGGGCTGGGGCGAGCTGGAGTCGATCGCGCACCGCGGCACGTACGACCTCGACCGCCACATCGAATACTCGGGCAAAGACTTGCAGTTCTTCGACGAGGCGTCAAAGCAGAAATACACGCCGATCCTCATCGAGTCGTCGGCCGGCATGGATCGCACGACGCTCACGATGCTGATCGATGCGTACGACCGTGAGACGGTCGTCGAAGGCGAGAAGCAGACGGAGCGCACCGTACTGCGCTTCCACCCCAAGATCGCGCCCGTGCAGGTCGGCGTGTTCCCGCTCGCGCGCAACAAGCCCGACCTCGTCGAGCGCGCCCACGGGATCGAGCGCGCGCTGCGCCCGGATTTTCGCACGCAGTACGACGAGGGTAACGTCGGGCAACTGTACCGCCGCCAGGACGAGATCGGCACGCCGTTCTGCATCATGGTCGATTACGAGACGCTGGGTGACGATACCGTGACCGTCCGCGACCGCGACAGCATGAAGCAGGATCGCGTATCCGAGGACGCGCTCGCCGGGTACCTGCGCGAACGGCTGTGAACGCGCGCTTCCCTCTGCGTTTCGCGGCCTTCCGCGCTGCACTGACCAGTGCGGTCGTAGCGCTCGCGGCGTGCGGCGCCGGCGGACCGCCGGCACTTACCTACGTGTCGCTGCCGCCGGATCCGCCCGGATCGCTGGGGGTGAACCAGCTCGGCGCGAGCGGTACCGTCGGATTTCTGTCGGGCATTGTGCCGAAGGCCGCGACGGCGGCGACCGTGGGCCTGGTGTCGGTCGATTTGCCCGCCGACTCGTCCGTCGCCGCAACGATCACGATCAACACCAAAGCCGGTGCGGCGTCGTCCGTTGCACGCGCGACGAACGTCGCGCGTCGCGCGGTTGCCTCGAACCGCCAGGACCGCACGGCGTTCGGACCGGCCTCGGCCGTACGCGCAGTCGCCGGTCCGCCGCCGGTGGGGACGCAGCAGACGTTCTTCGTGGGCAGTACCGCGAGCCGCGGCGGGCCGGCCGTGAGCTATGCGTCGTATCCGTTCACGCTCGTCTCGACGAGCGCGCACACGGCAGTGTGGGTGCACGACGCGAGCCTCGCCACGTTCTCGCCGGCAAGCAGCAGCTTTGCGAGCGACGCGGAGATCGCGTACGCATCCGATACGGCGCTGATCGGAGCGGCGACCTATACCGACGCTGCGGCGGGGCGTTCGAGCAGCGTGCCGTATTGCGACAGCGCCGGCAACCCCACCGGATCCGGTCCGCGTTTCGCCGCTCCGTTCGCATACGTCAACGTGCTCGTCATTGACGCGAGCACCATCGGCCGGACCGCGGGGGCCGAGTTCCTCCCGGATGACACGTACGCGCAAGGCTTTTTGAATTGCACCACGGGGTCATTGCGCCGTCAGAGCAACGAAGGCGGATTCGTCGTCGCGTCGCTCGCGCCGAGTGCGAACGTGCACTACGAGGTTCGCCAAGTGCTCGCGCACCAGCTCGCGCATTTGATCCAGTTCGTGAATCAAGCGATCGTCCTCGGCCGCGCGAACGCGCCGCCGGCCGCGATCCAGGAGGGGCTCGCCGAGCTCGCCCGTGACGCGTCGCTCGGCACGACCGACATCGCGAACGTCGCCGAGAAAACGGCGCCGTTCCTGCGGCGGCCGCAAGACTACTCGGTGCTCGGCATGACCGGTGCGCAAGGGTACGACAGCCCAGGCAACTACGGTGCCGCGTATTTGCTCATGCGCTACATCGCCGACCGGCACGGCTACGGCTTCATCAAGAACGACATTCAGAACGATCCGCTCACTGGGGCCAAAGCTTCGTTCGACACCCTCGCGGCAGCGGCAGGCGAACCGTCGTTCGACGGGCTGTTTCGTGATTTCGCGGCAACGCTCGCGGCCTCGGCGGTAGGGTACTCGGCGCCGCCGCCATACGCGTTCACCAGCTTCCAGTTCGGCCGCACCTACCAGAACGTGCAAACCAACGATTCGGGCGCGGCCACCGTCACGGTGCCGCCCGTCGGCGTCGCGGCTACGGCGACGTTCGACGCGAACCAATCGTTCGCGATCTATCCGGGCGGCGTCACCCTGCTCGCGCTTTCGAACCCGATACCGGCCCAGCAAGTGTACGTCACCGACACGACCAAACTGCTCGGGCTCGCCGGCGTCATCGTTTCCCGATAACGCGGGCGAGCCGCAGCCGTTCTAGCTCTTCGAGTTGCGATCGCCCGCTGCGTCGGCCTCTTTGCGGCACGCATACTCGCCCTGTTTGGTGGTGCCGTAGTAGTGCGTACCCTTCAGGTGATAGATCTTGCTCTTCGTATTCAGCCACACCACCTCGTCCGTCGCGCAATGCGCCTTCGCCGAAGCTTCATCGGTGAAGCCGGGCGGGTTGCCCGCGCCCGCGGCCGGCACGCCGGTGGCGACCGCGCGCATCGGCGCGGCGGCGGACGGTGTCTGGACCGTCGTGGTGGACGTCGTGGACTGCGCGTCTTTGTGACCGCAGCTCGCGGCGAAGACGAGAAGCGCAACCGCGCAGAGGCGTCGGATCATCAGAAGACCTCCTTTGCGCTCGGGTCTATCGCCGGTAAGGCGACCGTTCCTTTTCGCGCGCCTACGCGTCCGCCAGCGACCAGAGCACCCAGAACGTCGCGCTGAGCGCCGCTACGGCCGTCACCGCGAACGACGGCCATCGATGCCGCGGGCGCAATGCGGTGCCTGCGAACAGCGCGGTGGCCGCGCCGAGCGCCGGCGCGAGAATGTACGCACCGAAGTACCACGACTGGCGCACGGGCAGCGGCGACGTGTTCGACACGCCGAGCGCGCCGAAGGCCGCGTCGATCAGCGCCGCCGGTCCCGCAACCCCCGTAGCGCGCAACGCCAGCGCCGCGATCGACAGCGCCGCGGGCGCCGTGAGGGCGATTGCGACGACGAAGGCGGCGCGGGAGCGCGGAATCATATAGACTTTGTACCGCAAAGTAGTGGTCGGTGTCAACGCCCGGAGGCCGCAGATCAGGCGATGCGGATCAATCGGCGGCCGAGGTTTTCACCGCGGTACAGCCCCGCGATCGCATCCGGTGCGGCGTCGATGCCTTCGAGTACGTCCTCGCGATAGCGGAGTCTGCCGGCGCGCAGCCAGAGCGTGAGTTGCGCGATCGCGTCCCCGAACCGGTCCGTGTGATCGAACAGCAGAAAGCCTTGCATGCGCGCGCGTTTGACGAGGACGTGCCGTTCCAGGCGCGGTCCGGTGGGCCACGGCGCCCACGACGAGACGGATGCCGTTCCGCACACGACGATTCGTGCGCCGACGGCGAGCCGGCGCATCACCGCGTCGCTGATCGCTCCCGCGGTGTTGTCGAAATAGACGTCGACGCCGTTGGGGCACGCGGCACCCAGCGCGGCGTCGAGGTCGGCGACGGCCTTGTAATCGATCGCCGATTCGTAGCCGAACTCGTTCGTGCAGAGCGCCGTTTTCGCCGCGCCGCCGGTGATGCCGACGGTGCGGCAGCCCAGGATGTTGGCGATCTGTCCCACGCACGATCCGACGGCGCCCGCCGCGGTCGAAACGACGACGGTCTCACCTGCCTTCGGTTGTCCGATGTCGAGCAGCGCGAGATAGGCGGTGATGCCGTTCATGCCGAGCACGCCGAGGTGCGCGGACAGCGGGATGCCGTCGTCGGCCACTTTGCGCACGCCGCTGCCGTCCGACAACGCGTAGTCTTGCCACCCGAACATCCCGACGACGAGATCGCCCGCGGCAAACTCCGGATGGTATGATTCCACCACCGTGCCCGCGGCGAAGGAGCGCATTACCGCGTCGATCGCAACCGGCTCCGCATAGTTCGCGACGGCGCTGACCCAGCCGCGCATCGCGGGCTCGACGCCGAGGAAGCGGTTTCTGACGAGCAGCTGCCCCGGGCCGGGTTGCGGAACCGCGCTCTCGACGATGCGAAAGTGCTGCGCTTGCGGAATGCCGTCGGGGCGCGCGGCGAGGACGACTTGGCGGTTGATGTCCATGCGTGGTTCATTGTGGGCGCGCAAGGCTTTTCCGCCGCCGCTTTTCGAAAGTAGCCGGCATGTCAGAACCGCCCGGCGCGAACGCTCCGATCGTGGAAACGGCTCGGCTCACGCTGCGCCCGCACCGGGCCGCGGATTTCGATGCGAGTTTCGCGATGTGGTCCGATCCCGCCGTGGTCCGCTACATCGGCGGCAAACCGTCGACGGAGCAGCAGGCGTGGTCGCGGTTGATGCACTACGCGGGCCATTGGGCGTTGATGGGCTTCGGCTATTGGGTGCTCGAGGAAAAATCGACCGGGATCTTCGCCGGCGAGCTCGGCTTCGCGAATTTCCGGCGCGACATCGCGCCGTCGATGAAAGACGCGCCGGAATTGGGGTGGGCGCTCGCAGCGCCTTTTCACGGGCAAGGCTATGCGACCGAGGCGGTTCGCGCGGCCGTCGGCTGGGGTGACGTCCGGTTCGGATCGGCGGCGCGGACCGTGTGTTTGATCGACGTGGACAACCTTGCGTCGATTCGGGTCGCGCACAAGTGCGGCTACGACGTGTTCGAACGCACGCTGTTCAACGACCGGCCGACGCTTTTTCTGGAGCGGCTCGGCGCCGCCTAAACGGGGATTTCCCGCAGATGCCCCGTCTCGACGTCGTAGACGAAGCCGCGCACGTTGTCGCGGTGCGGCAAGAACGGATGCGCCCTGACGCGCGCGATCGCGGTGCGCACCGCTTCGTCGAGGTCCTCGAACGCGCCGAACGCGTAGGGCGGCTCGTGACCGGTCTCGGCGGCGATCGTCGCGCGCAGCGCCGGCTCGTCGGTCCCGTGCAGGCCGCAATTGGTATGGTGCATGAGAATGACCTCGCGCGTCTCCAGCAACCGCTGCGAGAGCACGAGCGAGCGCAAAACGTCGTCGGTGACCAAGCCGCCGGCGTTGCGCAAGATGTGCGCCTCGCCTGAGGCGAGCCCGAAGATCCGGAAGTTGTCGATCCGCGAGTCCATGCACGTCACGATCGCGACGTGCTTGCTCGGGATGACCGCGCGTGGGCCTTCAAAGCCGGCTTCATGGGCGATGGCGTTGCGGACGAGGACGTCGGTCGCGGATATCACGAGGTGGTGCCGTTGGCCGGCG
Organism: Vulcanimicrobiota bacterium; assembly: GCA_034666305.1. GTDB lineage: Bacteria > Vulcanimicrobiota > Vulcanimicrobiia > Vulcanimicrobiales > Vulcanimicrobiaceae > Vulcanimicrobium. The sequence continues at coordinate 6,461 of JAXDMA010000375.1, forward strand.
CGCACGCTCAGCCCTCGCTTCGTCCCCGCGAAACTCGCCCGCCGGACCGAACGTACATGCGGCGTTCAACCTTCGAACGGAGCGTTTGCATGGCCTCATCGGCGGACCAGTTCTTCGAGCAGTACCTCCGCAGGGCGGGCTTCGCCGCTGCCGGCGGCTCGGTTCTCACCTGCGCGGCGGCGGCGCACGTTGCGGGCGACGTCTCCGGCGACGTGAACGTCGAGGCGGGCTCGGCGGTGCGCATCGACGGCGAAGTTTCGGGCGACGTCACGGTGCGCGCGAACGCCGTCGCGCAGATCAACGGCGGCGTGTCGGGCGACGTCGTCGTCGAATCGGGCGGCCAGCTCAAGATCGCGGGCGACCTCAGCGGCAACCTGCACGTGTACGTCGGCGGCGTCGCCTTCGTAGCCGGCGACGTGAACGGCGATGCTCTGGTTGAAGGCGGTCTCATGGTGCACGACGGCACCGTGAACGGAGAT
>JAXDMA010000376.1:0-16449 GCA_034666305.1 Vulcanimicrobiota bacterium
GGGCCGTTCCAGCGCACGCATTCGATCGTCGTCGCGAGGCGCACCGACGCGAAGTAGCGCAGCTCCGCCGACGCCTCGTCGCCGAGCGCAACGAGCAGCGCGTTCGCGCGATGCGTCAGGCTCGCGAGGCGCGTCCACGCGGCGGAGCCCGTGCCGCGCCCGCTCGGCAGCGTCGGGATCCCCACCACGGTGAAGGCGCCCGAGCGGACCACGATGTCGGCCGCGCGCGCGATCTCCGCCGGCTCCTCGGCTTGAACGATCAGCAGCCGCTCGAGCCGGACGCCCGCCGCTGCGAGCGCGGGCGGGAACAAGCGCACCCCAACGATTGCTCCCAGCCCGCGCCGCGTCGCCGCCCCCAGGAGCCGCGCGGCGAGCGCGCTCCGTCCGGAGCTCGGCGGCCCCTCCAGCGTACCGATCGTCCCGCGCGGAAAACCGCCCCCCAGTGCGGCGTCCAGCGCGGGGATCCCGGTCCGGACCAGTGCTTCGTCGCCGAGCGCGAACGCCGCCGCCGTCGCCTCGCGGTGACGGCGGTCGAGACGGTCGCGCAGGGCCGCAAAAGCCGGATCGACGCCCATGGGACGCTAACTCTATCGAACATATGTTCGATTGTCAAATCCGAATTCGAAGGCGGCGCCGTTGGCGCTTACAAGCGGCGCCGATGGCGCTCACAAGGGGCGCCGTTGGCGCTCACAAGCGGCGCCGATGGCGCTCACAAGAGGTGCCGAGGCGACGTGTGGGGATGAATCGAGAGCCCGTGTCCGCTTTACCGACCATCCCCGCCATCGCCATCGACGTCGCGCCCATCAGCTACGTCGATCGCACGCTCGCCAACGGTCTGCGCGCCATCCTCGTCGTCAACCGCCGGGTGCCGTCGGTCGCGATCAACGTCGCCTACCGGGTGGGCGGCAAGGACGACCCGCCCGGCCGCTCGGGGTTCGCGCATCTCTTCGAGCACTTGATGTTCAAAGGCACGTCGCGCACGGCGCCCGAGACGATCGACCGGCTCACCGAGGATGTCGGCGGCTTCAACAACGCGTTCACGTCCGAAGACATCACGAACTACTACGAGGTCGTGCCGTCGAACCACCTCGAGCGCCTGCTGTGGGCGGAGGCGGACCGGCTCGCGTCGCTCGACGTGAACGCGGCGAACTTCGCGACCGAACGCGACGTGGTGATCGGCGAGTACGACCAGCGCATTCTCGCGGAACCGTACGGCATGCTCGACGAGCTCGTCAACCGCGAAGCGTACGCCGTGCACCCGTACCGCCGCGGCGTGATCGGCAGCCCCGACGAGCTCAACGCCGCGTCGCTCGACGACGTCGTCGCTTTTCACGCGACGTACTACCGGCCCGACAACGCGATCCTCGTGGTGTCCGGCGACTTCGACGCCGACGAGGCGTCGCGCTGGATCGACGCGTATTTCGGCCCGATCCCGACGCCCGCGCCGGCGATCCCGCGCGTCGCTGCCGTGGAGCCCGAACAGATCGCGGAGCGCACGTTCGAGTACCGCGCCGCGAACGTGCCGCTCGCTGCGGCGGAAGAAGCATATCACATCCCCGCCGCGTCACATCCCGACGCCGCCGCGCTCGAAGTGCTCGAGACGGTGCTGGGTGCGGGTCGCTCGTCGCGGCTGTACACATCGCTCGTGTACGACAAACAGGTCGCCACGAACGCGCACGCGTCGGCCGATCTGCGCGAGCAGCCCGGGCTCTTCGGCCTGCGCGTCACGTGCGCGCGCGGCGTCGCGCTGGCGGATGCGCGCGGCGCGCTCACCGCCGAGATCGAACGCGTGCGCGCGCAGCCGCCGGGCGAGGACGAACTGATCCGCGCGCGCACGCAGATCGCGAGCAGCATCGTGCGCTCGCGGCAGACGAACAGCGGCATCGCGCTCATGCTCGTGCAGTCGACGGTCGATCGCGGCGATCCGGGCTTCGTCAATGACGACCTCGCGCGATATCTCGCGGTCACCGGTGACGACGTCATGCGCGTCGCGCGCACGTATCTGCGCCCGGAGAACCGCACCGTCGTGGAGTATTTTCCGCTGTGACGGCATCGGCGATTCCCGCGCCCGCGGCGCCGCGCGACGCGACGCTGCCGGCGCCGGTCGAGCGCGTGCTCGACAACGGCTTGCGCGTCGTCGCGTTTTCGCAGCGCAACCTGCCGCTGATCGCCGCGCAGCTCGTCGTGCGCGGCGGCAGCGCCGCGGAGCACGAGGACGAGGCCGGGCTCTCGGCGCTGGTCGCGGTGCTGCTGACGCAAGGAACGACGGCGCACAGCGCGACGGAGCTCGCCGCGGCGACCGACGCGCTGGGCGCGCGGCTCGACGCCGGTTCGGGCTTCGACGCATCGCTGCTGAGCGTGAGCGCGACGACGCCGGCGTTTCCGTACGCGTTCGCGCTGCTCGACGAGGTGTTGCGGCGGCCGGCGTTCGCACCGCGCGAAGTCGAGCGCGTGCGCACGAAGTCGATCTCCGATCTCGCGCTGACGTATGCGAATCCCGGCGCGCTCGCGCGCCTCGTCGCGCAGCGCGTGGCATACGGAGGCGCACCGTACGGGCATCCGGTCGCGGGGACCGTTGCGACGCTTGCGGCGCTCGGCCGCGACCGCGTGGCGTGGTTCCACGAGCGCTTCTACCGGCCCGACGACGCGGTGCTCGTGATCGGCGGCGATCTGGAGGTCGACGACGCGTTCGCGCTCGCCGACCGCGAGCTCGGCCGGTGGCGCGCGCCCGACACGCCCCTCGACGCGCCGTCCGACGGAGCCATTCCGCCGCCGCGCTCGCGGGTCGTCATCGTCGACAAGCCCGACGCCGGCCGCACCGCGCTCGTCGCCGGGCGGGTGACGATCGCGCGCGGCTCGCCGGACTATTACGCGGCGACGGTCGCAGCCGCGGTCTTGCACGGCTACAGCGGCCGCATCAACCAGGAGATTCGCGTCAAACGCGGGCTGTCGTACGGCGCCGGCGCGTCGGTGTCCGTGCGCCGCATGCCGGGCTTGTTCACCGCGTCGACGCTGGTCGATCACACGCGCGCGGTCGAAGCGACCGGCGTCACGCTCGCCGTCATCCGGTCGCTGGTCGACACGCCCGCGACCGACGACGATCTCGTGTCGCGCAAGGCGACGGTGACGGGCTCGTTCCACCGCGCGATCGAGACGATCGACGGCATCACCGGTTCGATCGCCGAGCACGCCCTGTACGGCGTAGCGCTTTCGGAGCTCGCGGAGTACACGCGCCGCGTGCAAGCCGTCGATGCCGCGGCGGTGCGTGATTTTGCGGCGCGCGGCTTGGTGCCCGACGACTTCGTGGTGCTCGTCGGCGACGCGTCGAAGTTCGCGAGCGACATCGCGCGCACGCACTCCGACGTGCGCGTCATCGCGGCCGCCGACCTCGACCTGGGCTCACCGACCCTGGGCGGCTAATCCACGGCGTTGGCGGTTACGGGATCAGGAGCAGTTTGCCGACCGTCTTGCGGGCTTCGAGGTCGCGGTGTGCTTGGGCCGCGTTCGCGAGCGGGTACGTCGCGCCGATGCGTACCTTCAGCATGCCGCTGCGCATCGAATCGAAAAGCTCGCGGGCCCGCGCCAGCAGCTCTTCGCGCGTCGCGATGTAGTTGACCAGCGTCGGGCGGGTGAAGAACACGGAGCCCGCCGCGGCCAGCTTCTGCGGCTCGACCGGCGGCACCGGGCCGCTGGAGTTTCCGTAGACGACGAGCATCCCGCGCGGCCGCAATAGGCTCAGGCTGCGCTCCCACGTGTCCTTACCGACGGAGTCGTACGCGACGTCGACCGCGTGCTCGCCGACGATCGCGCGCGCCGCTTCGGCGAAATCGGTGTCCGCGTACACGATGACGTGATCGGCGCCGGCGTCGCGCGCGAGCTGCGCCTTTGCTTCGGTGCCCGCTGTCGCGATCACCGTCGCGCCCTTCGCTTTCGCGAGCTGCACGAGCAGCGCGCCGACGCCGCCGGCGGCCGCGTGCACGAGCGCGACGTGTCCTGCGCGCAGCGGAAACGTGTCGTTCGCGAGGTAGTGCGCGGTCATACCCTGCAGCGTCATGGCGACCGCGTCGCGGTCGTCGATGCCGTCCGGGACCGGCACGAGCAGCCGGGCCGGAACGGCGTTGTACTCGGCGTAGCCGCCGACATGCGGCGATTGCGCGTACACGACGCGATCGCCGAACTTCACTTCGGTCACGCCGTCGCCGACCGCCTCGACGACGCCGCCGCCTTCGGCGCCGACGATGAACGGCAGATCCCGCTTGTAGAGTCCCGTGCGCAGGTAGGTGTCGATGAAGTTGACGCCGATCGCGGAGTGCCGGACGAGCGCTTCGCCGGCGGCCGGGGAGGGCACCGGGACGTCGGTGAGCTGGAGGACCTCGGGACCGCCCAGGCGGTCGATGCGTATCGCGTTCACGCCACCTCGTGACCGCAAAAGCGCGCGCCCGGTTTCCGCCCGCCGCACGGGGGTACGGTCCGAAGATGGAACGCCCCGACCTCTACCAGGATGACCTGACCGAAGAACGCCAGATCACGCCGGCGCAGCGCGACGACGTGGCGTCGACCGAGGCGCTCGACCCCGATGCGTCGGCCGACGGAGAGAACCAGCAGCAGCCGAAGCCCTAGCTCTTCGGGTCGTCCAGCGCGACGTCGGTGGTGCTCGGCGTCGTCTCGCGATCGACGTCGCCCTCCGTCAAACCCATCGACTCGTCTTGCGCCAGCGTCGTGCGGCCTTTCGCCGCGGCGCTGTCTTCGTGAAACAGATACGACGACGACGTGGGATCCAGCGCGCCGGGCGGCGCTTGTTCGACCATCGTCGCGAAGTGCTGCAGATCGTGCTGCAGGCTGCGTTCGAAAAGACCGCCGGCCCCGAGCAACTCGCCGAGCCGGCCCAGAAGTCCCGCCGGCGGATCGTAGGTGACGTCGACCGTCACTTGCGTGCGGTCGGTGCCGAGCGGTGCGAACGTGACGCGTCCGCGATTGCTCACGCCGTCGACCGCATGCCAGCCGATCTGCCGATCGGGGATCCAGTCTTCGTTGACGGCATCCCACTCGTGCTTGCCGGCGACGTCGACGACCCAATGGCTGCGCACGTCGTCGAGGTACGTGACCTCCTTCACGAACGTCATGAACTTCGGATAGTCGTTGAAGTGCGTGTAGAGTGCGTAGACTTGGTGGACCGGGGCGTTGACCGTCACCGTCGCGCTGTGCTCCGCCATGCGAACCCGTCTCCTTCCGCTCTGCGAGCGTCTTCGTAGCGTACCCTCTGCTCGGAACGCTTCAACCCGGGTACGATAGGCCGGGTATGACGCTGCACCTCGATGCCGGGATGGTGAAGGAAACGTTCGCGCGCTGGAACGCCGACAAGGCGCCGCGGCTCGCCGCGGCGTTGTCGTTCACCACAATTTTTGCAATCGCGCCGCTGTTCATCATCGTCATCGCCGCCGCCGGTTACGTGCTCGGCGTCGCGAACGGGACCGGCCACGGACACCACGTCGTCGAGGACAGGATGATCGCGGCCATCCAAGGCTCCGCCGGCACGGGCGCGGCGGAGATGGTGCGCGGCATGGTGGCCACCGCGTACAACAAGCCGCATCAGGGCCTCATCGCGTCCATCGCCGGCTGGGTGACGCTGCTGCTCGGCGCCGCCGGGCTGTTCGCGGCGCTGCAAGACGCACTCAACACCGTGTGGCACGTCGAACCGCCGAAGAAGAAAATCTGGGCCGCGATTCGCGACCGGCTCGCGTCGATCGGGATGCTGCTCGCGATCGGCTTCTTGCTGCTGGTGACGACGGCGCTCAACGCCGTGATCGCCTACGTGTCGACGTACGTCTCGCACGTGCTGCCGTTTCCCGGCGCGGGGATCGTGTTCGCGCTCGTCAACGTCGTCGTGTCGCTCGGTGTGATCACGCTGCTGTTCGGCCTGATGTACAAGTACTTGCCTGACGCGAAGATCGAGTGGCGCGACGTGTGGACCGGCGCGCTGGTGACGGCGGTCGGCTTCGTCGCCGGTCAAGCCGCGATCGCGCTTTACCTCGGCAGAGCGGGCGTCGAATCGGCATACGGCGCCGCGGGCTCGCTGCTCGTGCTGCTGCTGTGGGTGTACTACTCGTCGATGATCCTGCTGTTCGGCGCCGAGTTCACGCGCGTGTACGCCGAGAAGCACGGCTCGCGCATCGGCGTCGCGCCGCAGGACGTCGACCCCAACGTGAAGCCCGAGCCCGACCCGAAGGCGAAGCTTCAGCCGCAGTCACCATCGCAAACGCAAACGCAATCGCAAACGCAGTCCGCGCGCGTGCCGACCTAGCACCTAGCGAATCGCCGCGCTCCCGCTGACGAGCCGCGTGCGGGACCATGTCTCGTACGGCTGGATGCGCCGGAACATCGCGAACCACCCGACGAAAACGATCATGCCGGCGATGAGCGACGCGTATCGCCCGATCGCGCGCCGGAAGCCGATGCGCGGATCGTGGTTCGCGCGAATCACGCGCAGATCCAGCACCATCATACCGAACGTCTGCCCGATGAGCGCGACGAGGATCACCGCATAGGCCCCCAGTGCGAGCCACAGCAGAAAATCGTTGTTGAATGTGATCCGGGTGTGCCCGTGGCCAAGCCCGCGCAGCATGCCGTTGAGCCACGACGGAACGTTCGGATTCCCGGCGATCTTGTTCGCGTCGACCTCGGTGAACGTGAGCTTCGTTCCTACCGCTTGCGCAGCCGGCACCAGCGTCTGGATGACGAGCACGTCGACGAAGAAGGCGCCCATGCGGCGCCAGAAGCTCGCATACACCCGCTCGCGCGACTCCGCCACCGCCGGCCCGCTCGCGTTTGCGGCGAAACGCTGCGCCCAGGTCTGATACAGCGGATCGCGCGCGAAGCGGTGCAGCGCCGCGATGCGGTTGGTCGCGTACGGCGTGGACGCGGTCCATTCGGCCATGCGCAGCGACGGTTCTGCGTGCAATTCCTTGAGCTGGCTCGCGAACGCGCCGAGGTCGACGCTGCGGCCGACCGCCCCGAACGCCGACACCGCGATCGCGCGCATCGCGGCGTCGAGCGAGCCGCAGCAAAGCAGTCCGACGCGGTCGGCTGTGTAGTCGATCTTGCGTAGCCACGCGCCGAACGCGACGGCGATCACGCCGTTCTCGCGGCCGTTCGAGCTGAGCAGCGAGGTGTAGCGCGTGTGACCGGAGGCGATGTGCCCGAGCTCGCGCCCGATCAAGAATTTAAGCTCGTCCGGCTGAAAATGTTCGACGTACTGCGCAGAGATGACGATCGCGTACGGATCGCCGATGCCGATCGCGACGACGGGCACGAACGGGTCGTCACGGATGAACACGTGCGGCGCCGGCATGCGCACCATGCGCGCGCACTCTTCGACCACCGCGAACACGTGGCCGAACTGCCCGGCGTGAATGCGCAGGCCGCCGCCGAGCAGGCGCCCGCGGGCGAACGCGACGTAGATCATCGCACCGATCAGCAGCAACGCGATCTCTTGCCAGCTCACCTGGTGCTGCAGCAGCAGCCCCAGCAGGATCACCGTGACGGGCAGCGAGCACAGCGTCAAGACGAACGTCGCGCGTTCGCCGCGGACGCGGAGCGACTCCCTTCCGTTGAAGAGCGTCGTCACGGTGCCTCCCTACTTCAGCATGAAACCGCTGGGGTGGGCTTGGCGCTCGTAGGTGAACTTCCCGTTCGTGATGCGGTAGAAGTAGCAATTCGGATCGAGCACGTCGCCGTTGGGCCCGAACGTGTACGAGCCGGTCACGGTGTCGTAGGCCCCGCCGTTGGCGATCGCGCGGATCAGCGCCAGGCGGTTCGTGGCGTTCGTGCGGCGCACCGCGGTGCGGATGAGCTGCACCGCCGCGTAGCCGAACGCCGCCACGGGCGTGAGCGAGCCGTGCTGCGCTTGGTATTCTTGCACGTCGCGCAACGCGATCGGCGCGAGCGGATAGTACGGCACGTTCGTCGACACGACGAGCCCTTCGGCGTCTTTCGCGTACTGCTTGAGCGTCTGCGCGTCGAAGAACCCTTGCGTTCCGACGAACCGCCCGTTATAGCCCTTCGCCCGCAGCATCGGAAGCAGCGGACCCATGTCGTCGACGTTGCCGGCGAGCACGACGCAGTCGGGGCTGTGGCTCAGCACCGCGTTCGCGGCTTTGGCGAAGTCGGGTTTGTCGACGGAGAACACGGTCGCTTCCGTGCTGACGTGCAGCGCGCTCGCGCGGCGCACGAACGAGGTCGCGACGTCCGGCCCGTAATCCGTCTCCTGCGTCACGACGTGCGGCGCCTTCGAACCGGTCTTGATCGCGTAGGCGGCGACGAGACTGCCCTCGTCGGAGTCTTTGGTGGGCAGCCGGAACACGTTGCGGTAGCCGCGCGCGGTGATGCGGTCGTCGGTAACGGTCGGCACGATGAGCGGAACCTGTGCGTTCGCGTACACGGATTCGGTGACGAGCGTCGTCGAGGTGCTGATGTGGCCGATCACCGCCATCACGTCGGGCGAGCCGGTGGCAAACGCGGCTTGCACCGTCGCGTCGGCTGGCGTGTTGTGGTCGTCGTACGCGGTGAACAAGAGCACCGGCTCGAACGAGGGCCGCGTGCGGTTGATCTCGTCGGTGGCGCCGCGCACGCCGTCGAGCAGTTGGCGGCCGATGCGCGCGTCGGGCCCGCTCTGCGGGCACACGACCGAGAAGCGCAGCGTCGCCGTGTACGGCTGGATGATGGGCGCTGCGCCGGCGGCGCCGAGCCCGGCGAGAAACTCCGAGCGGATCATCGCGCGACGTACGACGCGAGCGTCGTCCCCAAGAACGCGACCGAGAAACCCATGTTGGTGAGAAACACGCGGTCGTTGAGCACGAACACGTCTTTGGCGAGCGCGATCAAGCGCTCTTCGTACACGGTGACGCCCAGCGCGAGGGCGACGCCGGTATAATAGAGCCAGCCCGCGTGCGCAACGAGTCCCGCCCCGAGGAGCGCGACCGTCATGACGAGGTGCAGCACGACCGGCCACACGCGCGCGCTCGATTCACCGAAGCGTTGCGGAAACGAACGCACGTCGTTGGCGACGTCGAAGCGCACGTCCATCAGCGCGTACAAGATGTCGAATCCGGCCACCCACACGGTAACCGCGACGAAGAGGAGCAGCGCGGGAACGTCGATGCGTCCGGTGATCGCGACGTACGCGCCCAGCGGCGCGCACGCATCGACGGCGCCCAGCACGAAGTGCACCATCCAGGTGAAGCGCTTGCACAGGGGATAGCCCACCGCGCCGAGCGCCGCGAGCGGCAGCAGCTTCAGACACAGCGGGTTCAGCACGGCCGCGCTGACGACGAGCACCGCGAGCCCGCAGGCGATCGCCCACAGCATCACCGAGGGCGACAGCTTGCCGCTCGCGACGGCGCGCTTCGCGGTGCGCGGGTTCGCGGCGTCCATGTCGCGGTCGAAGTAACGATTCGCCGCCATCGCCGCGGTGCGCGCGCCGACGACCGCGAGCGTAATCCACAGCAGCTGCCACCACGACGGCAAACCGCGCGCGCCCATCACCGCACCGACGTACGCGAACGGCAGCGCGAACAGCGTGTGCTCCACGCGAATGTCGCGCAGAAAGAGCTTGATCACTTCAGTTTTTCCGCGCGCGGCCCGATGTCGTCCGGCGAACTCGATGCCGATGCGAGCAGCCGGGCGAGCCGCTCGGGACCTTGCCCCGACCAGTGGTCGCGCGTGCCGATGCGCGTGAGGTCGCCGATGCCGTATTCTTTCCAGCGCGCGGTGACGCGCTCGCGCGTCGCCGCGTCCATGCGGATCTCCGGCGGCCAGTCGCGCGTGTAGCCTTCGCCCGCGGTCTTGCGCGTGGCATCGATGCCGACTTTGTGACCCATTGCGAGCTCGTACGAGCCCGCGTGATCGAGATCGTCGACCGGCCCCGGCATGATGACGAGATCGCGCGACGCATCGATGTTGTTGAGCGCGTTCCAGACGACGCCGCGCACGTCGTGAACGTCGATGTCGTGATCGACCACAAGAATACAACGCGTGAGCATCATCATGTGTCCCAAGCCCCACAGCGCGTTCATCACCTTGAGCGCTTGGCCGGGATACGACTTGCGCACCGCAACGATGACGAGATTGTGGAACCCGCCTTCTACCGGCAGATTATAGTCCGTGATCTCCGGCACGACCATCTGAAGCAGCGGCAAGAAAATGCGTTCGGTCGCCTTCCCCAGCCACGCGTCCTCCATCGGCGGCTTGCCGACGACGGTCGCGCCCCAGATCGCATCGCGCCGGTGCGTGATCGCGGTGACGTGGAACGTCGGATACAGATCCGCGGCGGAATACACGCCGGTATGATCGCCGAACGGTCCCTCGACGCGCAGATCGTCATTGTCGACGTAGCCTTCGATCACGAAGTCGGCATCGGCCGGCACGTCGATGTCGACCGTCAGCGCTTTGGTGATGCGGATCGGCTTCCCGCGCAGGAATCCGGCGAACGCGAGCTCGTCGACGACGGGCGGCAGCGGCGCCGTCGCCGCGTACGTCAGCGCCGGATCGCCGCCGACCGCGACCGCGACCGGAATCTTGCGGCCCCATTTCGCGGCGTGCACGCGACCTTGCTTGTGGCGCTGCCAATGCATGCCGGCGGTCGTGCCGTCGTACACTTGCACGCGGTACATGCCGACGTTGAACCGCCGCGTGTGCGGATCTTGCGTGAACACGAGCGGCAGCGTGATGAACGGGCCGCCGTCGAGCGGCCACGTCGTCAGCACGGGGAGCTTCGCGAGGTCGGGCGGGTCCATGACGACCTGCTGCGACGGAGCGCCGCCCTTGATGCGCCGCGGGATCGCCGAGGCGCCGGCGCTCGCCAGCGAAGCGAGCCGCCCCAGCTTGCCTTCGAGCGAAGCCGGCAATCCGAGGTCGATCGTGGACCGCAGCCGTTCTTCGACGTCGCGCAATGATTTCGCGCCGAGCGCCAACGCGGTCCGGCGCTCGGTCCCGAACTGGTTGGTGAGCACGGGAAACGCGGACCCGCGCACGTTGCGAAACAGCAGCGCGGGGCCGCCCGCCTTCACGACGCGATCGGAGATCTCCGCAATCTCGAGCCGCGGGTCGACCGGCGCATCGATCGTCGCCAGCTCACCGGCGCGCCGGAGCGCCCGCACAAAGGCCTCCAGCGATTCATAAGCCACGGCGCAAGCTTAGACGGCGAGAAGCTCAGGTCATCGCGCGATGACATGAGGACGGTTAGTTCCAGTCCCGTTCGCCCAGTCGTTGTCGAGTCGAGGATGCGGGCATCCCACAATCGCCGGACGGGCCCGGTCAAGAGGCACTTTTCTCTTTTTAGGACGCGCCGATACAGGTAAGACCCGATGCGAATTCACGATCCCTTGCGTTCGAAGTGGGTCAGCAATGCATGGAAATCGACCCCCTGAGGTTACTCCGTCGAAGGATGACATCGATTTCCGATTCTTCGTCGATTCGTATTACGGCCTCGCTGTGCGAGGCGCTGCCGGAAGAATTCAAGCACGCAGCTTAATGGAATTTTCCGATCGAGGAAAGGACTCAGGCGCGCGATCCCAGGGGCTTATCGGGATCCGTAACGCGATAGCGACGTTAGTCGACGAGCAATGCTGAAAACATCGAACTCCGGTGCCGGCGCTAATCTGAAAGGTGCCCTTAGTGCGTGGGCGACGCCTCACAAGCTGGCGGCCTAGCCCTCTGACCCGCTCTTCCAAGTTTCGAGTGGCAAAGTGTCTACTATTCGATCAAGCAAGCGAGCGGCAATTTGACTTGCACCATTATATCCCGAGCCGGCCATTTGCTCGAGTGCCTCTTTCGTGCTCTTCTTTACATAAATTGGCCACTTGGTCGTATTGGGTGCTGGCCTACCGACCGCTTTCTTATTATCATCTTCGCCCTCGTCCGTCACGGTCGAAATAGTGTGGCATACTAAACGAGGGCCTGAAACCCCGGAACATGCGTTTGCCCCAACATATAGTGGCAAAATACCTCATTCAACACTAGAAGCCTAAAAATATCTATGATACACTTATCCTGTCGACGGTAGAGGGTGCGGGGCCCGCGGCAGATTGCTAGGGTGTCGACTGCAGGAAATCCGTTCAGAGATCACACCTCGCTAGCCAGTAGGCATGTCGTGATAGACGGAATGGACACCTAAGCATCGGGCGACTCGCCGCCGGGCTTGCCGTCCCATCGTAAGTAAGGGGAATGGTTATGTTGGTCAGCCGGTGCAACGAGACAACGAATCCTGTGGTGCTTAACAGGCTAATCGCAGAGGGGCTGCTCGACGATTTGCGATCGGGAAAGGGCGCCCGCGCAAACCCGCTCGGCGTGGCGAGCATACTCGACTTGCTTGACATGTACCGCTCGAACAATTTTTATGAGCGCGAACCAACAGGCATCCTGGAGCGGGCTGACTTTGACGATCTGAATGCCCTCGGAGAGTCAGATGGGTTCAGGTGCCTGGAGACGGTGTTAAGAGAGACTCACGAAGAGGTCTTAGCGAAATCCTCGATCGGCGATTTCGTAGAGCGGGCGAATGTTTTGCTTACCTCCCTTCTTGCCCCAGGCAGTCCCGAATTTGTCCAAAATGTTTCCGAGGCAGAACGCTTTTTATCTGTGCTAACAAGTCGGCTTAAGAATGCCGAAGCGCGCGTGGATGCTCACGCCTAAACGGTACCTTCGGCTCGAATGGGAAAATGTCAGCCGCGCACTTCAGGAAACACTACGTTATCGCTATAGCAAAAAAGACGTTACAGAACATTTCTACAACGAATGCAGCACCCGGTTAGAACAGCTATGCGATTTGATCGGCAAGGTGCGAGACGGCGACCAGTCTGGTCTTTTTGAGTTGTGGCGCCAACTAGTCAGGCTCTCGATCCTAATAACCAACATCGAGCACTCACACCTAGAAGAATTCTCATGGCCGTTTGCAGAGGCGCTGAAAAATGTAACTAGCGCGGCCTTTAGTAATGTGCTGTTCCTCTTCAAGGCGGAGGGAGGCCTCTGTAGCTACGCTATGTACCCTGAAAGTCCAGGCGTTGGCAGGAAGAGGATTTTTCCAGTCGTCTTTCCGCGTGGCATTAGAGAGTTCGTCCTGCTGCATACGATAATCGGACACGAATTTGGTCATGCGGCACTTGTCTCGCACGGTGGAACGCTTGGCAACGTAGTGAGGACGCTCATTTCGGGCAGTGTTCTTGAATTGACTCCCTCGGGACGCGCGACTCTTACCAAGCCGGACGACTTCTTTCAATGGTGCAAAGCCCACCTTGGGGTCACTGAGCGGGTAGATGATGAATCCCTATCGGCACTTGCGCTGGGGTGGGCGAAAGAGCTTTTTTGTGATCTATTCGGGCTCTTGATTATGGGCCCGTCCTTCCTCCCCGCTTTCCAGACGTTGTTAGAGACTCCGTCATTTAATAGCGATTCCATGCGCTTCGTGCCGTCGCATCCGCCGTTCGCTCTGCGTACTGTTGCGCTTCTCTCCGCAGTTCGTGCATTGAACCTTCTTTACTCGGAGCAATCGCCGCCGGCCGATTTAAATCAATTAACCGCGGAACTCGACAAAGCGTTTGTGGCCACTGCTTCGAAGTGGGACCGCGGGCCGTTTTCGATTCTCCAAACAAAGCGCATCCAAGAAGCGGCCGACGAGCTGGTCAAATTTGCAACACCTCCACTCGCGTTCCCTCAGCCGGATGCTGAAATGGTGTCCCAGCTCATGCAATCTCTGCGCGATGAAGTGCCTCCGGTTGGAGCATACCCGGCCACAACCACAGCAAGTCACGGAGTAGAGGCGCCAACAATTGAATTGGTTGAGTGTACGACTGTTGATTTCAGGCATGTACTTCTAGCCGGATGGTTAAGTTGGGCAGAGGCGATGGGCACCCGTGACGAAGAATGCTTTCGTAATATAAATAGACTATGTGCTCATGCAATCATGCAACAGGAAGGCATCTCGTATTGGAAAGCGCGCCCCGCGCGGACGGCCTAATAGCAACAACATGAGCGTACTTCCGCGAACCGAACTCCTTAGGAGAATTGCCGCTAAGGAGTTGGTTATCAGTCCGATCATTGACCCGGCGCGACAGGTCGGACGCGCATCGGTCGATCTCCGACTGGGAACGATGGCGCTAATTGTTCGCGGAAGTGGCCAAATCAGCGTTGACCCGCGGACATACATAGCGCACGATTCTGCGGAAAGACTTGCGCATGAGGAAAACAAGCGCAGAAAACTGGAGCGGATAAGTGTACCGTTCGGCGACTCGCTCACGCTCCATGCTGGAAGCCTAGTCTTGGTGCCGACGCTCGAATGGGTAAAACTTCCGAAGGATTTGGAAGGCGCAGTTACCGCGCGGTCGTCATGGGGACGGGAGGGGTTGAGTGTCGCCACGGCCGCGTTTATTCACCCTTGTTACAACGGCATCATCACGCTTGAACTATCGAACTTCGGGCAAATTCCAATTGTATTGTATCCCGGGATGCGAATTGCACAACTCGCTCTTTACCATATTGACGAAAAACAAGCCGACGCCTGTGATTCCCGTTCCAGCCAGTTTGATCTCTCGTTTGAAGCTACTGGCGGTGACATCACAAAAGGTGATGAAGGATTCATTCTAAAGTAGTGGAGTGCGCGCTATGGCCTGCTACGTTCATCGGTCCCGTCTGCATACGGCCGATGACGCACAGGGCATATCCGACCTCGATTTCTACCGCGCTAGTTGGAGGCCAGGCTGATTAGAGGCCTCGCGGCGCGTGAGGAGCGGCCCACGAAGAGCACCATCAGCGCTGCGATCATGCACAGCATGCCCGACGTGATGAACGCGACGTCGTAGCTCGACGTCCACGTGCGCGCAAGGCCGGCGAGATACGCCGTGACGCCCGCGCCGAGCTGATGTCCGGCCAGGATCCACGCGAACATCGTCACGCCGGTGGCGCGTCCGAAGACGTTCGTCGCGAGCTTGAGTGTCGGCGGCACCGTAGCGATCCAGTCCAGACCGTAGAACACGGCGAACAGCGGCAAGCCGAACATCCCCGCACCGAATGCCATCGGCAAGAAGATCAGCGATAGCCCGCGTAGGCCGTAATACCAGAACAAGAGCCAGCGGCTGCTGTAACGATCCGAGAGCCAGCCCGACGCCGTCGTGCCGATCAAGTCGAACACGCCCATCGCGGCGAGCAATCCCGCGGCTTGCACTTCGGCGATGCCGTGATCGCCGCACGCGGGCACGAGGTGCGTGCCGATCAAGCCGTTCGTGCTCGCGCCGCAGATGAAGAAGCTGCCGCTGAGCAGCCAGAAGTCACGCGAGCGAAAGCCGGCGCGCAGCGCGCCGATTGCGTTCACGAACGGATTGACCGCCGAGCGCAGCGGCGCGACGACCTCGCTGGCGCCGAGCATCGGCAGCTGCATGTCCGATGGATGCTCGCGCACGAAAAGCAGCGTGACCGGCACCAAAACCGCGCACACCGCGGCGATGAACAGCACCTCGGTGCGCCAGCCGCTCCGCGTCACGAGCACGCCGAAGAGCGGCAGAAACACGAGCTGCCCCGTTGCGTTCGCCGCGGTCAGCACGCCCATCGCCGTACCGCGATTCTTTTCGAACCAGCGGTTGACGATCGTCGCACCCGCGACGAGGCCGATGCTGCCGGTACCGACCCCCGCCATCAGGCCCCACAGCAGAAAGAACTGCCACGGCTGCGTCATGAGCGACGACAGCGCCGCGCCGAGCGCGAGCAGCGAGAGCGCCGCCGCGACCGTGCGCCGCACGCCGAAGCGCTCGAAGATGCCGGCAGCGAACGGCCCGATGAGGCCGAACAATCCGATGTTGATCGCGATCGCGGCGGAGATCGTGGCCGGAGTCCAGCCGAACTCTTTTTCGAGCGGCTGGATGAGCATCGTCGGCGACGATCGCACGCCCGCCGCCGCGATCAGCAGCACGAACGCGACGCCCGCGACGATATAGGCGTAATGCAGCCGGGGCTTCATCGGCGATCGAACGGACATCGAACTTCGGGACGCGTTCTTACGCGGCGGAGTTGCTTTCGACCGGGCCGCGGGCGTCGAACGCTTCTTGCGCGGCCCGCACCTGCGGCAAGTGCTCCTGCGCCCATACCGACAGCGCCCGCAGCGGTTCGTCGAGCGTGCGACCGAGGGCCGTGAGCGAGTACTCGACGCGCGGCGGAATCACGGGGTAGACCTGGCGCACCACCAAGCCGTTGCGCTCGAGATCGCGCAGCGTCTGCGTCAGCATTTTCTGCGAGATCCCTTGGATCGCACGCCGCAGCTCGCCGAAACGCACCGGGGCCGCCGCGCCCGATAAGATCCCGATGACCAGCGTCGTCCACTTGTCGGCGATGCCGTCGAGCAGCTCGCGGGTGGGGCATGTCTTGAGATAGACGCTCGTTTTCGTTGTGGTATCCATTGGGTTCCTACACCAC
>JAXDMA010000377.1:0-5580 GCA_034666305.1 Vulcanimicrobiota bacterium
AACGCGCACGTGTACTTGAGCGGGCGCGTCGAGATCAAACAAGGCGGCGCGGTCGTGGACCGCGTCAGTTTCCCGCAAGGAATGCTCGTCGAGCGGTCCGGTAAACGGCTGATCGACGCGATCGGGAAGAAGCTCGCGCCGGGTTCGTACTCCGTGGTCGCAATGGTCGACTACGGCGGTCCAAATCTGGTCGCCGGCCAAGCGAACATCACGGTGCGTTAACGCACCCTCCAACGGAACGGATTCCGGAGATCGCATGCCTTTCTTGACGCGAACGCTGGCGCTCGTCGCCATCGTCGTCGCCGCCCTGCTGGGCGCCGGCGGATTCGCTGCCCTCGCGCAGTCGACCCAATCGACGCAACGCGCGGCGGGCGGGCCTCGCGCCACGCTTGGGGCGCCCACGCCCCCGCCGCTCCCGCTAGGCGACTCGTCCCGTCCGGGGCAGAGTACGCGGCGGTCGAGCAACGACGCCGGCGGCATGGATGCGGCGACTGCGCTCGCGCGTCTGCCAGCTTCGATGCGCACGGCCGGACAAAGCCGGCTCTCCGTGTACTCCGGACCGCGTCCGCCGATCCCGAAGATGACCGACCTGCTCAAGCACAAGGCGCGCTGGCGCAAATCCGCCAGCGGCGGCACCATCGTGCTGACGGGTACGTCGGCGGTCCCGTACCTCGACGATCAAACGCTGTCGTACGGTGCGAACGTGTACTGGCTGTGCCAGAACCTCACGCCCTCGACGACGTACCGGTATCTCGTGTTCCCGCCGGACGGCACCGCGTACACCGTGTCGACGCGCAACTACGTCGCGCCGGGCTATGCACCGACGTTCACCACCGACGCGCAGGGCCGCTGCATGCAAACGGGCGGCGGCGGCGCGCAGGTACCGTGGTACGCGCAGCTTTCGCTCCAGACGCCGCTGACGGCGTCGCCGGATCCGATCACCGGGATCGGGCCGACGCGCAGCGGTGCGACCGACGTGCCGTATTCCGGCGTGTGGACGATCGCCGTACAAAATACGGCGACGAACGCCTACGAAGCGCTCGCGTATTCCGTCGTGCTCGGTACGCTGAACTTCAATACGTATTCTGATCCCGGATTTGCGACGGCCTCCAGCGACTACACGTCGGGCTCGACGGTGTACGTTTCGGCCAAAGGTCTGAACCCCGCGCACTTCTATTCGTTCGGGTTCGTCAACACTTCGGGCAACGGGCTGCCGTGCGTCTTCGCGATCCCGGCCGGTTCGCAAAACTTCGGCAACGGCACGTGCTTCGTGTCGGGCGCGACCGGAATTCTTCCGACGGTGCAGCAGCTGACCGGGCAGTATGCGACGCCGGCCAACGGCAACAACGCGGCCGGCACCCAAACCGTCCAGCTCTACGACGCCACGACCAACGACCTGATCTCGACGCAGCAGTACTCGCTGAATCCCTCGACGGTGACGTGGAGTCCGCTCATCCCGTACAACGGCGCGACCACCGGCGTGAACCTCAACGACACCTTCGCAACGGACGGCATCTTGGGTACGCCAGGCGCCGCCGGCCTGGTTCAGGAGCAATCGGTTCAGGGGCTGACGTATCAGGCGAGCGGCGTCGTAAGCGGCCGCGTGTACCGTATCACGATCAGCAACGGAAACGGCGTCGTGCTCAGCTCCACGACGACGGACGGGACCCCGTACTTCGGAAAGCCGCAGGCGTTCTCGCTCCCGTTCCAGTTCACCGCGGCCAGCACGTCGACCGGTGCGCAAAAGCTCGCGTTCCCGATCAACACGGGAAACTTCACGTCATTCGGTGCCACGCAGACGCCGTTCGCGCCGAACGTCTACACCGCGCAGCTGTACGACGTCGCGGCGGGCACGGTCGTCGGCTCGAAGTCGTTCCGCGTCGTGTCGTACTCGGGGCAGTTCCAGTGGACGAACCCCGCCGGCGCGTACGTAAACGCGAATGCTGCAAACCTCGCGACGAACGTCACGACGACGTTGCGTAACGACGCGGGAACGCTGTACGGCGCATGGAACGGCGACTCGATCAAGTTGATTACCATCAACAACGATACCGGCAACTTCGTCACCCTCGGCCGGCAGGCCGGGATCACGACGGCGATCGACTCGCTCGGGCAGACGTGGGACATCACGAACCCGAACGCGCGGACGGTCGTCCTCACGCCGCGCGTTCCCGGCCAGGCGCTCGCACCCGATGCGACGATCGCGATCCCCATGACCGTCGCGGTCGCGACGGGCAACTGCGCGACGGCATGCGTGCTTCAAACGCAGATCACGCCGCTCCACGGCGTCGCGGCGAGCACCGTCAGCGCGACGATGACCGGCCTCGCGACCAACGGCCTCAACGTCTACGGCAACGGTGTGGTCGGCTCGAACACGCAGGCGACGTACTCGTGGCAGGTCGGCGCCTACAGCGCCGCACAGCTCGGCACGCCGCGCTATCGCCAGATGATGTACCGTCTCGGAACGCACGCCGCGGCGTCCGGTGGAACGTACCAAGTCACGCTGATCGTGGTGAACAACGGCGCGCCCGCGTCGCTGTCGACGCTCGAGCTGGTGATGCCGGCGACGGTCGACCCGAACGTGCTGGTGCCGACCTGGGGTTCGGCCACGATCAACGGCGTGAACCAAACGGCGAACTGGAAGATCAGAAACCAGAACGGTACGGGGGGAGCGACGGCCGACAACACGCTGGGACCGAACGCGTTCGCGCTTGCAACCACCGTCGCCGGCGCGATGCTGCCCGTCGGGAAGACCGCGACGTTCGTCCTGAACATGCCGATCCTGCAGGCTGCGTTTCCGTTCCAGCAAATCGCGGCGACGGCGAACTATGCCGGCACGCCGTACAACGTCGGTCCGACCAACGTGCAGACCAACGCGATCGCGGGCACGCAGAACATCGACTCCACCGAGCTCGGCGTGTTCTCGCTCGACCCCGCGCTCATGTTCGCGAACGTGACGCCGGCGGTCGTGCCGACGCTCGCGAACGCCGTCTGGCAGTACGAGTTCGACAACGCGTCGACCGGGCTCGATCCGAACCCGGATTACGTCAGCCAGCTCTTGATCACGGTTCCCCCGGCCGGCGGCGCGAATTACCCGGCGATTACATCCGTGACGGCATCGAACGGCGCGACGTTCAATGCGAATCCCACGGCGACACCCGGCCAGTGGCTCATCGACCTGTGCGCGGTCAACACCGCACCGGTGCCGGCGACGCAGGTCTCGACACCGTGCGCCGCGGCCACCGACGCGAACTCGCTGCCGCCGGGCGGCAAGCTGTTCATCAACTTCAAGTACGCGGCGGCGCCGGCCGTCGGCACGTATCCGATCAACTGGACGGTCGTCGGCGCGAACGGCGGCGCGGTCGTCCAAGCGACCGGGTCGCAGATCCCGAACCTGGTCGTCGCGAACACGACGGCACAGACGAGCTTCACGTTCGCCGGCGGATATACGGCGGCGCCCTCGCATCCGCCGGTCGCTCCGATTCAGAGCGTGCCGCTCGGAAGCCAGCCGATCGTCGGCTCGTGGTCCGACTACACCGAAGGCAACGGGTTCGTGTACGAGCTCCACAACAACGGCTCGACGACGATCACCGACGTCAGCATCGCGATTCCGTGGGCCAACACGTCCGGTCAGCTGTTCGACACCGGGTTCCCGTGGTCGCTCGACGCAGCGTCGATCTACGTCTACGGCGCCGGCGCGGCCGGCGCGAAGTGCAGCGCCAACGGCATCAACTCGCTCGTCCAAGCCGTCAACGGCACGCCGGGTACGTCGGGCCTGCTGAAGCTCTCCGGCTGCAACCTTGCGGTCGGGCAAAACCTCGACGTGTTCTTCTACGCGCGCAGCCCGTACGACATCAACTCCTCTTTCCGGTTCGACTCCACCGTTGCGACGGGGAACGTGACGCCGCCGGATCCGCGCGTTGCCGCGAACGTCAACACGCTGGCGCTCTACAGCCTTTCGAACACGATGCGCATCGTTGCCGACGCGCGGCTGACGATCCAGATCCCGACCGGCGCCGGCGTCTACGCTCCCGCGCTCAACACGGGAACGCCTGCGCTGGTCTGCCCCGGCTGCACGTATAACTCCGCGGGCGCGCTGCCGCTGATCAACCTCAACCAGATCACCGGCACGGTCAATCTCGTCGACGCCCTCTCGGCTTCGGTCTACACCGATTCCGCGAACGGTTGGAACCTCTCCGTGTCGGCGGACGTGAACCCGTCGACGTCGAGCGGTCAGCTGAGCACGTGGGTCACGCCGGAGTCCGCCGCCGCCGGCGGTACGTACAACCGTACGACCACCGTGGCGACGTTCGTGCCGACCGCGGGGACCTTGCCGCTTTCGAATTGGGTCGGCACCGCGCCGGTTCCCAAGAAGCCCGTCGATAACCTCATGGGATATCGTGTTACCGTGAACCCGTTGTCGGTGAACAACAACACGACGACGACGGTCACCCTCACCTACACGCTGATCGCGAACTGACGGAAAGGAGACGTTGATGCGTAGACTGACCGCCGCCGCAGCCGCGCTGCTCCTCACCGCAGCGACCAGCGGAATCGCGTCCGCGTCCGGGGCTTCTTTGGGTTCCGCGCAGCTCAAGTACAAGATCAATCCGACGGTGCGCGCGCAGGTGATCCCGAACTACGCGGCCGGCTTCGGCCCGATCGGCGGGCTGGGCAGCGGTTCGACGCCGGCCGTCGGCGCCGGAGCGGTGCTCGGCGGCGGTACGGTGGACTTCGGCAACGTCGTGGTCGGCTACCAATATCTCTACAAGTACGCGGCGCAGATCAACGTGCAAACCAATGACTCCGCAGGGTTCATCGTGTACGGCGAGGGCGCGACCGACCTCAACGGAAGCAATCCCGTTCCCGCGCCGGCGACGTTCCCGCTCGCACAGACGCTGTTCTGGCTGATCTCGAGCGGTACGAACTCACCGTTCTCGCCCGCGCACACGTTCAATCGCACGGGCGCCGTGCCGATCGCAGGCGGCGCCGGCGGGATCGATTACTCCGGCACCGGCGGCTCCCCGCCGCCGATGGCGACGATCTGGTCGAACGCGACCTCAGGAAACGTCAGCCAAGGCTACGACTACCAGTTGCGGCTGTCCGGAGTCATTCCGGCCAGCCAGTTCAACGTCTACATCGTCTACACGGTGATCGGAAATTGAGACGCACCAACTTCGCGGCGCTGCTCGCACTCGGGACGCTCGCCGGTCTCGCGATCTTCTCGCAAGCCGACGCGCTGCAAACGACCAAGGCGTTCAAAGAGGTCGTGATCACGGTCGTCATCACGCCGAGCCCCGCTCCCGTGGGCTTCTTCCGCGCGGCGCCGCAGGCCGCGAAGCCGGCGACGCGTCCCGACATCGCACGCCTCGTCGCCGACCCGTACGCCGGGCCGGCGCGCATCGCTTCGAGCGGCGCGGCGTGGGACGTCGCGCCCGGCGGCGCGCTGATCGCGCAAGTCCCGCCTGTGCAGACGTCGCCGGTACCGGTGCAATTCGTGGCAAAACCCGATCCGAACGGTGCGTACATCCGCGTCATTCCGCACACGGGCGAACTGGACGTGCCGTACGGTACGACGGT